>NZ_CP190246.1:3427369-3738948 GCF_039652435.2 Niabella insulisoli | reverse complement strand
TGTGGAACAAAGAGGCACTAAAGATGGAAGCCGTGTTCCGCAGTTAAGCGATCTGCGTGAATCGGGAGCGATTGAGCAGGATGCCGATATGGTTATGTTTTTATATCGCCCCGATTATTACGACATGAATACTAATTCTGAAGGCGAAGACCAGAAGGGACTGACGGAAGTGAAGATTGCCAAACACCGGAATGGTTCGCTGGAAACAATCAGGCTGAAAGCATTACTTCATATTCAAAAATTTGTAACCTGGGACGACGATCCTTACAACGCTATCGGCTTGGGTGGCGGTACCTGGCGCCCTGTTAATGACGATGCGGACGGTGGCGGCGCGCGCTTATTTCAGGCGCAAAGCAAGATGAATAATATGAGCGATGACGAGCTGGATGAAGCGCCGTTTTAGATAGGGCAATGGGCAATAGTCAATTGTGAATGGTGAATGGGCAATGGTCAATAGTCAATGGTTGATGGTGAATAGGTAGTTGTGTGATTGGCCGGTTTTTTAATTTTAGCATACGATCCTTCCTTATTTCTACATACAAAATTTTGATCGCGCGCAGCAGTCGATCGTGTTGGACGAAGACAATTCGCGGCACGCCGTGCAGGTACTTCGGATGAAGGCTGGCGCGGCACTGCATCTGACCGATGGCAAAGGCCATTTAATCAAAGCGGTTATTACCAACGATCATAAAAAGCATTGTGAAGTAGCTGTTCAGGATGTGAGCTGGAGCGCCCGCCCCGAACCTTCCGTCATCATCGCTATAGCCCCTACAAAAAATAGCAGCCGCATGGAGTGGTTGCTGGAAAAGGCTGCAGAGATGGGCGTTCAAGAGGTGATCCCGCTTCTCACGCGCCGCACGGAAAGGCAAAGGTTTAAAGCCGAAAGAATGAGGAATATTCTTATCAGCGCCATGTTGCAAAGCCAGCAAACCTGGCTGCTTCATATGCCGGCGGCGATGGATTTTGATAAATTGATGGTTGACGCGAAATACGAAACTGTGCCTAATAAATATATGGCGCATTGTGTCGAAACAGATAAGCAGGCCTTGTCGCGCAGCTCAACATCCTCCATCATTCTCATTGGCCCCGAGGGCGATTTTACAACCGAGGAAATCCGCGCCGCGCTTGAAAAAGGGTATCAACCCGTAACGCTCGGCGAAACCCGCCTCCGAACGGAAACAGCCGGAATGGTAGCCGCTGCTTTGTTAAAAATCGGTTAGCGTTATGTTGACGGTTGCTGTTCTTCGTTATTTTTTTTATCAGCCGGCAGCATCGGCTTTAGCAATTGGCCCAGGTAATTTTGCGGGAAACGCTCTTTAATACCAAAATGTTCGGGCTCCTGAGCCGGGCAGGTGTAAGTACCAAAAATTAGGTCCATCAACGGAGACACGTTTGCATAATTACCTGCGTCTCTGTCAATACTATGGTGCCAGTGATGGAGCTCCGGAGCGCCGATCAGGTATTTCAACGGGCCGAGAGGAAGGCGAACGTTTGAGTGAATATAGATGGCCCAAATGCCTCTGAACGCTACCAGTATGGCCAGGGCTTCCAAATTAAAACCCATAACGAGCGCCGGAAGGTTAATAAGTCCTACCGTATAAATGGTATCCAGCGGATGCTCGCGATGAGCTGCCAGCCAATCGAGCTCTTCTGCGCTGTGATGCACTTTATGAAAGCGCCATAAAAAAGCTATTTTATGCTGAAGGCGGTGCCCCCAATAGATCAACAAATCGCTTAATAAAATTACTTCTATCGACTGGAGCCACAGCGGTTGGCTGCTCACCATCTCTCTGAATCTTCCGGGAATCCATTGATCTACTTCTTCGCCCAAATAATGTAGCGCCAGCAGCACCAAGCCATTCCATAAAAGGTATTGGCCAAGAAAATAACAAAGATCAAGGACCCAGTTTTTTCGTATAATTTTTTGTCCCTTTCGTGCGGGGAATGCCTTTTCCATCGGAAGGAAGACCAGGAAAAGGAAAATAAAACTTGCGCCCGCAGCAATTAAAATGTTTAGCAAACCTTGCATCAATTTCTTTTTTTAGCTGAATCGTTGGGTGTGACTATCAGGATGGATTTTGAACTACTTAACCGAAGCTGATCGGCCTGCCTAAGTGAACGATTGACAGGCTTTTTCTTTCTGACAGGATATTTTCGAGATCGAAGCGAGGCGTCGATAGCAGGTTTTGTGAAAGAATCTTTTTGCAGAAAAGTTGGCCCTGCCACGACCATGGATTTAGAAGATGGCAACAACATTTTTTTTGGCGATTCGTTTTTCATGGGCGCGGGCGATGTTACCGGCGCTCCGTTAGGGCTGCTTTGTAAAGCATGCTCATCCGCAAACAAGAGATAGTCAAACTTTCCGCTTCGGTAGGCCAAAAACAGGCTTATTAAACAGATGAAGGAAAAAATACTGGCAATTTGAATCAATCTTTTTTTCATAAAGGTGTTTAGGTTTCTATTGTAAAAATAAAGAATTATACTTATGGACGGCTTGCATGGCGCGATGTTTTGGTTTGTTTTAACCTAATCAAATTTATATTTGTAAGTATGCTTCATGCAATTAGCAATGCTGTTATTTATACGGGCGAGTCGGTGCGGCGCGATGCGCATATCATTATTAAAAATGGTAGCATTTTAGAAATTGGCCGCGCGGTTCCGGCAGGCGCAAAAGTTATTGATGTAAAAGGCAAAAATATTGCGCCGGCGCTTATCGATATTCAGCCAAATGGCGGCTATGACCTGTATTTTTCAAAGGAACTTTCGGCTGCGGCATTGCAGGATATGTATCAGGCGAGTGTAGATCACGGAACAGGATTTATATTGCCTACCCTTATATCTTCTGACTTTAAAACCATTCTCAAGGCTATCGATGTTGTAAGGGAATTTATGCAGGTTCAGCCGGGTGTTCTGGGCATGCATCTCGAAGGACCGTTTATCAACGTGCTAAAGCGCGGCGCTCATCCGGCGCAGGTGATAAGAAAGCCTACGGATGAAGAATTGAAAGAAATCATCGATCGCGGCAAGGGTGTTATCAAAATAATGACCATCGCGCCTGAAGTTTTTACGGACCGTCAGCTTGCTATGGTATTAGGTTCGGGCATCAATATCTCCATCGGGCATACTGATGTGAACTATGAACAAGCGCAGTATTTTTTCTCTAAGGGAATGCGCCTGGTGACGCATCTTTATAACGCCATGAATCAAATGGGGCATCGGGAGTGTGGCCTGGTAGGCGCTGTCTTTGATAACGAGGAAGTTTATGCACCCCTGATTCTGGATGGAGGCCATTGTCATTACGCCGCAGCCCGCGTTGCTTACCGGCAAAAGAAGGATAAATTGATTTTGCTTTCGGACGCAGCTTTTCTGGGTAGAAAAAAACAAAAGTTTGATTGGGACAATTTGAGTATTGAGCTGGTTGATGGATTTTACCGGGATAAGAATGGCAATCTTGGAGGCGCTGCGATCTCCATGCCCGATGCCATTCGAAACGCCATGCTTCATTTGGGCGCGTCGCTGCAGGAAGCGGTGGAAATGAGTACAAGCCGCGTTGCCAGGGCTATTCGCATGGATCAGCAAATCGGGTTTATCGAACCCGGCTATCCCGCAATGTTTACACTTTTTGATGATGCATTTCAGGAAGTATCTTGTTTGATTTGCTAAAAGCTACACGTCTTTCTCATCAAAGGAAAGCAAAATGTGTTGGGCCCGGGTCTTCACTTTTCGCATGCTGACGCCCGCTGTTTCCAACATCTTTCTCGAAGCGATAAAACTTTCTTTATAGGCATGTTTGTCTGACAGATAAACCACTTCGGTAATACCTGCCTGTATGATGGCTTTGGTGCACTCATTGCAGGGAAAAAGCGCGGTATATATTTTGCAACCCTGAAGGCTCATCCCAATATTATTCAAAATAGCGTTCAGTTCCGCATGGCACACATAAGGATACTTGGTATCGAGAAATTCGCCCCGTTTTTGCCACGGAAAATCATCATCGCTGCAACCGATTGGCAGGCCGTTGTAGCCCGTTCCCACAATTTTATTAAGATTGTTTACAATGCAGGCACCTACCTGCGTGGAAGGGTCTTTGCTTCTTTTGCCGGAAAGGAGCGCCACGCCCATAAAATATTCATCCCATGTAATATAATCTTCTCTTTTGCTCATGAGTTCTTTTTCCCAAAAGTACAGCTTGAATAGATATAGACAGAATGCGGCAGCGATTAGTTTTTTGTAGCAGCGATGAATGCAGCGGCCACTTCGAGATAATAGTGATAGATTTTTCGCGCCCCTGTCACCACTTCGTCCGGGGCTTCGTTTGCTTGGTTTAATACATCTAAAAAAGATGTCCAATAGGTACCCGTTTCGGCGGCGTAAACGTTATAGTAAAAAAAAGGTGTTGTTGAAAATATGTCCTGTTGCTTTAAGTGCTTGACGATGACGCGTCCGCCCAAAGTGGCGCCTTCTAAAACATACAAGCCGCCCAAGGCCTGCGCCGGCGTATCGAAACGAGGCGCAGGCGGCACCATGTTTTGATCTATGTTTACATCAAGTCCTGCCTGTTGCATGTCTTTTTGGAGCGCTTCCGATTTTGATCTTGCTGCCAGTGACAACGGGGCCGCGTGTGGGCCGAGGGCCGCAAAGAGCTGCGGTTCTAAAACTTCGTGCACGACAAAATTTATGTGGAGTACCAGCCGGTATTTTTCAAGATCAAAAGCGCCTGAAAAAATATCTTTTGAGAACAGGGTTTTTTCCAGCGCTTCATGTAGCGGAGCGGTTTCTTTTTTTAGAATATCGCTCAGCATTTATATCATTTTATTTTGGAAGACGAGATAAAAAGCTGTGCCTTCTCCGAGGTTGCTGATGCACCAAATGAAGCCTTTGTGCTTTTCGAGAATTGTCTGAACAATAGGTAGCCCGATACCGGAACCTTCAAAATCGCTCGCATTGTGGCATCGGTTAAACAGGTCGAAAATATGCGCGTGGTCTTCCGGCGGAATACCAATACCATTGTCATGTATTTTATAGCAAACGTAGCGATCCTTTTTCACGCCACTGATCGTCACTTTAGGCTGGCTCACTTTGGAACTATACTTTAAAGCGTTTCCAATGATATTAGAAAAGCAATGATAAAGCAGCTGGCTGTCGCCCAAAATGGGAGGTGTGGCGCCAATTTCTATTTTCGTTTTGTAATATTCATGTGCAATGGTGTGGTCGCTGATGATGTCCGTAATTAAAGTTGACACTTCAACTTCGCGAAAGGCAATTTCATTTTTATTAATTCTTGTCAGTTGATTCACGCCCGAAATCATGTCAGACATCTTATCAACGCCAGTCATGATTTTTTTCGTAATCTCTTTTTCTTTAGGGCTCATGGAGTCGCCGGCCATCATCAATAATTGAGCGTAGGACCGGATAACCGTTAGCGGTGTTTTAAGATCGTGGGAAACAGTATAGCTGAAAAATTCGAGGTCTTTTGTAATGCGGTTCAATTTACCACGGTAGTCCATAATCTGCCGGGTTTCTTTCTCGAATGATGATTCAATAAGGCTTACAACGCGTTGCGCCGATGCAATTTCTTCACTTGTCCACGCTTCTGATTGTTTAGTCACACTTTCACGCCATACAGCAAAAGACTTTCTGGGCAGGTAGCGTCGCATTTGTCCATCTTCTTTCACGGGGACCGTCTCCTTATCGTTGGGGTTTCCTGCCCATTGAATCACATAACGGTGTTCTTTTTTGAACCAGATTAAATAGGTGTTTTCAATCGAGATGGGAGCAATTAAGATACCGCTGGCCTTTTTATAATAGTCAAGCGCTTTAGGCTCTTCTTTCCAAAATTCCTGCGTATAAAAAAGGCCGCGGTTTGGCTGCGCCTGATGCCATTCAATAATAGATAAAATTTGCTCCCGATCAGGCACCTGCCCCGAATGGTAGAGCTGGCCCTCAAAAAGCATGGCGAACCCAGATGCCTTTGCGCTTAAACAAAGATCTTGTATGCCCTTACTGAGACTTGATTTTAAGTTGTTTTCCTGAATAATAAATTCCTGTAATCTGGAGTAGCAGGCTGCAAATTTTCGCTCTGCATTTTTGGACAGGTCTTTCAACTTTTCTGAGATGCGCGAAATCATCACTTTTGAAATCAGCAGCGTTGCCTGCCGGATCTTAAAGTCAATAATTTTTGGTGTGCTGTGATGGCAGGAAATCAGCCCCCAGAGCGAATTGTCGTCCATGATCGATACGCTGTAGCTTGACACAACCTTCATGTTTTTGAGATATTCGATATGGATGGGCGACACTGCACGCAGCACCGTAAAAGTTTGATCGATAGGAGCGGGTTTTACAGAAAGAATAGAAGCGGTGGCGCTTCCAGCTTCATGAATCAGACGGATATGGTTTTTTTTGTATAGCTCCCGCGCTTGCCTTGGTATATCAGTTTCGGGATACCGTAAACCCATGAAAGGTTCCAACGACGTGTCAACTGCTTCGGCAACCACCTGGCCGCTTCCATCAGGGTTGAACTGGTAAACCATAACACGTTCAAAACCTATGAGCTGCTTGATCTCGGAGACGGCCGCGTCCATGATATCTGAAATGGAATTTTGGCCGATGACCGTGTCGACAATCTCGAAAATTTTGCTCGATACATCCCCAGCCTGGAGTACAGGTTCCGTTTCAAAAATTAAAAAATTGCCGCTATATGAATCGATTAGATAATAATCTATTCCATTGCAATTGATGATGGGGTAAACATTGTTTTGGCCTTTTATGCCGTTTTTGATTTCTTTCACATAAGTTGAAAATAAGAAATCGGAGCCCTCGACGTAAGAATCTAAAATATGGCAAGGTTGGCCTAAAACAGCACCAGCATCTATTGGTAAGAAATCGTTGAGGTTTTCACTGATTTGAGAAATAGTTTCCTGGTCTTTTTCAATACCTATTAAAAAACCTCGATTTTGAATTTTTCCTGAAATATGGATGGGCTCTGTATGGCACTGAAGGATTGATTGATGGCTCATAAACGAGTTTTGGAGCTTTACTAAGGGCGAACAAATTCAGGTAAATATATATAGAGTTTTTCATATTTAAGCCTAATTAAAATAAGGTGATGGTTTGGTGTTGATGGAAAGTTGATTACATTATAAAATTAATTGTAAAGTATTGTAGAACTGCGAAAGCGGCCGGTGGCGGCCGCTTTATATGAAAAGATTTAAATGATTTTAGAACCAGAGCAGGACGGTTCAGGACGCCTTATTTTTGAGGCCCCTCGTTATCCAGGGAAGGGGCGTTTAATTTCACTACTTTGCCCGCTCTTTTGCGCATAGCCATATTTAGAATTTCGACAATAAACGAAAAAGCCATTGCGAAGTAAATATAGTTTTTGAGATGAAGTTCATGCGCCATATCGGAGTTCCATCCTTCTACTATTAAACTTACACCTATCATTACCAGGAAGGAGAGCGCTAACATTTTTAAGGTAGGGTGCTTCTGAATAAAGGCTGCAATTTTCGGGCTGAAAGTGAACATAACAATCATGGCTACTACAACAGCGGCGATCATAATCTCGAGATGTTTGGCAGTACCACCTGCGGTGATAACACTGTCAAAAGAAAATACGGCATCAATGATGAGGATTTGAAGAATGGCCTGTCCAAAGCTGAGCTTCTTTTTGTTTTGCGCATTTTCGTTCGGATCTTCACCTTCCAGTTTATGATGAATTTCTTTTACCGATTTATAAATCAGGAACAATCCCCCAACCAACATCACAATGCTCGCCAGGTCGAACCCTTTGCCAAACCAGCTCTCCGGGATAATATATTTTCCCTTTTGCGCCAGCAGCCAGCTGAGCGCGCCGAGCAACAGGCAGCGGCTAAGGATACCGGTAACCATCCACGTGCGGCGGGCTTTCTTTTGCAGGTTCTCCGGCAACCTGTTTAAAATGATGCTTACAAAGATTACATTATCGATGCCCAGCACTACTTCGAGCACGACGAGGATGATAAAGCTAATCAATGATTCGAAGGTAAACAGTTCAGAACCTGATATAAATAATAAATCCATTTTATAACTATAGTGATTGACAAATTTGTTTTACAATGCCCGGCCCTTCATAGATAAAGCCGGTCCAAACCTGAACCAAAGAAGCGCCTGCAGCCATTTTTTCCTTTGCATCGCGGCCGGTAAAAATGCCGCCCGAGCCAATGATGGGTAGGCTGCCGCCGGTTTGTTTGTTTACATATTCAATAATATCTGTGCTTCGTGCGCGAACCGGCCTGCCGCTCAAACCGCCGGCTCCGATTTTTTCCTGTTCTGCAACAGGCGTTTTCAATCCGCTGCGATCAATCGTCGTGTTGCTGATCACCAGGCCATCCAGCTTCACTTCCGCAGCTAAGGTAATGACATCATCTATCTGCGACCGGGTCAGGTCCGGAGCAATTTTTAAAAGAATGGGTTTTGCCTGTGCCTTTCCATTATTGATCATGGCCAGGTTCCAGATAATCTTTCTTAACGACTCTTTCTCCTGCAGCTCGCGCAAACCGGGCGTATTGGGGCTGCTCACATTCACCACAAAGTAATCTACAAAATGATGCAATTTGTTAAAACAGATGGCGTAATCCTTCCAGGCATCTTCGTTGGGCGTCACTTTATTTTTACCAATATTTCCTCCAATAATCAAGGGATATTTTTCGCGGCTGCCCGCCTTTTGCTCACGCCATTTTTTTAATCTTTCAGCCACCGCATCGGCGCCCTCATTGTTGAAACCCATTCGGTTGATAAGTGCGTTGTCGGCGGGCAAACGGAAAAGACGCGGTTGCGGATTGCCTTCCTGCGCCAGCGGCGTCACGGTTCCAATTTCAACAAACCCAAAACCCAGCGCTTCTAATTGGTTCAGAAACATGGCGTTTTTGTCAAACCCGGCGCCAAGCCCAACCGGATTTTTCAATAACATATTCAGGAACCGTGTTTCCAAAACCTGGTCAGGCGCAGCAAAACTACTCACCATCTTTTTGCCAAGGGCGGTTTTAGTGAGCATACCCAACTGATGCATCGCCATATAATGAGCGCGTTCAGGAGGGAATAAAAAGTATAATTTTCTAAGTAAAGCGTACATCAGGCGCAAATATACCGTCATTTAAAGATTTGTTTGAAATCTATATAAGAAATGTGAGCGCCTTTGTTAAGGAGAAAACTTATCTCAAATCAATCAGCGGCGTGATCGGCCGCCGGAGAATTTGCTTAAATTTGGAATACATAGTTGTTGATGCAACTTTTATAAAATTTTTTTATGGAAGCATATATTGTAGCCGGGTTCAGGACAGCAGTTGGAAAGGCCAAGCGCGGCGGGTTTCGGTTTTACCGGCCCGATGATTTGGCAATTGAAGTCATTAAAGGGTTGATGGCCAGTATTCCGCAATTAGAAGCCAGCCGGGTGGATGACGTTATCGTCGGTAATGCGGTGCCTGAAGCCGAACAGGGTTTGCAAGTGGGGCGCATCATTGCGGCGCGTGCGCTGGGTATTGAAACACCCGGGGTTACTGTCAACCGTTATTGCGCGTCTGGTTTAGAAACGATAGCGATCGCTACGGCCAAAATACGCACAGGAATGGCAGATTGTATTATTGCCGGAGGCACAGAAAGTATGAGCTTGGTGCCTGCTTCCGGCTGGAAAACTGTTCCTTCATTTGATATTGCCAACGACGCGCCGGATTATTATTTAAACATGGGTTTGACGGCGGAAGCGGTGGCGAAGGATTTCAATGTCAGTCGCGAAGCGCAGGACGAGTTTAGCTACAATTCTCATCAAAAAGCAATGGAAGCCATCAGTAAAGGATATTTTAAAGAGGGCATTTTGCCAATCGAGGTAAAAGAAATTTATCTTGACGAAAAAGGAAAAAAGCAGCAAAGGAACTTTACGGTTGATACGGACGAAGGGCCCAGAGCCGACACTTCAATGGAAGCGCTTTCCAAGTTGAAACCGGTGTTTGCCGCCGGAGGAACCGTAACGGCAGGCAATGCATCCCAAACCAGTGATGGCGCGGCTTTCGTGATCGTTATGAGTGAAAAAATGATGAACGAATTGCAGCTGCAACCCATTGGCCGCCTTGTTGCTTCGGCCGTTGCCGGCGTCGATCCGCGCATCATGGGCATCGGGCCTGTGGCGGCGATTCCGAAAGCATTGAAGCAGGCGGGCAAAACCTTGAACGATATTGATTTGATAGAATTGAACGAAGCCTTTGCGTCGCAATCGCTCGCCGTAATCAGGGAAGCGCAGCTCGATCCGGACAAAGTAAATATTAACGGTGGCGCTATTGCGTTGGGCCACCCTTTGGGCTGCACTGGCACCAAACTTACGGTTCAGTTGTTAGGCGATCTCAAGCGGTTGGATAAAAAATATGGAATGGTAACGGCATGCGTAGGCGGCGGGCAGGGCATTGCCGGTATCATTGAAAGACTTTGAGTTGAAAAAAATAGAAACAACTATTGGAAGAGCTGCATGAGCGGCTCTTTTTTATTATAAAAGTTTTGAGTTTATTAATCGTCCAACCAAACAGAACCTTATTATTTGTGATATGGCTAAAGCGTTTACGAAAACTTTGAATCTGGTCAATATCGTCCGACAAATCTGGCCTTTTGTAAAACCTTATCGAAAGATGATTTTCGGCACGCTGACTCTCACTTTGGTAGGAGCGCTAAGCGCGCAGGTTAATCCCCTTATTTTAAAATACACCGTCGATCATGTTGACGCGCTTTTACAAACCGCTGATCCATTGCAGGAGGGTGTAAAGTTATTAGCGTTTATTTCCGTGGTACTGTTTGCTAAAGAAATCATCAATATTTTTATCCAGTTTGGGCAAAAATTTTATGGTGAAAAAATAAGGATCAATGTAAGTAACAGCCTGGCCGAAAAGGCCATTAAGAGAATGCTCAGCTACCGGATGAGTTTTTTTACCGCGGCAGAAAATCAATCGGGAAAACTACAAACCCGCATCGACAGAGGCGTTGAAAGCCTGACACGTTTGGTGCAAAATTTTTTCATCGACATCCTCCCGTTGTTTTGCAATTCTATATTAGCGTTGGTGATTATGTTTATGGCTAATGTTTATGTCGGTCTGGTAGCGATTACTATTTTACCGGCATATTTTTATGTAAGCGCCCGCCAGGCGAAAAAATTGCAGGGTGTCCGGCGCCAGTTGCGCAGAGGGCGCGAAAACAAAAGTAACGGCCTGCTCAATCTTATAGAATCGATTACGGTAATCAAGAGCTTTGTCAGGGAAGATGTAGAAGAAAAAAAGCAGCTGGCTATTCAGCAACAGTTGACAGACGACCAGTTGTACACGCGCAAAACCAATTTTACATACGATGGTATTAAAACCTTTGTCGAGCAGATCGGCGTGGTTTTAATCATCATCCTCACGGCCTATTTGGTGTTGGATCATCAAATCAGTATCGGCGCCATCATGTTGCACATCATGTTGTTCAACAATGTTTCTTCACCGATCCGGCAATTGCATCGTATTTACGATGAAGTAAATGACGCCTTTATTTATGCCGAAGCATATTTTCAGATAATAGAAGATGATGATGCTATTGAACAAACCGGTGCCAGCAAGGTCAGAGCGTTGGACGGTCACTTTGAAATGCGCCATGTAAGCTTTACCTACGCGAACGGCACAAAAGCATTGCACAATGTGAGCCTCTCTATTGAGCGTGGCAAAACGACGGCGCTTGTTGGCTTAAGCGGCGCGGGCAAAAGCACGATCCTGAATTTGTTGAACAAATTTTATGAACCTGACAGTGGAGAAATTTTACTGGATGGGGAGGCGCTTAAAGAGTATGATAACAGTTCTTTGAGAAGCGATATCGGGTTGGTGCTGCAGAAGAACCATATTTTTAAAGGAACGATTGAAGACAATATTCGCTACGGAAAAATTGATGCATCTTTTGATGAAGTGGCCCACGCCGCTACCCAAGCCTATTTGCACGATCAGATCATGGAGCTTCCGTTGCAGTATCAGAGCGATGCGCAGCTACTCAGCGGTGGTCAGCAGCAACGCATTGCCATTGCGCGCCTGTTTCTTAAAGATCCGCCGATTATTTTTCTGGATGAACCCACAGCAAGCCTCGACGCCATTGCAACTGAGCAAATCAAAAACAGCCTGGATGCTGTTAAACAAAATCGCACGGTGGTCATTATTTCTCATTCTATTTCCCAAATTATAGATGCGGATATGATCTACGTATTGAAGCAGGGAAGGTTGGTAGAGTCGGGCCGACACGAAACATTGATGAATAACGACAATGTTTACCGGGAGATATTTGAAGCTTCTGCAAGAAGTTTGAATATAGAGCGCATTGCAAAATTTTATAACTGAACAAGTTAGTAGCACGGCTTAGAGATTTTATTTTTAATTAACATTTTTCAGGTTTTTGAGATCGTCTCCGGAATAGTGTTCGCAAACTATTTTTAAAGATGATGGGTTCCATGAGACCTACAAAACCATAAATAATATAAAGATGAAAATCTCAATTAGCAGAATGTTGTCCTTTACCGTGATCGTAGCGCTTTTATTTGGGCTTATTGCCTGTGGGCATCCACACTATCAGCGCGGCCCTATGCACGGACATCGCGGCCATATGCCTCCAGGGCAGGTGAAAAAATATTACGGCTCCAAATCGGCTAAACCATATGCGCCGGGACAGCAAAAAAAGTATTATCGTAAAAGAAGATAAAAATGAGGTTGGCTGCAAGTTGTTATCCATTTATGCATTCATTTACTAGGTGATGCATAAATGGATTTTCTTTTTCCCGATTTCGTAAATGGATTTTCCCAATTTCGGCAGCGGCCTTTAGTGTCAGCTGCTATTTTTGTGTTAACAAAAGCAAGCGTGGCCTCTCCGGCTTTTTCTACTGATAAAGGTAGTTTTTGAGAGTGGGCCAACTAGCATTGTATAGTTTTCCTTAAGCAGATAGTTTTCGAGAGTGCACCGTTTATTTCTATAAGGGGTGCTTTTTTATTTACGGCACATTAATATACTTATGAATCTGCAGGCTTAATTCCCATTCAGGATGTTGCTTGATATACTCAATGATGAGCGGCGTCATCGCGTCTGATTTACTCCATTCGGGCTGAAGATAAAGTTTACAGTCCGGCGATACCTGGCGGGCAAAACTTTCGCCCCAGGCGAAATCACTCTTATTATAAATAATGATTTTCAGTTCGTTGGCTTTAGATAATATTTCCGGAAGCGGCGCTTTAAACTTTTTGGGCGAAAGGCAAATCCAATCCCAACTGCCGCTCAGCGGCGACGAACCGGAGGTTTCTATGTTGGTCGCGATGCCCGCGTCTTGAATCGCTTTGGTTAGCTCGTCTAGTGGGTGCATCAGCGGCTCGCCGCCCGTAATGACCGCGAGGGGAGCCTTTGATTGCCGAATCGTTGATACAATTTCATCTGTCGTCATCACCTGGTGTCCGTCGAATGCCCAGCTTTCCTTCACATCGCACCAAACGCAACCGACATCGCAACCACCCAACCGCACAAAGTAAGCAGCGCGGCCCTGATGAAAGCCTTCCCCCTGAATGGTATAGAAATGCTCCATTACAGGAAATTGGCGGGTTGTAGTCGAAGTGGAGTTGATAAGAAGAGATTTAAGGATGATAGTAAAACATGGCTGGCCGAAGCCAAAGTTCTGGCGGCCAGCTTTTTTAGCATGAAATAGTGCGGCTGTTTAATCTTTTGCTACACAGGATTGATACGTATTCTTCATCAGCGCTGCGATGGTCATGGGGCCAACGCCGCCCGGAACCGGTGTAATAAATGAGCATTTGGGCGCCACTTTTTCAAAATCCACATCGCCGGCCAGGCGGTAACCTGATTTTTTAGAATCATCTTTCAACCTGGTAATGCCCACGTCGATAACAACAGCGCCTTCTTTTACCATTTCCGGTTGTAAAAATTCTGCGCGGCCAATAGCTGCAACGATAATATCGGCCTGGCTGCATATTTCATTTAAGTTTTCTGTCTTCGAATGACAAACCGTAACCGTACAGTTGCCTGGGTTAGCGTTATTGCTTAAGAGAATACTCATGGGGCGGCCGACGATATTGCTGCGGCCCAATACCACCGCGTGTTTACCCTTGGTAGGAATATTGTTATGTTCCAATAATAACATGATGCCGTAAGGCGTGGCAGGGATAAAAGCCTCTTCTTCCCCCATAATCATCCGTCCAATATTTTCGGGATGGAAGCCGTCAACATCTTTGGCTACAGCGATTGCCTCAATCACTTTTTTTTCAGAGATATGTTTAGGAAGTGGCAGCTGCACCAGGATGCCATCCACGGAAAGATCATCGTTGAGTTCCTGGATTTGATCTAATAATTTCATTTCGCTGATGTCCTCTTCGTATTCGATCAGGGTAGAAATAAATCCGATTTCATTGCAGGTTCTCACTTTGGAGTTTACATAAGTTTGGCTCGCACCATCTGAGCCTACAAGAATTGCGGCCAGATGAGGCACTTTCTTGCCGGTGGCAGCGCGCTGGGCCACATCGATTTTGATCGTATTTAATATGGTTTTGGCTGTTTTTTTTCCATCCAGTATTTGCATCGTGCAAAGATGCATAAGTTTTTTCAACAGGCGGTCAAAAAATAGGAAATGCTAACAAATGTTAATTGATTTGAGTCAATATGTTCTTACGGTCCTTGGCTTCACTTTTATGTAAATGATTGAAAATTAAATTATTATAATAAATCTATTAATTTGGTAGGATGGTATCAATTAAAAAAAACTTAACTGAATATGAATTTTTTGTTAAAAAAATAAATACCTTGGCGTTTGAAAACTAAAAGGCCGGCAGCTATATTCGTACCTTTTGCTTTTTAAATTGACATTATTCATTTTTAACAAAAAAGTTTTACATGAGAAAAATTCTATTGCTTCTGGCAATGTTTATGGGATTTTCGTTTTTGGCTTTCTCGCAAACAAGAACTGTGACTGGAACAGTTGTGGATGAGGAAGCCAATCCCGTGCCCTTTGCATCCATTACGGTAAAGGGCACATCAATAGGAGTTTCAGCCGATGCGGATGGTAAGTTTACAATTGCCGCAAATGAGGGTGCAGTCTTAATCTTCTCTGCAACCGGCTTCGATACTCAGGAAGTTTCGGTTCGAAATGGCGTGGCTAATGCCGTTTTAAGGAAGGGGCAAGGAGAGTTGATTGAAGAAGTCGTAGTGACAGCTTTGGGTATTCAGCGCCCGCCGAAGTCGTTGGGATATGCGACCACAAAAATTGATGATAAAACGCTGACTCAGGGAAAAGCTGTAAATGTAGCTAATGGTTTACAGGGTAAAGTTTCCGGCCTAAATATTACAACCATCAATAGTGGAGTTTTCGAAGAAGTTAAGATAAATCTTCGAGGAATCAGATCTCTGTTAGGCAGCAATAATCCCATGTTATTACTAGACGGAGTTCCTGTGCCTATTAGCTACTTATCATCCCTGAACCCGAATGACATAGATAACATTAACGTCTTAAAAGGATCTTCGTCGGCCGCCATTTATGGTGCAGACGCAAGAAATGGTGTAATAATAGTTACAACGAAAAAGTCCTCGAGCCGACCGGTTGTTACATTTAGCAGCAGCGCGCAACTTACTGATATTTCGTTTTATCCTAAATTTCAAACAACATTCGGTAGTGGGGGGTATGGAGATTACATTCCTTACGAAAACTGGCAATGGGGGCCTGCTTTTGATGGCTCAATGGTAATGATTGGAGATCCGCTTCCCGACGGAAGTACTCAAATGGTACCCTATACTCCAAATGATTCTCGTAAAGAGTTTTTCAATCAAGGATTAACACTTCAGAACGATCTTTCCTTCGCAACCAATGACTTTTTTGTAAGCTTGTCTGATGCCAATATCAAAGGCATTGTTCCGGATGATGTAAATCGAAGAACTGGTATTCGTGTAAACACGGGGAAAGAGTTTGGCCGAGTTAAGATTCAAGCAAATATGAATTATATCCAATCCAATTATGATATTTTTGATGATGATGCCATGGGCGATTATCATGCGTCACAAAATGTTGGATTAAATAATGGTTTAATGAACCTGATTTTTAACACGCCTGCTCACATTCCTTTGACATCTTACAAGGATTTTGAAAATAACCCTTGGGCTCAATATAATAATTATTTTAACCACTACGGCTTGAACCCCTATTTTGCATTAGATAACTGGCGTCAAAAAGGCCGCAAACAGGAATTTTTGGGCAATCTGGAGTTAACGCTTAAGGCAACGGATTGGTTAAGCTTTACCTACAGAGCTGCTATCAATTCCAGATCTGATGTTTACTCAAGGATTTCTAAAGGCGAAACTGTAAACGCATTTGGTATTAGCAGAGGACTTGCCGCAATTCCAGCAATGAGCAGGGAGTACTCTAATTCGAGTATGCGTCTTTCTTCTGAAATTTTTGGAAGTGTGAATAAAGACTTTGGTGATAATTTTAAGTTTACGGCTGTCGCCGGTAATTATATTAGATCAACAGAGTCTCGTGGCGTAAACGTCGGTGCTACTAATTTAATAATTCCAGAGCTTTATAATGTTGCGCATAGAACAGGTGAGCTGGTAGGTGCGTCACCTTTAGAGCAAACGCGCTTGGTAGCTATGTACGCTAGCGCAGGGTTAGGCTATAAGGGATGGGCAAACATAGAATTTACAGGGCGTAACGAGTGGGTGTCAATGTTGGCAGACGGAAACAATTCTTATTTTTACCCAGGAGTAAGCGCGGCTTTTATGGCGACTGATGCAATAAATGGTTTAAAGAATGATCTACTTTCTTTTTTGAAATTTAGAGCCGCGTGGAACCAAGTAGGTAGTGCTGATATAGCGCCATATCAATTAGCTTCAACTTTTACACAACCAACAGGGTTTCCTTTTGGCTCCATCCCCGGATATTCCGCAAACAACAGGGCTTACACTGTTAATTTAAAACCCGAGTTTTTATCAAGTGCTGAATTTGGAGTAGAAGCCGGCTTTCATAAAAATAGAATTAATATAGAAGCCACCTACTTTGTTCAACAGAATGATGACCAGATCATTCCGATTCAATTGTCTACATCAACAGGGTATAGTTCGCTATATACCAATGCAGCCTCTTTTACCAATAAAGGAGTGGAGCTAGATCTAAGATTAACACCCGTGGTAAAGTTTCGAAATGGTGGTGTAGAGTTTAGAGCAAACGCGACTTATATTGATAATAAAGTTACACACGTTGCTGAGAATTTAAATGAAGTGGGGATTGGCGGGTTCACAGATTTCGCTATGAACTATGTAGTAAAAGATATGCCTGCATTTGTTTGGAAAGCAGTTGATTGGCTGAGAGATGACCGGGGGCGTGTTATAATTGATGCTGAAACCGGCCGCCCAAGTCCTAATCCGATTATGAGCACTTATGGTCGTACTCAGCCGCTTTGGATCGTCGGCCTTACCCCATCTGTTCATTGGAAAGGGTTTAATTTGACAGCTTTATTTGAGTATCGGGCTGGGCATTATGCTTACCATGGCATTGCGCCGGCTATGGCATGGACTGGTACTTCTATTTATACCGCTAGAAACAATCGTGATGCGTTTGTATTTCCTAATTCTGTGTATGAGGATCCTAATTCACCCGGATCTTATATTCCGAATACAAATATTGCAGTTAATGACGTCAACGATTTTTATACCGGAGAATACAGGGATGTTGCTTCAAACTTTTTAACTAGTGCTGCATCTTGGAGGTTTCGAGAAGCTTCTATCAGCTACACTATTCCCGTCCAACAGTTAATTGGCGAAACATTCATCAAAGGTGCTAATTTCTCATTGACAGGTCGGAACTTAATTTTGTGGCTACCGAAGACGAACGTCTATTCTGACCCTGATTTTAACTTCACTACCGCTAATACAGGTGGTGTAGGTACATCCCAAATTAATCCACCCGTGAGGACTTTGGGCGCGAATTTAACCTTGACATTCTAAGAATTTTAATTCGTAAGATAAAACTAAATAAATGAAAAAAGTAGTTTATATAATATTACTCGCCGTAATGGCTAGTGGATTTGCTGGGTGTAAAAAGTTCCTGGATGTGAACAAAAACCCAAATGATCCTACTGATGAATCTATCACACCCAATTTGATTTTATCATCAAGTCTTCATAGAATGGGATCCCAAATGGCTATCTCTTACGCCGCTACCGGGCGTTGGATGGGATATTGGGCGCGCTCGGGAACTTACGGTCCAAACCCAGATGAAGAAGCATATCGAATCACAAGTACTTATGAATCGAATGAGTGGTCCACTTGGTTTGATATTTTAAATGATCTTGATGTAATGGAAGCAAAGGCTACCGAACTAGGCGAAGATTTTTATACGGCTGCAGCAAAGGTGCTTAAAACCGTCGGATTTATGTATTTAGTGGACCAGTATAATAACGTACCGTATACAGAGGCGTTCGATTTAAATAATCAAATGTTTCCGAAGTATGATAAGGGTCAAGATATTTATAATGATTTATTTGTTCAGTTAGACGAAGCCTTGAGTCTGTTTCAAGGTGTAACCGAAATTTCTTCCGAAAACGAGCAGTTTGATATTATGTTTGGTGGAGATGTCACGAATTGGATAGAATTTGTAAATACCCAGAGGTTAAAATTAGCATTGAGGTTGGTAAATGTGACGGGTTTTGACGCAGCCGGTCAAATGGCAAAAATAACTAACGAAGGATTCTTGAAAGTTACCGCTTATGTGCAACCGGGTTATACAAAGGATTTGAACAAGCAGAATCCGTTTTGGAATAGTTTTAAAGATTTGTATGATGGAAGTGTTGCAGACAATTTCAATCGTTTAAATAACTATGTTAAAGGTAAGTTTCAGAATAATGGAGACCAGGCCCGACTAGAGCGATTCTTCTCACCAAACGGAAGATCTGGTACAAATTATACAGGCTTCAACTATGGGGAGGTAATCTCAAACGCGCCAAGTGCTAGTGCATCTGCCGACGTAGCGGGTCCTGCATTGGCAAAGGGTCCGGACCAAGCTCAATGGTTTTTCACATCTGTTGAAAGTAAGTTTTTGCAATCTGAGGCAATTGCTCGCGGCTGGTTAACTGGCAATGCCGAACTTTCCTTCAGGGACGCTGTAACAGAGTCGTTTACCTGGCTTGGGCTTACTGCGGCGCAGGCAACCACATATTTGGACCAAACAGGCGTGGATATTGTAGAGTGGCCAGCCACAGCTGCCGAACAAATTATAACAATAGGAATGCAGAAGTATTTGGCATTAACAGGGGTTAATAATTTTGAAGCCTGGGTTGATTACAGAAGAATTGGTGTTCCGACTGATTTGCCACTTTCGCTACACCCCAGCCGTGGTAATAACATCATTCCCTTGCGCCTACAGTATCCGCAGAGTGAGTTCAGCTTTAATCAAAACTCAGTCTCGGCCGAAGGTACGATAGACCCTCAATCGAGCCGTATATTTTGGGATGTTAACTAATTCTGAAATCTTAAAGAAATTAAATATGAAAAAAATAAATAGCCTTTTGTGCTTCTTTGCAATAGGTGTCTCGTTGGTCTCTTGTTTGAAGGATCCCAAAATCACGGATGAATTATTGTATGGTGATGAGGGAATTGGTAAAACTGCTATAATCGATATACCTGCAGGGCCGGAAGGAAGCCGATTCATAGATAATGAAGATGGCACGAAAACAATTGACTTAATAAAATTTGCATATGCGAATGAGAATCCAGCACCTCAGGACGTTACTATCGAGTTGGAGTATGACCAGTCGCTATTGGATGCCTACAACGAAGATCATGATGAAGCTGGCTTCGTGATCCCTGACTCTGATATGTACAGTCTCGTAAATGGCATGACGGTTGTTATTCCTAGAGGCGAAAGATATGGATACTTTCAAATCAATGTTACACCATCCGACTTTCTAGGAGGTGAATACGCTTTTCCTGTAAGGATAAAAAGTGTAACACCAGAAGTTACTCTTAACTCCATAAGGAATCAGATTGTTATGGTATTTGGAACAAAGAACAAATACGATGGTAAATATCAGTATGTAAGTTCAGCAAATACTTCCCTAAGGCCAAATTCCAATACATCTGCGGAATTGCATACAGCTGGAGCCAATCGTCTTTTACTAAAGCCAGGTCTTTTGGCGTATTATTCCAACGAGGTCTATTATAACATTGACCCTGCTACTAATGCTGTAACGGTAGAATGCCCAAGTCTTGGGGTTCAAACTCCTCAAGATCCTAGAAGTAAATACGACCCTGCTACAAAGACACTTACAGTTTACTGGAAGCAGGGAAATGGCGGACGTACGTTTGAAGAAACGCTTACATATACTGGACCTAGATAGAAACAAGAAGCGTATTCATTTAGCAACTGCATAAGCGGAGAGTTTTTAATTTCTCCGCTTTTTTGCGATTAAGTTGTACCTTACTAACAAAATTTGAATATGAAAACGCTGAAAACAATTGTGTTCATTCTTGTATCGTTTGGGAGTGCATATGCACAAAATAATTATACTCCCAGAGTGGCTACCGGCGCTCCTCTTGTCGGAGGTAGAAACATGGATATGAATCTTACTTGGCGTGCCATTGATGTATCGGCTTTTGAGGGGGTGGAGGGCAGTCCTTTTTTAACTGATGAATATCATCGAGCATTTTTGAAAACAAAAAATGGTGTTCGATTTGAGAATGTATGGGTTAGGTTCAACGCTTTCAGCAACGAAATTTTGCTTCAAAACGAAAGTCAACTTATGGCTTTGACGAATGTGGATTCTTTAGCATATACCATGGATGTGGGTAAGAAAAATATTATTTTTAAAACAGGTTATCCAGCTATTGACGGTCAAGACAATGAAACCATTTATCAAATATTAGCATATCGAGAAAATTTTCAATTTTTAAAATACCCTCAAAAAAAAGTTGAGACATTAAAAAAGATGGGGTTGCCTGATCAAAGGGTATTTGTCGCTAAACCAATCTACTATTTTTACAATTTAACCAATAATTCTATAATTAGGGTACGTTTAAATAAGAAAAGTATCCTTAATGCACTAAGTGGTATTTCCAATGTGGAGAATAGTTTGTCAGCGGGCAAAGTCGATTTTAAGCGTGAGAGCGAGGTTGTCGCATACATAAATTCAATTCAAATGAGAAATTAAATTTTATCGCTCCATCGAACTGTGGGGAGAGGGATTTGACTGGTTTGACTTAAAAAGGTGGGGTGTGACGCTAACTCGTGTTAATACGGATAATGGTGGAAGTTTCCCTTCTGCGTTGGCGCCAGCGCCGATTAAGCCGGAAGATGTTAACAAATGGACTTGGACGATCCCCAACCGGGAATTTGACTACAATACTTTGATTCAGGAATAATTACTGAAATCATAAAAGGGGAAAGGAGCCAATTTAGCCACGCTAAGGTTGGCTCCTTTTTCTTTATCTTCACCCCAAAATTTTTTGAATGCAAAACCAACAGGAGCCTAATCAGCTGAATATAGAAATATCGGAAGAGATTGCCGAAGGCGCTTATGCTAATCTGGCTATTATCACCCACTCCCACGCCGAGTTTGTTATCGATTTTGTAAATGTCATGCCGGGTACGCCGAAAAGCCGCGTGAAGTCGCGCATTATTTTTACTCCGCAACATGCAAAGCGCTTCATGAAGGCCTTAGTTGATAATATAGAAAAATTTGAAGCAGCGCAGGGCGTCATTAAAGACCTCGACGAAATGCAAATCCCCGTGAATTTTGGAGGGCCGACCGCGCAGGCTTAAAAGAATATGGCCAGCTTATCTCGTCCTTTTTCCTGGGAAACTGCTTTCCTTTGGCAGGGGAGGGTCGGGTGTTTGCTTGATCCAGATCGTAATCTGTTTGCTTTGTTTTTTGTCGGTTTTCAAGGTGGCTTTAACGGTCACTTTTTTCACCGCCGGCTCATCAGGCAGGATCAAATCGTTACCGTCAAATTTGCCATAATCCGAACTGAACTCCAGCTCTTTGGCAGTTAGAGGCATCCAATTGTCTCCGCTTAGTTTACCGTCCACATTGATGTAATTGTGCGTGCCTTTCTTCAGGCTGTCTGTATAAAGATGGAAATGGATACTTTCAACTTTCTGCGCTTGCAAAGCCGTAGAAAAGAGAAAGATCAATATGGAAGAAATAAAGTACTTCATGGTTTTAATTCAATATAAACGACGTCGCAATCATGCAAAAAGTTGGATGGCGTTTTGGGATCGGCTTCTATTTAGGCAAGAGTTTATTGCGGCAGCAGCCTTTTATATAGCTGAATAGTGTTTTCAAATCCAAGATAGAGCGCATCGCAGATAAGTGCGTGCCCAATGCTTACTTCATCGAGCCAGGAAATTTGCGTCGCGAAATATTGAAGGTTTTGAAGATCCAGGTCGTGGCCTGCATTTAGGCCGAGTCCCAGTTTCCGCGCCCTTTCCGCGGCCTTTACATACGGCGCTATAGCCTCCTCCCTGTTGCCGGCATATTGGCGCGCATACTGCTCCGTATAAAGTTCGATGCGATCGGTACCCGTGTCGGCAGCGCCTTCTACCATCTTTTCATCCGGATCCACGAAAATGGAAACCCTTATTCCCGCATTTTTGAAAATGCCGATCGTTTCACTAAGATAGGCTTTGTGCGCAATGGTGTCCCAGCCATGATCGCTGGTAAGCTGTCCCAATGCGTCGGGTACCAGCGTAACCTGATCAGGCCGGACTTCCAGCATCAGATCGATAAATTTCTGTTCGCGGCAATTGCCCTCTATGTTAAACTCGGTTGTCAACAACGGTTTCAGGCCGCGCACATCAGCATACCTGATATGGCGTTCATCGGGCCGCGGGTGCACTGTAATACCGTCTGCTCCAAAGCGTTCCGCATCTTTCGCCATCTTCAAAAGATCGGGATTGTTGCCGCCTCTCGAATTCCGAAGTGTGGCTATTTTATTAATATTTACTGAAAGTTTGGTCATCGCTTATGATTTTTTTGTAACCAGCAACAGCGCAACTATAGTTAATTTTACAATTCTGAAGTAAGGCGTTGCGCACTGCGTCGTCTGTCCATTTTATTCTTCAAAACAAAAGTATATGATAAAACATTTGCAACTGGTTATATTCTTCAGTTTTATAAGTTTCTGCGCATTTAGCCAGCAATCACCTCCCGCCGCTGACGAGGTGCTTCAAAAAGCGTTCAGTAAGGCGAAAGCAGAAAAGAAAAACGTATTCCTCATTTTTCATGCTTCCTGGTGCGGCTGGTGTCGTAAAATGGATCTTTCGATGAGCGACAGCGCGTGTAAACGCTTCTTCAATGAAAATTATGTGATAGAACACTTAACGATCCTGGAGTCGAAAGAGAAAAAACATCTCGAAAACCCGGGAGCGGAAGCGCTCTTTAAAAAATATGCGCCCGAAGGCTCGGGCATACCTTTTTGGATTGTGTATGATGCAGACGGGAAGCGGCTGGGCGATGCTACCATGTCCGATGGAAAGAATGCGGGCTGTCCGGCTGCGGAAGACGAGATCAGCCATCTCCTCAACGTCTTGAAAAAATCTTCAAAAATCGACGGGCCGACAAGTGAAGCCGTTTTTAATCGCTTCCGGAAAAACGATCCGTCTTATAAATAGTGGAAATAAATCAAAAGGTCATAAAAAAGCATCACTCAAATTAGTGATGCTGAAATTTTATTTTTTCTCTAACTTTATACAGACTATGAATTAAGATATTCCCGAAAAACACCTTGGTCCGCTGATTTTTTTCAGCGGATTTTTTTTACCCTTCCGTGCCCGGAACCGTTTCTGAAACCAGCGGCGTTTCAGCCCTTCTGTAAAATCTTTTCTGAAAAACCAATAAAGTGATAACGCCGGTGGAAATAGCCATGTCGGCGATATTGAAAATGGGCCCGAAAAATTCGAATGGTTCACCTCCCAGCCAGGGCACCCAGGAAGGATAAGTGGTGTTGACCATCGGGAAATAAAGCATATCCACCACGCTTCCATGAAGAAAAGAGGAATAACCTTCGCCCTTCAAAGAAGCAATCCCACTATAACCCACATAGTCGCCCACTGTAGCATCGAAGTGAAGGCCCTTATCGAATATCATCCCATAAAACATCGAATCGATCAGGTTGCCCAAGGCGCCGGCATAAATAAGCGCTACGCAAACCATAAATCCGCGCGAGTATTTTTCCCTGGCGAATTTCACAATCAGCCAGCTTCCAAATAAAACGGCAACAAGCCGGAATAAGGTGAGCGCCACTTTACCTCCTTCGTTCCCAAATTTCCAGCCCCAGGCCATACCACTGTTTTCTATAAAATGAATGCGCGCCCAATCCCAGCCAAAAATGCGCGTTACTTCGCCTATAGGATAATGCGTTTTGATATAGATTTTAATAACCTGATCTACAATCAGAACCAACAAAATAATTAAAATCGTTGTACTTAACTTCCCTGCCTTCATAAGGTTACAAAGATGATTTTTAATTTTTAATTTTCAACTTAAATTTTTGAATAGATCCGCAGGCTATTCGCTCCAATAAACACGCTTCACCCGTTGAGAAATGCCCGTCATTACTTCATAAGGAATGGTATCGATACTTTTTGCCAGCTCAGTGAGCGGAAGTCCATCGCCGAAAACGACAACTTCGTCGCCTGTATGCACATCCTCAATGGCCGTTACGTCGATCATCACCATATCCATACAAACCGTTCCGATCACCGGCGCCTTTTGTCCCTTCACCAGCATATAGCCGATGCCGTTGCCAAGCCGCCTTGAATATCCGTCAGCATAGCCAATTCTTACCGTTGCGATGAGCGAATCGCGCTGGGCTACGCCGCGGCGGTTGTAACTTACAGTTGCTCCTTTTTTTACTTGCTTTAACTGTGCAATAGTCGATTTAAGCCGCAAGGCAGGTTGCAGGCGCCCGGCAATGTCGCCGCTACCAATTCCATAAAGTCCAATTCCGAGCCGCACCATATCCATCTGCAAAGCGGGAAACCTGGCAATGGCTGAAGAATTGGCAATATGCCTCAAAAAATGATAATCAAGCGCTGCCGCTAACTGATCAGCAGCCTTTACAAGCATTTGATGCTGGTTGAGCGTAAAGGCATCCTCCACTTCATCTTCGCTGGCTGCCAGGTGGGAAAAAACCGATTGGACCCGAAGCCAGGTATTGTTTTTCAATTTTTGTGCTAAAAGTTCCATATCGGCAGGGTCAAACCCAAGCCGGTTCATGCCCGTTTCGATTTCTATATGAACAGGATAATCCTTCAGCCCGGCCTTCCTGACATGGTCTTCAAAAGCCTGCAATTGTTCGAAGGAAAAAAGGTCGGGCTCCAAAAGAAACTCTGTAATGGCTTCAAAGGCGCTTGCTTCCGGATTAAGCACCATAATCGGCGTAGACACGCCGGCTTTACGGATTTCAACACCCTCGTCCGCATAGGCAACTCCTAAATAGTCGGCTTTGTGGTATTGCAGCAATGACGCTACTTCGGTGCCGCCGCTTCCATAAGCAAAAGCTTTTACCATTACCATTATTCTGGTAGCAGGCTGCAGCATTTGCTGAAAGCTTTTAAAGTTGGCGGCTATGGCGTTGAGGTTGATCTCCAAAACTGTTTGATGCACTTTTTGCTCGAGCAATGCGGCAATGTTTTCAAACCTGAAGGGCCGCGCGCCTTTGATTAATATGGCTTCATCTTTAAAATCGAATGAATGGAAATGCTCCATAAAGGCGGAGGTGGTAAGATAGAAGCTCGCTTTAACCGGGCTATGGCCAGATTGTAACAAACCGGGCATGAACGCTGACATTTGCGGGCCAATGCCAATCAGCTGTGAGATCTTATGTTTTTGGAGTTGATCCAGAATATTCTGATAAAGCTTTTCGCCCGCATCGCCCGATTGTAAGAAATCGGAAATGATGACGGTTTTTTTCGTATTCCTGGCCTGTTGCTGAAGAAAATGAAGTGCAATAGATAGGGAGTCGGTGTCGGCATTGTAACTGTCATTGATAACAATACAGTTATTGATGCCTTTTTTAAAAACAAGCCTCATGTCCACCGGCTGCAGGCTCAGCACGCGATGGGCAAGGGTTGCCACTTCCATTTTCCGGTAAAGCGCAGCGGCGCAGCAACTCATCACGTTTTCAACAGAACCCTGATCTATAAACGGAATTTTTAGCGAGTGGCGTTTATTTTGATATACAAAATTGACCATCGTAAAATCCGATTGGCGTTCTGTGCTGACAATTTGCAAAGCGCATGCTTCATCGTGTCCCCATAAAAAAGTTTTGATCGGAAGTTGGCCGACTGCTTCCTTTATCAGCGGATCATCAACATGCGCGATTAAAACTTCCGACCTGCGAAATAAACTTAGTTTTTCCTGTAGCTTTTCGCGATCGCTATTAAATCCTTCGGCGTGAGCGGCGCCGATATTGGTGAGTATGCCGATGGTAGGTTGAATAATAGCCTCCAGCCATTGCATTTCGCCGGGCAGGCTGATGCCCGCTTCAAATATGGCGAGAGAATGAGCCGGCTCAAGCTCCCAAACACTCAGCGGTACGCCAATTTGGGAGTTGTAGCTTTTGGGGCTTCTTGCAATGTTTTCATCCGGCCGCAGTAGCTCGTAAAGCCATTCTTTAACGGTTGTTTTACCATTGCTCCCGGTAATACCAATAATATCAATATGAAATTGGGAACGATGAGCGGCAGCCAATTGTTGTAGTGCCGCGAGGACATCTTTAACTTTCAGAAATACAGCATCCGGAAAAAGCTGTTCATCTATTTCTTCCGAAACCACAAAATGTCTTAATCCACTTTTATAAAGCTCTGCGATAAACAGGTGCCCATTTCTTCGAGGGCCTGATAAAGCAAAAAATAAGGAAGATGCCGGATGTAAAAGTTTGCGGCTGTCCGTTAATAATGTTTTGATGACAACATCATCGGGCAGCTTTTCATTTGAAAGGTGAAGCAGCGCGGCTATATGCTTTAGCGTGTACATAAGACTTATGCTTCTGAAGAGTTGGCTGCGGTTGGGTCAGGCAATGGCTTTTTTTTATCGTGATATTTTGAATAAATGATGCTGCCCACAATACATAATACAATCACTCCCAATGAAAGAATGACCTGTTCTGTTTTTCCGATCCATTGAGATATCCAATGTTCGGCCAACATTTTCACGCCGATAAAAATCAATACAATAGCCACGCCCTGTTGCAGATAATCAAACTTATTCACCGCGCCTCTCAGCAGGAAGAAAAGAGAGCGGAGCCCCAACACAGCAAAGATGTTGGACGTGTAAATGACCATATTATTTTTTGAAATGCCCATCACGGCCGGAATGGAATCAACGGCGAACACAAGGTCAATCACCGAAAGCATGATGACTACGACAAAAAGCATCGTGTAATATCGCTTGCCATTTTCCTTTATAATATACTTACCGCCGCCGTCGTGTGGCACTAAGGGCAATACACGTTTCATCCATTTATACACGGGGTGGGCTTTGGGATCAAACTCTTCGTCGTCGCTGGCGGTGAACATTTTGATGCCGGTGTAAACGAGGAATACGCCGAAAATATACAACACCCATTCAAAGCGGTTTACCAGTTCCACACCCACTGTGATAAAAATAACCCGGAAGACAATGGCCATCAACACACCCAGCAGAATGGAGCGGCCATAATAAATTTCTTTTACTCTAAATGCATTAAATATTAATATAAATACAAAAATATTATCGATGCTGAGGCTTTTCTCCATCAAATAGGCGCTGAGATATTCCAGGGCAACCGTTTGATTTTCTTCAAATAGCAGGAACACAAAAAAGCCCAAACCGAGCGCCACCCAAAAAACAGATTGCCAAAGCGCTGTTTTTATAGTAATGGCTGTATTCTTTTTACTGAACAGGCCCATGTCGAAAACAAGCGCGATGATAAGTACAATACCAAAAACGAGATAGGAAATTTGATCAGGTGTCATTGAAACTTTAAAAGTATAAATAAAATGATGGCACGGCTAAACCGCAAAACTTTCTCCGCAGGCGCAGGTGCGCGCTGCATTGGGATTGTTAAAAAAGAAACCCTTTCCGCTCAACCCGTCTGAGAAATCGAGTGTGGTGCCAAGAAGGTAAAGCAGGCTTTTCATATCGGTAACTATTTTTACGCCATTGTCTTCAAAAATCTGGTCTTTCGGCTTTTCTTCGCTATCAAAATCAAGCTTATAGCTCAGGCCCGAGCATCCGCCGCTTACCACGCTCACGCGCACAAAATGAGTTGCCGCCGCCGCGTCATTTTTCTCGGTCAAAATTTGTTCGATCCGGGCCTTGGCCGCGTCGCTGATCTTAATGCTGTCTGCGGAAAATGTACTGTTCATCTTTCACCTTTTTTTATTAATGCTCCGTCGCCTGATCTGTTTAGAGCCGCCATTTACACTGAATATCAGGGAAGGTGGAAATGGCAAAGTTACCACATTATTAAAAGAGTTCCTCATTTGTTCGTGCCAGTTTTTTTTCGTATCATCTTACAGATTAGAAACTGATTTCAACTCGTGCGGTGTTTTCCAACATACAGAACGAATTGTTCTAAAAATTGTTGCGAACAGTTTATCTTTAAATTAAATAGAAACAATTCCCTGTTTGTACTAAAACAAGCAAGCAGCGAATTTTATAATGATTATTAAATCTTTACGAATGAAACTATTTCCCTTGTTGTTCTTTTTCCCATTGTTATTCGCTTCCTGCGGCGTTAGTCAGCGGGAGAAAGTAATGAAGGAAAAGGAAACAGCGCTCAACACCAAGCAGCAGGATTTGTTGCTATGGGAACAGCAGCTAACTCAGCGCGAACTGGCTTTGGAAGAGCGGGAACGCCGCCTCGATAGCACCAAGCGGGAAATAGACTCCGTAGTCATTCACGGCCCTTCTGTAGAAGGAAAATGGCAGGTGCAAATGCAATGTGTGGAAACCTCCTGCGAAGGCTCTGCTATCGGCGATGTGAAATCCGAGCAGTGGGTTTTCACTACAGAGAACAACGCCATTGTGGTGAAAGCCTATGCCGGCAAAAACCTCTCCCGTATTTATAATGGCTCGTACACGAGAAGCGGGTTGCAATTGGTAGACCAAAACTCTCACAGCGCAACGCTTATGGAGGTTACGCTCCGCATCCTTGATGAAGGGAAAATGGACGGCATCCGGGAAATAAAACTGCCTGATTGCAAAACAACTTACTCCATTACCGCCGGAAAACTATAAAAACTTTTTTAGGTTTAAAATAATTCTATGATAGCATTACTATCATCTCTCGATCTAACACTGCCATTAACCAACCCGGTTATTATTTTTGCGTTAGTTCTTTTTATTATACTGTTTGCGCCCATCGCATTTACCAAAATAAAAGTGCCGCATATCATCGGGCTCATCATTGCGGGCGTCATAGTGGGACCTTATGGCGTGCACCTGTTGAACCGTGATGCCAGTATTGTTTTGTTTGGAACTGTAGGGTTGTTGTACATCATGTTTCTGGCCGGGCTGGAAATCGACCTTGCCGAATTTAAAAAGAACTGGAAAAAGATTTTGGTATTTGGGCTGATCACTTTTAGCGTACCGTTTTCGCTGGGCGCCCTGGCCGCCTATTATTTCTTAGGGTTTAGCATTGTGCCTTCGCTGCTTTTGGGAGGCATGCTTTCTACCCATACGCTGGTGGCTTACCCGATCGCGAGCAAATATGGCGTCACCTCCAACCGGGCCGTAGCAATGGCGATTGGCGGAACGATGGTGACCGATACACTTGCGCTTCTGTTGTTAGCGGCTGTTAAAGGAATGACCAAAGGGCCTGTGGGCTCAGGGATGTGGATTCAATTAGGTCTGTCATCGATAGTTTTTGTAGCCATTGTTTTTTTCGTTTTTCCGTTTATCGTGCGATGGTTTTTTAAGCGTTTTGATGATAGCGTGTCGCAATATATTTTTGTATTGGGCATGGTTTTTCTCGCTTCTTTCTTAGCCGAACTGGCCGGCCTGGAAGCAATCATCGGGGCGTTTTTTTCCGGATTGGTGCTCAATCGGTTTATACCTCACTCCTCCGCGCTGCTAAACAGGATCAACTTTGTGGGGAATGCTATTTTTATTCCTTTCTTTTTGATTGGCGCAGGCATGCTTGTAAACGCGACGGTTTTGTTTAAAAGCTGGGAAACCTTGCGCGTTGTGGGCATCATCATCGGCGTCGCCGTTTTTGCAAAATTCTTCGCCGCCTGGGTGACGGAGAAAATTTTTAAGTTTAGTTATTGGGAAGGCAGGCTGCTTCACGGTTTAAGCTCTTCTCATGCCGCGGCTACTTTGGCAATTGTCACCGTGGGCTACAACATCATCGTAGGCGAAACCACCACGGGCGAACCGATCAGGCTGATTACTGAAGATGTATTAAATGCGACTGTATTGTTGATTCTGGTAAGTTGTGGTTTAGCATCATTCGTGACGGAGAAGGCGTCGAAAACCCTTGCCATCATGCAGGAAGAAGAAGACCCCGGCCGCGCAGCAGCAGAAACACCTGAGAAAATACTCGTATCCGTAGCTCACCTCGATATTACAACCGACCTCGTCGATTTTGGCGTAATGTTAAAAAGGAAAAAAAGTGATGTTCCGCTATATGCGTTGCACATTATTGATGAGGACAGCGAGGAAAAAAATGCAGCCGCCAGAAGCAAAAAGATCCTGGATAAAGCGGTCGCCCATGCCGAAGCGGCGGAAAATAAGATTCTTCCTTTGGTGCGTCACGACATGAGTATCAGCAACGGCATTGTATTTACCATTAAAGAGCAGCAAATATCAGATATCGTTATCGGTTTGCATAAAGGAGCTGATGAGAAAATTTTCTTTGGCGATGTGACGGAAAATATCGTGCGTAAAATTTATGAAACGATTTATATTTATAAGCCCGCGCAGCCCTTCAACACCCTCAAAAGGATGATCGTGGCGATGCCCCCCAACGCCGAGACAGAGCCGGGTTTTACACATTGGGTACATAAGCTCGGGGACGTGGCAAAGGAGGCGGGGATGAAGATCAGTTTCTATGGACATGAGTCAACGCTGTCGGCTGCGGAAATCGTGTCGCAACGGCACAAAGATATCGTGCCTATTGCCTACAACAAATTTGAACTATGGGACGACTTCCTCATATTCTCGCGCGAACTTGCTCCCAACGATTTGTTCATCATTGTTTCTTCCCGAAAAGGATACAATTCCTACATCGAGCAACTCAATCGCCTGCCTTATTACCTTGCTAAATATTTTACAAAGCACAGCTACATTATTCTTTACCCCGAACAGTTGGATACAAGTATCAACATGGCGGATATTCAACAGGCAGACGGTAAATTAATCGAAACGATCAGCGAACAATTTGGCGCCATCAACCAGGCCGGTAAGCGTTTAAGAAAAAGGATCTGGAAATAATAAGCGCTGGCCTGTATGCCTTTGCCGTGTACCGAATGATGTTGGCGTTTCCGTTAATGTTGAAAGCCGGTGATCTTCGTCTCATCAAAATCCAGTTGCATTTCGAGATTGCGCAATACCACATCGTCGAATTTTTTTTCCTTTCGGATTTTATGCAGTTCCTGCCTTTGTAGTTTGATAATGTCGCGCACGACTTCGCGGTTGCGCGCAGCTGCTACATGAAAATGCGTGGAGTGGTCAATACAACTAAATTTATCATTCAACAATTCCAGCTCATTTTCCAATTTCGTTTTTTGATGGCGCACCAGGCTATTGGCCGTCAAATCTTCCCTATAATCATTGTTGATCTTTTCAAGGGCTACATTTTTTAGTTTTTGCTGTATGATGGCCTCCTGCTTTTCATGAGGAATGCGCTCTTCTGTATCTTCTATCTTCAGCCATTTCAAAATAGATGGAAGCAATAATCCCTGGCCCACGAGCGTAATTAATATAATTACAAAAGTTACAAATAAGATAATGTTCCGGTGTGGCATATCGAGCGGAATCGATAGTGCGGCAGCCAGCGACACCACGCCTCGCATCGCGGCAAAGCTGATGATGAACGGCTCTTTCCAGTTGGGTTTGGGTTTGGATAGCCGAATTTTCTTAAAACAAATTCGCGGCAAATAAGCCAGTGCGTAACTGTAAATAAGCCGGATGGCGATCATGGCGCCACCGATAACAACGGCATACTTTATGCCTTCGGCGATCGAATATCCTTTCATATTAGCGACGATGATCGGCAGTTCCAATCCAATCAAAATAAAAACAAAAGCGTTGATCGCGAAAATCAGCGTACTCCATACCGATCCCGCCTGAATCCGGGCTGTGTGGCTTAAAAAACAATGAGAGTGGTAAGACATCATCAGGCCGCCGGCTACCACGGATAAAACTCCCGAATAATGAAAGTGCTCCGCTGTGATGTACATCACATAAGGCACAATGAGAGTAATTATCGTGTCGATGTTTGAATTAGAAGGAATGATGCGAAGCAGCGCCGAAAAGAGATAACCGATCGCCAGTCCGATTGCAATACCCATCAGCGCCATTACAAAGAAATCGCCGACAGCTTCTTTAAAAACAAATTGGCCTGTCATCACGGCGGCCAGCGCAAATTTAAAAACAATCAAACTCGATGCGTCATTCAGCAGGCTTTCCCCTTCTAAAACGGTGGTGGTTTTTTGAGGAATCTTTAAATGTTTTAAAATCGAAGTGGCGGCTACCGCATCGGGAGGGGAGTTGACGCCGCCCAATAAAAATCCCATCGCCAATGTCAAACCGGGTATGATGGAAGAAGATACATAAGCCACCACGAGCGATGTCAAAAAAACCAGCCCGAAAGCCATCGAGGAGATCTGTTTCCGGTTCTTCCAGAAATCTTTCCAGGAAGTAAACCACGCGGCTTCAAAAAGAATGGGTGGCAGAAAAATCAAAAAAACGATATCGGGATGGATTTGAAAAGCCGGCATGCCGGGAATGAAACTGATGATCAACCCCGCAATTACAAGGAATATAGGATAGGCCAGTTTTAATTTCTGCCCTATGAGCACCAGCATCATTACACTAAAGGCAACAGCGATGGCGATTAAAACATAAGTCTGAATCATAAAAACAATTTGATTGGCTACGAAAACAAAAAAGAGAAGCCATTGTCAGTCCTTCGTTTTCGGTGTATCAATAACAGAAAATCCAAGGCTTTGTTTATTTTAGAATTGAACGAAAATCAATAGCGCTTCGGCTTTCAGCTATGTTTATCAGCGTACTAAAAACTGGTTTTTGTAACTCTTTCATTAAAAGGAAGATACATGGGTAACGCCGCGGCGCCATACCAGTCAAAGATGTCGTAGGCCAGCAGGCCTGTTTTCACCGCGGGGTCGGTAGCTAAAAGATCAACGGTTTGCTGCCTGTCGGTGCCGGTAAAAATAAATAACCCCCGGTAGCTTTTATCGTTTTTTCCAAAGGGGCCGGCCACAATTAGCTTTCCCTCCTTTACCAGGCGCGTGATATTATCCATATGACCTTTAAAGATATTGCCGACAGAATCTTTGTTATGCAGCGTTGTCGGGCCTGTCTTCAAAATCACAAACTGGTACATTCTCATTCCATACGCGTCAGCGCCCAAACTGTCGGCGAGCTCTTTGTCATAGGCCGCCTTTTCCTGCGCCATTAGCCCGAGTGGTGCAAATAGCAATGCTATGAATAGAACACGGAAACTCATAATCAAATAATTTTAAACGCCAAACTGGGTAAGATGATGGTCGAGATGTTTTGAAAACAAATTATTCCATTCGGTAAAAGTGAGCGGGCCAAAGGAGTGGGAATTTTTTCCATCGAAATGGCTGGCTCCCAGTTGTTGTGTTTTATTAAGATAATCAAGCAGCCTGTTTTTTTCTGTTTCAAAATCTTTTCGATCTTTAATCAGGAACACAGGCGCCGTTCGCGAATTGCGTTTATAGGGCACTTCGTTCACAACATTGGGCTTCACAAACTTGCGCAACAGCCATTTCATCAAACCTTTGGGTTTTGGATGCTTTTCCGGTTCGTACACCATTTCGTACGCAACATTTACGTGTGCGAGCATCTGGTCAACCGTCATTTTGCCCCAAAGCGGTTTGGTATCAGCGGTAAGTTTATGAATGCGGTCAGAAAAAGACGCAAGTCCTTCAGCAGTAAAAATATTAGTCATTGCCATTTTGATTTAAAGTAAACTTACGCCAAAATTTATATTATTGAATCGCTTGCCCACCGGAATAATAAAATAACGCTCAAGGGTGCCGGCGCTTAAGTTAGCGCTTTGCCGGCCACAAGTTGAATACGTGTCAGGTAAATCACGTATTTTAGTCCCCAATCTTTGTATTAAAAAATATATAAATGAAAAAAGTCTTTGCTATTGCCCTTGTTTTATTCGCTACGCAGATGTTGAACGCACAAAAAATGGTAGCGCTTTTTAATGGAAAAAATTTAAGCGGCTGGACGGTTCACGGAACCGAAAAATGGTATGTGGAAAAAGGAGAGCTGGTTTGTGAAAGTGGCCCCGATAAAAAGTACGGCTATCTTTCCACAGATAAAAAGTATAAAAATTTTGAGCTGAACCTGAAGTTTAAGCAGGAAGCAGATGGGAATAGCGGTGTTTTTATCAGATCTTCCATCGAAGGCGTTAAAATCAGCGGATGGCAGGTTGAAGTTGCGCCATTGAATAAACATACCGGCGGCATTTACGAATCGTATGGCAGAGGTTGGCTGATCAAACCAAAGCCCGAAGATGAAAAGCATTTAAAAGTGGGCAAATGGAATACGATGAAAATAAGAGTGCAAAACGACCGAATCACTTCCTGGTTGAACGGCCATGAAATGGTTGATTTTTCCGATGCTAAAATAGGCGCTGCCAACGGCTTTATTGCCTTGCAGATCCATGATGGCGGCGGCATCAAAGTGAAATGGAAGGACATTATCTTGAAAGATCTCGATCAGTAAAGCTATCCATCAACTTATTCAAAGGCGGAAAGAATCAGGCAATGTTTCTCTCTGCCTTTTTTGTTTCTGCACCGGCGATGCCTTCCTTCTTTTTGCCATCCAAAAATGGTCTTTTAAATCCTGAAAATTGAAATGTACATTTGCGGCATGAGTGATAAAAAAGTAAGAGTCCGTTTTGCGCCTTCTCCCACCGGAGGATTGCATTTGGGAGGTGTCCGAACTGTGCTCTATAATTATTTGTTTGCCAAAAAGCATGGCGGCGATTTCATTTTAAGAATCGAAGATACCGACCAGACACGGTTTGTGCCCGGCGCCGAAGCCTATATTTTTGACTGCTTAAAATGGGCCGGCCTCGAGCCGGATGAGAGCGTGCAACATGGTGGCGACGTGGGGCCTTATCGCCAAAGCGAGCGCAAGGAACTGTACAGGAATTATGCCGACCAATTGGTTGCCGAGGGCCATGCCTATTACGCGTTCGACACGCCGGAAGAGCTCGAGCAAATGCGTCAGCAATTTAAAACGCCCGAAAACCCGACGCCGCAATATGACCACACTATCCGCATGAAAATGCGCAATTCGCTCACACTCGATGGCGATACGGTTCATGAGCTGATGCATAGCGACACTCCTTACGTGATCCGCATCAAGATGCCGGAAAACGAAACTATAAGTTTCAATGATATGATCCGCGGTGAAGTGAGTGTTAACACCTCATTGATTGATGACAAAGTATTGTTGAAAGCCGATGGCATGCCTACTTATCACCTGGCGGTAGTGGTCGATGACCATTTGATGCAGATTTCACACGCCTTCCGTGGGGAAGAGTGGCTGCCGAGCGCGCCCGTGCATGTGTTGCTTTGGAAATATTTATTTGGATTAGACAGAATGCCGGAATGGGCTCATTTCCCGTTGATTTTGGGGCCAAATGGAAAGCTAAGCAAGCGCGATGGTGCGCAATATGGTTTTCCCGTATTTGCCATGAACTGGACAGATCCGAAAACCGGCGATCTGGTGGAAGGCTTTAAAGAAAAAGGATTTCTGCCCGAAGCATTTATAAACGTGCTGGCAGTGTTGGGATGGAATGACGGAACCGAGCAGGAAATTTTTTCTTTGGAAGAAATGGTCGAAAAATTTTCTATCGATCGTGTTCACAGCGCCGGCGCGAAGTTCGATTATGAGAAAGCGCGTTGGTTTAACCACGAATGGATCAAAAGATCATCTGCGGAAAGATTGCTGCCGCTGGTGAGGGCTGTTCTGACACAGCATAATGTTGAAGTAAACGATGAAGAAGCGCTGAAAAAAGTGATTGACCTTGTGAAAGACCGGTGCACGCTGTTGACCGACTTTTACGAGCAGGCAAACTATTTTTTCCAAATGCCGGGGCTAGTCGACCTGGCGCCCGTTCAGCCAAAATGGAATGAGGCCAAGGCTGTATTTTTCCAGGAAGTGATTCGCAATTATCAATTAGCTTCCGTTTGGAACTCAGACGAACTGGAGCGGAATTTTAAAGAAATGGCAGCTGCCAATCAATTAAAACCGGGCGAAGTAATGCTCCCGCTCCGGATTATGTTGGTTGGAGGAAAATTTGGCCCTGGCGTTTTTGAAATAGCCGAAATCATCGGCAGGGAAGAAACGGTAAAAAGAATCGAGCAAACGCTGAAAATGCTACAAAGCTAAATCTGCCTGGCAAAGCCTGTCGCAGCAAACACTTTCGGCAGGTTAGGGCAACGTTAAAAATTTAGTTATTTAACACCTTTCTTTTATCTTTAGCCGATTTCAATCCGCAATACACGGCATTGGCTTTTAAAGTATAAACAATATAATTTTTTATTACATGACCAATAATTCGAAAATCATTTATACCAAAACAGACGAAGCTCCGTTGTTGGCAACCTATTCATTCCTGCCTATTGTTCAGGCTTTTACCAAATCAGCAGGTATCGATGTAGAAAAAAGAGACATTTCATTAGCCGGGCGTATCCTGGCCAACTTTTCTGACTATCTCAACCCAGACCAAAAGGTGAGCGATGCGCTGGCGGAGTTAGGAAAGTTAGCCACGACTCCTGAAGCCAATATTATCAAATTACCCAACATTTCGGCGTCAATTCCGCAGCTTAAGGCCGCGATCGCTGAACTAAAAAAGCAGGGTTACGCGCTTCCGGATTATCCTGAAGAACCTAAAACGGAAGAGGAAAAAGCTATCAAAGCCGCCTACGGGAAAGTGTTGGGTTCGGCGGTAAACCCGGTTTTGCGCGAAGGCAACTCAGATCGACGCGCGCCAAAGGCTGTAAAAAATTATGCAAAAGCCAATCCACATTCAATGGCTAAATGGTCGGCAGATTCTAAAACAAAAGTGGCGAGCATGGCCTCGGGCGATTTTTATGGTTCGGAACAATCCACCACCGTGCCTGAGGCGACGCAGTTTAAAATAGATTTTGTAGCGGAAGACGGCAGTGTAACGGCGCTGAAAGCGTTGGCTCCCTTAAAAGCAGGGGAAGTTATCGACAGTTCTGTGTTGAGTGTTTCTAAATTAAAATCTTTTGTTGCGGATGCCATCAAAGAGGCTAAAGCTTCGGGCGTTTTATTGTCTGCGCATTTAAAAGCCACTATGATGAAGGTTTCAGACCCCATCATTTTTGGTGCGATCGTGGAAGTTTATTTTGCGGATGTATTTGAAAAATATGCCGACCTGTTTGGTCAGTTGGGCGTTGATACCCGCAACGGTTTAGGTGATGTATATGCGAAAATTGCCGGGAATGCCCGGGAGGAAGAAGTTAAAAATGCGATTACTGATGCTATAGCAAATGGCCCGGCGCTGGCGATGGTTAACTCTGATAAAGGAATTACCAACCTGCATGTGCCAAGCGATGTAATTGTGGATGCTTCTATGCCGGCGATGATCAGAAATGGCGGACAAATGTGGAATGCAGACGGAAAGCCGCAAGACACGCTGGCCCTTATACCCGATAGAAATTATGCAGGTGTTTACACCGCCACTATCGATGATTGTAAAAAACATGGCGCTTTTGATCCGACCACAATGGGCTCTGTTCCAAACGTGGGTTTGATGGCTCAAAAAGCGGAAGAATATGGTTCGCACGACAAAACATTTCAGGCCACGGCCAAAGGTGTTATGAGAGTGAGCGACGCTGACGGAAGCGTTTTCTTTGATCAGCCGGTAGAAGCCGGTGATATTTTCCGGATGTGCCAAACCAAGGATGCTCCCATTAAAGATTGGGTGAAACTGGCTGTAAATCGTGCACGTTTGTCTGACACGCCTGCCGTTTTCTGGCTGGATGAAAACCGCGCACACGATCGGGAAATTATTAAAAAGGTAAACAAATATCTTCCTGAATTTGATACAAAAGGGTTGGATATTCGCATTTTGGCGCCTATTGAAGCTACCCGTTTTTCGCTTGAAAGAATTCGCAAAGGCGAAGACACGATTTCCGTGACAGGGAATGTGCTTCGCGATTATCTTACCGATCTTTTCCCCATTCTGGAGCTGGGTACATCCGCAAAAATGCTATCTATCGTGCCCTTGATGAATGGCGGCGGCCTGTTCGAGACTGGCGCGGGAGGTTCGGCGCCCAAGCACGTAGAACAATTTCAGCAGGAAGGGTATCTGCGCTGGGATTCGCTGGGAGAGTTCTTGGCCCTGCAGGCTTCACTGGAACATCTGGCGCAAACACAAAACAATGCGCAGGCGCAGGTGTTGGCCGATGCGCTGGATGAAGCAAACGCCAAGTTTCTGGCTAATGACAAATCGCCTGCCCGTAAAGTAGGCCAGATCGATAACAGAGGCTCTCATTTTTATCTTGCTTTATATTGGGCAGAAGCGCTGGCCAATCAAACAGCAGATGAAAAACTGAAAGCTAAATTCGAACCGTTTTATAAAAGCCTGAGTGAGAACGAGGCTAAAATAGCACAGGAGTTGATTGACGCGCAGGGTAAACCGCAGGATGTTGGCGGCTATTATAATCCTGACGATGCGAAAGGAGACAAGGCAATGCGCCCCAGCGCCACGCTTAACAGTGCGCTGGCTGAACTTTAACAACAATAATATCGATAAAATAAAGCCTGTTGCTGTCAGTGACAGGCTTTATTTTTGAATGCGTTGAAAAGATCCAGGGCCGCTGGGTTTAGGTATCGGCTAGCGCTGGCTGGCGATCAATAAATTCAAATCGGTATAACGAAGATCAAAGCGCTGGCTTAAATAAAAATCTGTTAAATGGCCTTTAAACAAATAAATGCCATTTCGCAAATGAATGCGGTGCCAGGCGAGGTCTTCAATCCCGCCTTCGTCGCCGGCGTCTATCAGCAGCGGCATGAGCACATTGCTGATGGCCTGGGAAGCCGTACGTGCAAACCCGGATGGAATATTGGGCACACAATAATGGATAACGCCATATTTCATGTATATCGGCGATTCGTGAGAAGTAACTTCTGAAGTTTCAAAACAGCCGCCGCGGTCGATGCTGGCATCAATAATGATGGAGCCGGGCCGCATGCCGCTCACCATTTCTTCTGTAGCCACCATTGGCGTGCGCCCGTTTAGGTTCGACAAAGCGCCCACAGCCACCTCGCAGGTTCTAAGCTGTTTGGCTAGTAATTTTGGTTCGATTACGGAGGTCCAAAGCCGTTGGCCAATGGTGTTTTGCAATCTCTTAAGGCGGCTCACATTGTTATCAAAAACCTTCACCGAGGCGCCTAATGCCAAAGCGGCGCGGGCCGCATATTCGCCAACGATTCCCGCCCCAATGATGATCACTTTCGCCGGCGCGATACCTGAGATGCCGCCGAGCAACACACCTTTGCCATGATTAGCCGAGCCTAAATATTGCGCAGCAATCAGCATGACAGCGCTGCCCGCTATTTCACTCATACTTCGCACGATCGGATAAGAATCGCTGTCGTCTTTGAGATTTTCGAAAGAAAGCGCCGTGATCTTTTTTTTCATCATCGTGCACAATACTTCTGATCGCAGCACCGACAAATGGAGGGGTGAAATAATGGCCTGGTTCATTTGCAGCAGCGGTAGATCTTCTTCTATCACCGGCGCACTTTTGATGAGCACGGGCGCTTTGAAAACCTCCTCCCGGCTATAAACTATTTTTGCACCTGCGTCGCTATATTCCTTATCTCTAAAGTGTGAGGCATCGCCGGCGTTGTGCTCGATCATAACGTGGTGGCCATTATTAATCAGCACGCTTACGGCGTCGGGCGTTAGCGCCACCCGGTTCTCCTGGAAAGCAATTTCCCGGGGTATGCCAATGGTCATGCCACCGCCCTTCACTTTCACATCGAGGGTTTCTTCCAGCGTTTCATAGCGGAAGGAAGTACTAATAACAGGCTGCTTCTTACTCATACAAAGGCACTAATCTATCTTGGTTTATGCATATTTAATACGACTAAAAAATATTTTGTTCATCGAAATGCTAACGGTTTATAGTTATCAGAATCGGCAACTCTAATAAACCATTTGAGCATTCACTGTTTTTCAAATTTAACTATTTCTGGCCTAATTCAAGACGGCGGGTTGTATCATCCTCCAGATGAATATAAACATGAACGGTTTCGGGTGGGAACAGTGTTGTTGCCCTTTCCGGCCATTCCACGAAACAATAATCGCCGCTATAAAGGCAGTCTTCAACACCTGCCCGCTTTGCCTCTTCTTCATTTTGGAGCCGATACAGATCGATGTGATAGAGGCTGTGGTCAACGCCTTTTTCCGGAAAATTATATTCATTGATAATGGAAAACGTCGGGCTGCTCACGGCGTCGCTCACTTCCATGAGTTCGCAAAAAGCGTTCACGAGCGTTGTTTTGCCGGCGCCCATATCTCCATGAAGGGCAACGACTTTGCGATCTTTTAGCTGCTCCCGAAGCCAGGCCGCTGCCTGTTTGATTTCGGCCAGTCGATATGTTTTTACTGCGTGCATATATTGATGAATAGGCTGCAAATATCTTTTTTTCTTACCTATTATGAGGGTAGAATTATTTTTATTCCAAAAGCAGCATTGTAAAATCAGGAAGTGAAATCTATAATCCAACGCTTGGAAAACCGGATAAAGTCTGAAGTAGGCATATTCTCTATTTCCCAGATAGTGAAGCCTTTTGCCAATAAGGTGTTGGTTATATCGTCGTAAAATTGATTGTAGGCGATCCATACTCGGTGGCCGCTCGGGAAGTCTTTTTCAGGAACGGCAGTTGAAAACCAATTTCGAACCTTACGGATAAGCGTTGAGGGGTCATTTTCATGGTTTTCTATGTCTTGACCGGCTATATCAGATAGGACCTTTTGATAGTGATAGCGTTCGGCCTCAAGAATTAGTATTTTTTTAAAGGAATACTTTTTTAAGCCAAACTCGGCGCACCCAATATCCAGCCCTAACTCATAAGGCATATTAAATCGAGGTAAATCATTTTTTTTCAGAGGCTTTGAACGGGATAAATCATGGATGCTAAACTTTGAGTTGCGGATATGTTGTTTGATTTGATTTATACGAATGTTCGCCGAAGATTCGGTCTGCGCAATCTTTGGCTCAAAATCAAAATAAACCAAACAAAATAGTAACGGTCTCAATAACTCCATAAAATCGTCATCAAACGGGCAATTGATAAACACGTTATTTTCAAATGGCATGATTTGGTCTTTAATAAGAAATTCTACTCAACACTTTACCATCGACCCCATGGACAACTACTTCTCCGGTAGCGGCATTACTAGCATATTTTTTGGCAAAACTAACAGCAGCGTGCTTTGTGGAGAATTTTTTAAAAGAATTAAGACTGCCGTCTTCTACAACCGCCCAGGCATCAGTTTTCACAGGAATGACATGGTATTTTCCAATGGAGCCCTTTGCTTGCTGTGCAACCGTCTTGCCAAGTTTTTCTGTATAAATTGATACTGTTTTTGCCATTCTCAAAAGTAACATTTTTTCGTAAAAAACACAAGGCATGGACGGTGGTAACTCCCTTGTTATTTTGGTATGTCTGGCCAGGTATTGCAACACAAATGAAGTGTGCGACGCAAGAAAGTCGAGTATTGTTTATGGCTGATTTAATAAAAAATCAACCGGCTTTCGACATCTTATAAAAGTCGTAGGTATAGGCGTTGTAAGGCAGCAGTTTCTGTGAGAAAAATTTGGAGGTGAAGCATCCGACTGTTACGGGAATCAATAACTGATAGCCGTTTGGCACTAAATTACATACCAGCACCAAAGCGGTAAGAGGAGCGAAAATAGCTGAAGATAAAGTTGCTGCCGCTCCCACCAGCGCAAAGTTGAGCGGAACAAGATGGGTGCCGAAATACTGGTTGCAAACAGCCGAAAACAATAGTCCCAGAAACGCGCCGGCCACAATGCCCGGTGCAAACACGCCTCCATCTCCGCCGGCACCCAATGTTAAAGAGGCCGCAAGCGGTTTTAAAAGCGCCAGCATTAAAAGTAGCATCAGCGAAATACTTTCCTCTGAAACAGCCGCGTCTAAAATCGTTTCAAGGCCATGATAGCTATCGCCGTATAAAGCTGGGTAAAACATAATCATGGTACCAACCACCAACGCACCCATATTTACCCTGATAAAATTATTTTGAATTTTTGCGAAAAGGCTTTTGATGCGGGTAACCAATAAGGTGAAATAGACTGATAAAGTGCCTCCGAGCAAACCGAGTAGAATGAAAAAAGGCAGCGCCTGCCAATGCCATTCGCCTATAGCGAAAGAAAGCAATGACGAATGATCGAAAAAATAGATAAACACCGCAGCAACAACCGCAGATGCCGTGCAACTGATGGCAAGCGACTTGTTTAGCTTTCGGGCGATAACCTCCATAGCGAAAAGCCATCCGGCCAGCGGACTGGCAAACAACACGGCTACCCCTGCCGTAACGCCTGCACAAACCAATTCTGTTTTGTAAATTTTAGCTGAAAACTCTCTTTTGTAGCCCATATTTCCGATGGTTGCCGTCGCAACAACTGTTGATACTTCAACGCCTGTGGAGCCTCCAAATATGACTGTTAAAAATCCATTAAGGTAATGAGATGGGATCTTAAAAAAAGGTAAGTGTTCCTTCCTGAGGTCTAATGTTTTATATATTTCAGTAATGCCTTTGTTTTTCCTGTTCTGAAAAAGGTATTTTCTTAAAAAATAGATAGCGGTGATACCAATCGTAGGCAGCACAATAAATAACATATTACTAATCCCGGCTGCAGCCGTAAAAATGGAGTGCTCCAGATATTCGGTAAAATGCTTAAGAGAAAATGCGAGCAGGCAACTGATCGCTCCGATGAGCGCCGCAATTAATATTAATTTAAAATAGTTGTGCTGAATAATTTTTTTCCTTTCCACGCTGCCTGTCTTAGATGAGTGAACCGCTTTTGAAGATTTGCAAAAGTAATAACTGTCGGGCGAACCTACAAAGCAATAAGCGGCGCCGAGGTCTCATTCGTTAGAAAGGGTTGAATTTTAAGTTAAAATAAATTAAATATGCATTTTATGTATTATTCAACGACTCTTAATTTAGCGTAATTGAGCAGGATTTTCTTTTCGCCATTGGTTTCGAACCTGATAACCGCCATCGGGTTGTGATTGGCGCCTTCCATTTTGATAATTTCTCCGAAACCAAATTTTTGATGCTCGATTTTTTTACCGATGCTCAGTTCCGACACATTGCTGGGTGTAAAATTGTCCGTCGGCGTATGTTCGGTGACTTTTTTTTCGATCTTAGGTGGGAGATAGCCTGGCGTTGCTGACTTTTTAGTGGGTGGCGGTCCGTATTTTTTTTCTGCGTCGGCTGCCGTTTTTTGTGCGCCGCCCCATCCGTTCATGCGTTCAAAAGCCCCGGCTCCAAAACCGAAGCTGCCCGACATTTTGGTGCCGCCGCCCGCATAGCTTCTGTCCAGCTGGTCTTCGGGTAATTCTTCGATAAAGCGGCTCGGCTCATTTTGAACCAGCTGGCCAAATTTATAGCGGGTGTTGGCGTAGGTGATCCAAAGTTTTTTCTTGGCCCTGGTGACTACCACATAAAAAAGCCGGCGTTCCTCCTCCAATTCTTCCCGGGTGTTGATGCTCATCGCGTTAGGAAACAACATTTCCTCGAGCCCGGCGGCAAAAACACATTGAAATTCCAGTCCTTTGGCGGCGTGGATCGTCATGAGCTTTACGGTATCTGCGTCGGGGTCTTTTTCATCCGCGTCGGTCAATAAAGTGATCTGCTGCAGATAAGCGCCGAGGCTTTTATCCACCACTTCGCCTTCTTCGTTATCGGGGCTTTCGACCCATTCTTTAATCGAGTTTAAAAGCTCCTGAATATTTTCATAGCGCTGCAAACCTTCGGTACTCTTGTCATTGAAAAGCTCTTTAACGAGCTGGGTTTGTTTGCCCACGTGAAAAGCGACCTCATATGCGTTTTGCTTTTCTAGCATGCTTGAGAAACTTTTGATCATCGTTACAAATTGGCTGATCACTTCCAATGTACCCGATCGGAAGCCATGACAAGGCGCTTCGGTCAAAATTTCCCACATGGTTTTATCGTAGGTGTTGGCAAGCAAAATGATTTTATCGAGCGTGGTTTTGCCGATGCCCCTTGCGGGATAATTGATAATCCGCTTCAGCGCTTCTTCATCGCGGGAGTTGATGATCAGGCGCAGATAAGCGACCAGGTCTTTGATTTCTTTACGCTGGTAAAAGCTGATGCCGCCGTAAATCGTATAAGGAATGGCCATTCGGCGCAAGGCTTCTTCGAAAGCCCGGCTTTGCGCGTTGGTGCGATAGAGAATGGCAAAATCCCGGTTAGCATAATGATTCCGCAGCTTTTGCTCCTGGATGGTATCGGCAACGAACTTTCCTTCCTCGTTATCCGACATAGTTTTTACAATTCTGATTTTTTCGCCGGAAGCGTTTTCCGTGAAAAGCACTTTGGGTATCTGGCCTTTGTTTTTGCTGATGACCTCATTGGCTACATTAATAATCGTTTGCGTGCTTCGGTAGTTTTGTTCGAGCTTCACCACTTTCACCTCGTCATAATCTTTCTGAAACTGCAAAATATTTTGGATGGTGGCGCCCCGGAAACTATAAATACTTTGCGCGTCATCGCCGACCACACAAACATTCTCATTCATGGCGCCCAGCAATTTTATGATTTCGTATTGCGCCGGATTTGTATCCTGGTACTCATCAATCAAAATAAATTTGAATTTATGTTGGTATTTGCTGAGCGACTCGGGGTTCGTTTTCAGCAACTCATAAAATTTAAGCAGTAAATCATCGAAATCCATAGCGCCGTTTTTAAAACAGCGTTTGCAATACGCATCATAGACTTTGGCCATCGCAGGCCGGTTGGCGCGGATATCTTCCTGCTGCACATAATAATCGGTCGCATAATCGGCTGGCGTTACCAGCGCGTTTTTTGCGGATGAAATCCGGTTGTAAACGGTTGAGGGCTTGTAAAGCTTATCGTCGAGGTGCATTTCGTTTACCACGGTTTTAACAACGCTTTTGGCGTCGTCGGTATCATAAATGGTAAAATTGTTGGGGTACCCCAGGCGGTGGGCTTCTGCGCGCAGGATTCTGGCAAACACACTGTGGAAAGTTCCTATATACAAATTCCGGGCTTCGTTATTTCCTAAAATGCGTTCCACCCTTTCTTTCATTTCTTTGGCGGCCTTGTTGGTGAAAGTCAGCGCCAGGATATTGAACGAATCGACGCCGCTGGCCATCAAATGGGCGATTCTGGTAGTCAGCACTTTCGTTTTCCCACTTCCCGCGCCGGCAATAATCATGATCGGCCCCTCAATATGCAATACGGCCTCTTTCTGTCTTTCGTTCAATCCTTGTAGATAATCCTGCATGGGCGCAAGGTACGAAGAGGGGCGATGGTTTAAAAGTATTCCAGCTAAATTTTACCATTTCTGCTTTTAATATACTTTAACGATCAGGCTTAAACCTATTAAATAATTCACCGTCGTATTAGGTTAGGGATGTTTTAACAAAACGTAGCCGAAAGTTTGATTTATCAAAATCATCTAATAAAAGCAGGTAATATGCGGACAAATATTTTTTTAATGATGTTGGGCCTTCTGTTGGCCGCCGGCTATTTGAGGGCGCAGGAAATTCCATCCCGGGTGAATGAAGGCGTTTCCATGCCGTCAAAAAAAGGGCAGAAAAAATCGGCGCTGGAAGGATTAAATCTCAGCAGGGAACAACTGAAGGACTTGCAAACGCTTAATAAGGAGCAAAAGGCGTTGATAAAAAAGGTCACTGCCGACAGTGCCATTGATCAGAAGGAAAAAAGAAAACGCTTGCAGGGCTTAAGGCAACAACAAGCTCAAAAGTTGCAGTCGATCCTAACAGGCCCGCAGTATGCCAGGTATCAGCAAAATATGAAAGAAATGAAGGCGCAGGGCGACGAGCAGCCGGCGCCAAACCAGGTCACCAACAACGTAGAAAAGGATAAGTCGAAAGATTTGAATGGCTTGAGCAGGAATACCAAAAAAAAGACATCTAAAAATCAAAAGGGGAATTGGAACGATTTGAATTTAACGGCTGCACAGCGGAAAGAGTTGAAGCTGCTGACAGATGATTACGCCGCCAGGCTGAGGATTGTAAGAAGCGATATGTCGAAAAACGCCAGTGAAAAGAAGAGCCAGATTCAGCAAATTCAACGGGAATATAACATGCAGCTGGGTGGTATTTTAACGGCCGAGCAAAAGGTAAAATGGGACGAACGCCAGCTTCGGGCGCGTAATTTAATGTCGCCACGCGAATTGCAAAACAACAAACAGGGCCTGAACGGCGCTATAAAATAGGTTTCACAATTAAAAACAATAAAAAAAGGAACATGAAAAAGACAATTTTTCTCGCTGCCATGATCAGCGCTTTCAGCTTTTCTTCCACCTTCGCTCAAGACGCTCCCGCTAAGGAGAAAAAAGAGCAACATCAAAAACGCGAAGGACAACGCGGTAGCATGTACGATGATCTGAATTTGTCAAAAGATCAGAAAGACAAAATCAAGGTTATTGATGACGATCAAAAATCAAAATTTCAAACGCTGAGAGATGATAAATCTTTAAGTGATGAAGCGCGTCGTTCGAAAATGATGGAACTTAGAAAAGACCGGATGGAAAAAGTGAATGCCATTCTTACTCCCGATCAAAAAACAAAGCTGGAAGCAAAAATGAAAGAGAGAGGCAACAGGGGCCAACGAGATAAAAAATAAAGATAGCCACCCTCTATAACCAAGCCACTTTTCGTTAAGTGGCTTTTTGTTTTTCCAATGGTTATCTTTGCAGCTTTATTACTGTTGGAAAACAGCAAAAAATTTATTCAAATGAAAAAAGTCGATCCCCGCTTCGCAAAGTTTGTAAAAACAAAAAGCAACGCTGCCATTAAAGAAGGGTTTAAGCAGGAAAAAAGGAAGTACAAACAAGAGCGTGCTGCCTTTTTTGAGCAAAAGAAAAAGGAAGCGGTGCAAAAAAAGGAAGAAGCGCCTCTCATAGAACGGAAAAAAGTCGTGGTGGAGCAAATGCCGCTTAACAAATATCTCGCGCACGGAGGCATCAGCAGCAGGCGCGAAGCGGCCGAGATGATTCGCGATGGCAAAGTGAAAGTGAATGGCAAAGTGGTCACCGAGCCTGGTTACAAAATGGCTGCCGGAGATGAGGTTACTGCCAACGGAAAACGGGTAGCTATCACAAAAAATTTGGTTTATATTCTTTTAAATAAACCTAAAGACTATATTACTACCACCGACGACCCTCAAAAGCGGAAAACCGTTTTAGATATTATTAAAAATGCAACTAAAGAGCGCGTCTATCCCGTGGGGCGGCTCGACCGCAATACTTCCGGGGTATTATTGATTACCAATGATGGTGAGCTGGCGCAAAAGCTTACGCATCCAAGCAATGAGGTAAAAAAGATTTACGCAGTTACGCTCGATAAGCCATTAGAGAAGGCACATTTTGATAAAATTTTAAAAGGCGTGACGCTGGAAGACGGTCCGGCGCATGTTGATGTGTTGGCCTATAGCGACACAAGCGATAAGAGGCAGGTCGGCGTGGAAATTCACAGCGGCCGCAACCGCATCGTCAGGCGCATTTTTGAAAGCCAGGGCTATGATGTGAAAAACCTCGATCGTGTGATGTTTGCAGGATTGACGAAGAAAAATGTGGAACGCGGCAAGTATCGTTTTTTGGCAGAGAAGGAGGTTCGCAACCTGAAATATCTGGGAAAGGATCGCAAAGCGCCGAAGCCGGAGGCCAGGCCAGCCGCCGCTTCGCCGGCGAAAAGTAAGACCGCAAAGCCGAAAATCGTAAAACCGGTTTCAAAAAGTATAAAAGAAAGCAAAGCAGGCGATCAAAAGAAAATGGTAAAAAAAGACCAGAAATTGGCCAAGCCTGCGCGGGGATCGAAGTAGGTGACAGCACGGTAATCGAAGATTCATTGTTTATTATTATTAATTATCAATAAAAAAATATGTCATTAGAACAAACTATCAACGCCGATATCAAAGCGGCCATGCTTGCAAAAGATGCCAATGCGCTTACCAGTCTGCGCGCAGTGAAAGCGGCGATATTGCTCGCTAAAACGGCCGAGGGTGCGAACGATCAGATTTCTGCTGATGAGGAAATCAAGATTGTGCAGAAATTGGTGAAGCAACGTAAAGATTCGTTAGAAATTTTCGAGCAGCAAAATCGTCCCGATCTGGCGGAAAAGGAAAAACAGGAAATTGCGGTGATTGAAAAATATTTACCGGCGCAGTTATCGCCGGAAGAACTGAAAGCCGAGTTGCAAAAAATCATAGCAGAAACAGGCGCTGCCTCACCGGCAGACATGGGGAAAGTAATGGGCGTTGCCAGCAAAGCTTTATCAGGCAAAGCCGATGGTAAAACAATTTCAACAATGGTGAAAGAGCTTTTGGCTTCCTGATAAAAAATAAATTGCCGGCTGCCGTTTTTTAAAGCGGCAGCTTTTTTATTGGGGGTAGTGCTTTTGGATCAAATAATAATAAGGCGCAAAATGGTGATGCACAAACTGGTCTTTGCCATCCTCTTTAAACCGCTGTTGGTAGGCCTCGTCCGGCATTAAAACAATGGGCGAGCCGGCTCTCATATAATTATTCGACGCTACGTATTCGGGTTGCTTAAATCCCGGCAAAGCGTCTTTGATGGCCAGTTTGTAAATGGTTTTACCGAGGTATTTGGTGTACATCTTTTGAGCTTTTTGGGGCTTACGATTAACTCTTCCAAACAAAATACCTCCAATCAGCCTGACGCCAAATTTTTCTTTTTTAAGCAATTTTTTTGTGTTGATCAGCGGGTTGGGGATGTTCATGTCTTGAATGCGTTGGATCGTGTAGGGAGATTCGGGCACCCAGTCTTTTCGGTTCACAATTGTAAAGCCCCAACCATCGCGCGTGATGTTTTCATAATCGTAGGCATAGTACATATTGCCGGGTTTCGGCGCCGCGCTGCAGTAGGTTTTAAACCTGATATCGCCGGGCAGGTTCCCGTCCTGCTGTAAATAATGGAGGTAGGAGCGCAGCAGGAAGGCGATCGCGCCGCCCTGGCTATGGCCAAAAATATAAAAGTCTGTGACGTCTTTTGCGCGAAGTTCCTTTATCTTTTGAACAATATCGGGCGCCATAGAAGCCATCGAAACCGTCCAGCCTACATGAACAGTGGCCATGCTGTCGGCCGATAATTTATAATTAAATTGGGTAGAGTCGTTCATGTGCAAACTTCCGATTGCAGGGATCATAGCGGCGTAAAAATTGGCCAGCCAGCTCACTTTATCGCCAATAGTGCCACGGATGGAAATCACGGCGGCGTTTTCATTACTTAAATACAAGGACCATTGGTTTTTTAATCCTACTTCCGGCGATCGGTACAGTCTTTTAAAAGGATCGGCTACTGTTTTCCTCAAATTACTATCCGGGATGCTGCTGCCAAAATAGAATAGCGAAAAGAGCGATAGGTATTCTTTGGCGTCGAAGCCGGGCTTCAGCTTCGATTGGGCGTTCGAGTTGTTAGCAAACGCACACACAAAGAAAAGGGTGAAATAGAATGTTCTCAAGGTGAATTTTTTTAGTTGAAAGAAGGTTGCTGGTTTTGGGAAAAACACCTCTGATTTGCGAAAAGCGATAAGGAGGCTTCACTCATTAACATAATATAAAAAAACTCCGATCACAGCGATCGGAGTTTTTGAGCTCATATAAGTTTACAATGTTTTCAACACGTCGTTCATTGTTCTTACAGCGTCGGCGCTTTTGTTGAAAGCAGCCTGTTCCTCATCGGTTAATTTAAAATCGAGGATTTGCTCCCAGCCATTTCTGCCCAGGGTTACAGGCACCACGAGCGAAATATCATTTTGTCCATACTCGCCTTCCAGATAAACGCCACTCGATATTAATTTCTTTTCATCACGAAGAATGCTTTCCACCATCGCAGCAGTTCCGGCTCCCGGAGCATACCAGGCCGAAGTGCCGATGAGTTTGGTGAGCGTAGCGCCGCCCACCATAGTGTCGGCCACGATCTTTTGCTGTTGTTCTTCGCTCAGGAAATTCGTTACGGGTGTACTTCCCCAGGTGGCGTGTTTAATCAAAGGGATCATGGTGGTATCGCCATGACCGCCAATTACTACGGCGTTAAGATCGGCCGGAGAGCATTTTAGTTCCTGGCTCAGGTAATACCGAAAGCGCGCCGAATCTAAGGCGCCGCCCATCCCGATAATTTTATTTTTGGGAAGGCCGGAAGTTTTTAAGGTTAAATAGTTCATCGTGTCCATCGGGTTCGATACAACGATGATAATAGTATCCGGGGAGTATTTGAGAATGTTTTCGGTAACACTTTTCACAATGCCCGCGTTCACGCCAATAAGTTCTTCTCTTGTCATGCCCGGCTTGCGCGGCATTCCGGAAGTAATGACCACCACATCTGAGTTTTCGGTGGCTGCGTAGTCGTTGGTGACACCCTTTATTTTTGTATCAAAACCAAGCAGGGCCGCAGTTTGCATCATATCGATCGATTTCCCTTCGGCTACGCCTTCTTTTATATCCAATAAGATTAATTCCGAAGCCAGTTCTTTGCGGGCAATATTATCGGCACAGGTAGCTCCAACTGCACCAGCTCCCACTACGGTTACTTTCATGTGTTTGTTTTTTGTTGTTTTTAATGATCACAAGGAATGCCCGTAAATTCTCATTCAAATGGGTGCGTCGCACGCATGGGCATTTCATGTGTTATTTCTTTTTAATGTAAAAAATCAGTGTTGCTAAATTAGTTGTTAGCGCTCAAATACGCCGCATAACTTGCTGATATTTATATGAACAATGACTTTCCAAATATTTTTTTTATTTCTGTTTGTTCAAAATAATTGAAATGCTTATTTTTGCGACCCGATTGAGAAATCGGAGACGGATTGACCCATGGTGTAATGGTAGCACTACTGATTTTGGTTCAGTCAGTTAAGGTTCGAATCCTTATGGGTCAACAAAAAAGAGCAGGTTTCAAAGCCTGCTCTTTTTTATTGGGGGTGTTTAAAAATTAAATATTTTTGGTGATGCTTAAAATCGGAATTGTAGGAGTTGGCCATCTGGGAAAATTTCATTTGAATAATTGGTTGGAAATTAATGATGTCGAAGTGGTTGGCTTCGTAGACCCCCACGATGAAAACGCAGAGGCCGTAGTGGAAAAATATGGCGTCAAGCGCTTTTTTGATACAGAAGATTTCCTCAATCAATGTGATGCTATCGATATTGTCGCGCCTACTAATTATCATTACGAATGGTGCGAACGGGCGATAAAGCTGGGCAAGCATGTTTTCGTGGAAAAACCTTTCGCCCACACGATGGACGAAGCGCGCCAATTGGTGAAGCTGGCCAAAGAGTCAAATATCAAACTACAGGTGGGGCATGTAGAGCGCTTTAATCCGGCATTTCTTGCGTTGAAAGGGGTTGATTTGAAACCCATGTTTATTGAGGTGCACCGGCTGGCGCAATTTAATCCGCGGGGCACTGAAGTGAGTGTTATCCTCGATTTAATGATCCACGATATTGATATTATTTTAAGCCTTGTCAAAAGTGATGTGAAGTCTATATCGGCGAGCGGCGTGGCGGTGATGACGGATACGCCGGACATCGCTAACGTTAGAATTGAATTTGACAATGCCTGTGTGGCCAATTTAACTTCCAGCCGCATTTCTATGAAAAAAATGCGCAAAATGCGTGTGTTTCAAAAAGATGCCTATATCGGCATCGACTTTCTTGATAAGAAAACCGAGATTATAAAACTGAAAGAGCCGCATGATACGGATGTTTTCGCCTTTGAAATGGCAACACCCTCCGGCAGTAAGACCATCGCTATCGCCAACCCGCCGGTGCCGCAGGTAAATGCCATTAAGCAGGAGCTGGAAGAATTCAGGGACGCCATTCAAAACAATACGCAAACCGTCGTTTCGGAAATCGATGGCCTGAAAGCCATGGACGTGGCGCATCAGATTTTGGCTAAAATAGGCAATGCCCGCATTGAACGATAATCAGGCTTCGCCGGATGCACTTTCTGATGCAGCGCGACTTTGGAGAATCGCAGCCGCGGTCAGCAGGTCTACCGGATGCGTGATTTTAAGATTTTCTTTTTCCCCTTTAACCAGGGTCACCATCATCCCAAAAGCTTCCACCACACTTGCCTCGTCGGTGAAATAATTTTTGTAATCGATGTTAAATGCAGGCAATAAAATTTTGCTGTGGAATACCTGGGGTGTTTGTACCATTTTTATTTTGTCTCGGTCGATGGCTTCATTGCTGCCGTCTTCGGCAATCATTCGAATGCTGTCGCTACATTCCATAACGGGAATAGCAGTGCCGGTTGCGACGGCCGTATCATAGCAGCGGTGTATCAGCGCTGTGGTCAAAGTGCACCGTGCCGCGTCGTGTACAAAAACAATCGCGTCCTCTTCAATCAGCGACAGGCCGTTTTTGACGGATTCAAAACGGGTGGCGCCTCCGATAGCAATTTTAATACGGTCTTTTTCAAAAAACGCATCGATGATTTCATTTCCCATACCTAAAAATTCTTCCGCCAGCACCAAAATAATCTGCATATCAGGATAAGCCGAAAGAAAGGTGTTGAGCGTGTAAAACAACACCGGTTTCTGGTCAATCATCATAAATTGTTTGGGAAGCTCATTGCCCATTCTTTTCCCCGACCCGCCGGCCACTATAACTGCGACTTTGTTCATGCGACAAAAGTATTATTTATTTAAGATGATTTTGCCCCACTGGGGCTATTTGATATTTACATATGCTCCGTAGGAGCATTATCACCCTAGAAAAGCAATAGACAAATTAAGCTCCGTAGGAGCGACATCATATCTAGTATATTTGCGTATGGATTATCACGAGGCCATAGAATTTTTGTATAATAAACTTCCCATGTTCAGCCGCGACGGCGGACTGGCGATTAAGCCTGGATTTGCGAACATTCTCAAATTATGCCAGGCCCTTAATAATCCCCACCAGAAATTGAAATTTGTGCATGTAGCCGGCACAAATGGCAAAGGCTCCGTAAGCCATATGCTGGCTGCTGTTTTGCAGACGGCAGGCTATAAAACGGGCTTATATACTTCGCCTCATTTAAAAGATTTCCGGGAGCGTATAAAAATAAACGGCGCGATGATTTCGGAAGATGAAGTGATTGCGTTTGTCGAAAACGTCAGGCCCTTGCTGGAAGAGATGCAGCCTAGCTTTTTCGAAATTACGGTGGCCATGGCGTTTGATCATTTTGCCAGCAACCAGGTAGAGATAGCGGTGATAGAAACTGGAATGGGAGGGCGGTTAGACAGTACAAATATTATTACACCGCTGCTGTCGGTGATTACAAATATTGGGTTCGATCATATGCAATTCCTGGGAGATACGCTGGAGCAAATAGCATTTGAAAAGGCAGGTATTATAAAAGCGGGCATTCCGGTGGTCATAGGAGAACAGCAGCCCGAAACGGAAACCGTTTTCAGAAAAGTGGCTAATGAAAAGAGCGCCCCTCTTTATTTTGCCCATGACAATTTCCAGATTGCTGATTGGCAGAATGAGCAAGATCATCTGGCGATAAATATTGCAGAAACCGGTACAACCGATCAGGTCCGTTATCAAATTGATTTGACGGGGCAGTATCAGACAAAAAATCTGCTGACAGTTTTGGAAGGTTGCCGCCAATTGAATTCGGCGGGGTTGCATATTGCGCCGGAGCAGCTCCAGGAGGGCGTCCGGCATACAAAAAAGTTAACCGGTTTACATGGCCGCTGGGAAACGATTCAGCAGCACCCACGCGTCGTTCTTGATGTGGCGCATAACGAAAGTGGTATTCGCGAATTGTTAAGCCAGCTCGAAATTACTACCTATCATCGCCTACACCTGATTTTAGGCATGGTAAAAGATAAGGACGTTAATGCAGTATTGCAAATGCTTCCGCCGCAGGCGATTTATTATTTTACGCAGGCCCAAATTTCCAGGGCTTTGCATGGCGAGGCTTTAAAAGAGCAAGCCGCTGTGTTTGGATTGAGAGGTAAGGTTTATGAAAATGTAAACAAAGCGCTGGCAGAAGCGAAAGCCCATGCGCACGCCGATGACCTGATTGTGATTTGCGGCAGCGTCTTCCTGGTAGGAGAGGTGATCGTGTGAAATGGGCTATTCACTTCTTAACGAAAAATATTGCCGCGACGCTTTTATAGCCGGAACAAGTGAAGCAAGAAACGAAACGGCCAACACGGTTATGGCCACCAAAACAAAATCGGTTATTCTTAATTCGACGGGGAAGTAATTGATGAGAAAAGAGCCACCTTCCAATGCCACCAGGTGAAACTGTTGTTGAAGGATTACCAACGCCAACGCGATCGCCATTCCAATACCACCACCAATCAAGGCGAGCAGAAGCCCCTCACTAAGAAACACTTTTAAAACAAAATTTTTGGAAGCGCCCAGGGCATTGAGCACGCTGATGTCTTTTTGCTTTTCTAACACGAGCATGGTGAGTGCGCCCACCATGTTGAATGCCGCCACAATTAAAATAATACATAGTACGGCGTAAAAAATCCATCTTTCCAGATTCATGATGGCATACAGGTTTTGGTTCTGCTGATACCGGTTTTGAATTTTATATGTGGATCCAAAAATGCCGTCTAGCCGTTCACGAATTTGATCTGCCTCAGCGGGATTGTTAACAGCTATTTCAACACCGCTAAATTGATTTTCATCTAACCGCATGGCGCTTTTAAGAAACTGTAGATTAGTAAGCACGTACTTGTTATCAAAGTCCTGTTGTATCATAAACGACCCTGCCGTATGAATGGTGTCACTGCTGATGTTTTCCAGTTCGTTCAACTCTTCTGTGTTGCTTTTGCGCGGCACATAGATTGTTAAAGGCAACACGTCACTTCCGGCCCTGATGCCGAGCGCTCCTTCGATGCCAATGCCCATAACCAACAGTGGATGATTGTTTGTGCCAACATTGAAATTTCCGGAGTAGATATGTTTGTTTACGGTGGTTGTTTTTTCATAATTAGCATCCACGCCTTTTAGATAAACTATGGTTTGATTGGTGCCGTTTTGCAGAATCGCTTTTTCTTCAACTACAAGTGAAAAATTTTTGATGCCCTGAATGCCCCTGATTTGTTGAAGTTGCTCCGGAGAAATTGTTAAGATTTTGCCCGAGGATGGGCTGATTTTAAGATCAGGATAAAATGATGCATAAAGCGATTTGACCAAACCTTCAAATCCGTTGAAAACACTTAACACAAGAATCAAAGCAGTCGTGCCCACGATGATGGCCACAATGCATATCCATGAAATAATGTTGATGGCGTTGGTTGATTTTTTCGCCTTAAAATACCGCCAAGCAAAAAGGGAATACAATGATTTTATGTTTGATATCCATCAACTGGATAGATTGAAAATAATAGTAAAATGCCGCTACCCGTTGTTCTTCCGGTCTTCCTCAATTTTACGGAAAATTTCTTCCATTTTAAATACATGGTCAAGCGTATCGTCGGCGAAAAATTTCAGTACAGGCATACTGCGCAGTTGATGCCTCACCGATGCGGTCAGCTCTTTTTTAATTTCGTGGTGGCGATCTTCAATTTTCTTTAGCGCGCTTTCTTTATCGTCAATCTGAAAGAAGCTTAAATAAAATCGTGCTTCGAGCAGGTCGGGCGTCACTTTCACACCGGAAATGGAAACCATTCCTCCTCCAATCATGCTAAGTCCCAGCTTTTGAAAAATAGCATTCATTTCCTCGTTTAATAACCCTGCAACCTGCTTTTGTCTTTTACTCTCCTGCATAATCTTTCTTTTTGTGTTGTAAAAGTAGCTACTTTGCGGGGTTTAACGATGGGAAATGGCGGCTTTTAGAGTTCTCACTAAGGAAGACGGTACAACATCGATTATTTTTTGGGTCGCGGCGGTCCCGGGAATTGTTGAACGAGTTGGTCGCCCAATTTTTTCGCCGCCTTTTTAAGATTTGTTTCCGTTTGTTTCAGCGCTAAATTTAAGGTAGCGTTCTTTTTATTGATCGATATCAATTCCGTAAAATAGCGTTTTAACTTTCGCGACTCATCATCGATGCGGCCACCCATTGCGATGACCGGAATTCCTTTCTTTTTTGCGGCAAGCGCCACGCCGAAAGGTGCTTTGCCCTCAAGTGTTTGAAGGTCAATGGCGCCTTCGCCCGTAATCACCAGATCCGCTTTTTTCAAATGGTTGCCAAAATGAATGGACTCTAAAAAATAGTGAATACCGTTCATGGCCGTGGCTTTGACGAGGGCAGTCATTGTCGCGGCCACGCCACCGGCAGCGCCGCTAAAGGGCTGCTGGCTAATGCGATGCCCATATTGCTGATAAATAACATTATCTACCTTTCGAAGGATGCGTTCCAATTGCGCTATATCTCTATGCGACGCGCCTTTTTGCGGACCGAACATTCGGGCGGCCCCTTTACTTCCTAGGAGTTTATTTTTGACATCACACAAAACAATAATTTCGGTTTGGTGTACGCGGGGGTGCAGTTTCGTTGTATCGATCCGGTGCAAATGTACTAGGCCTCCTGGCAGATCTTCAATTACAGTGTCTTTTTTTGTCAAAAACCGAGCACCCAAAGCCGATAAAATGCCGGTTGCCGCATCGATGGTCGCGCTGCCGCCGATGGCCAAAATCAACTTCTTTACATTTCTGTTTAATGCTCTTTTTATCAGGATTCCCGTACCCCGCGTGTTCGCGTGTAGCGGAGCGTACTGATCGGGCTTTAAAAGTTTTAGGCCCGACGCGTCTGCCAGTTCGATAATCGCAATTGTATTATTTTTAGTGTAATAAACAGGGGCCTGGATGCTTTTGCCAATCGCATTAATCGTTTGATAGTATCGGGCTTTTGCCTTGAGGTATTTTGAAAGCAACAAAGCGGTCCCGTCGCCGCCGTCTCCCACCGGCACACAGGCGGTTGTGCAAGATAATTTGCTTTTTTTCAGCCCCGCGTTGATGGCCTCCGCGGCAACCGATGCGCTCAGGCTGTTTTTATATGCATTGGACGCAATGACAATATGCGGCATCTTTTTGTTAAAAAGCATCGGTTATTTTATACACCCATGCGGTGCTGCCGGCATAGGTACCAGGCTGTAGTGTTGGCGCTATAATCTCAATGCCGTTGGCTTTTTTTGTGAAATTCACTTTGCCGTTATATCCCAGCAACGCAATCTTTTCTGCTTTGACAGAGGGCACCGCAATTTTATTTTGCCAGGCGGTTGCTAACACATACAAATCGTTTCCTTTGCGCGTGTAGAAAATATCTTTCATTTTTGACTTCGGCGCCTCCTTCCAGGCCATGGTGCCATAAATAGCTTCGCCGTTTATTTTTAACCAATCACCCATATCTTTCAGGCGCTGCTGCATGATCACGGGAATTGTGCCATCGGCTGCCGGGCCGATATTCAACAGCAGGTTACCGCCGCGCGACACGATATCAATCAGCATTTTGATAAGCTGCTCGCTGGTTTGGTATTGTTCGAGCGCCTCGTTCCGGTTATACCCAAATGACTCCCCAATGCCACGGCATTCTTCCCAAGGCCTTTCCAGGCTCGCTTTGCCGCTTCCATACTCAGTCGTGTTAAACCCGCCATGACTGCGGCCGCCGCCCCACCGGTCGTTGGTCACCACCGTGTTTTTCACCGGCGATTCATTGTACAGCCAGGCGAGGAATTCGCGGCTGCGCCAGGTGGTATCGCTTTGATCCCATTCCCCGTCGGGCCATATAATTTCGGGCTGATACCGTGTCACCAAATCTTTCAGCTGCGGCAGCATATGTTCATCTACATATTTATTTACATTCTGTTTGTAGAGCGGGTTATACCATTCATACAATGAATAATAAAAACCCATGTGTAAACCGGATTTTTTAACAGCCTCACTTAAATCACCCGCCAGGTCGCGATGCGGGCCGGCGTCTGCAGCGTTCCAGTTCCACGCTTCGCGGCTGGGCCATAACGCGAAACCGTCGTGGTGCTTACTTGTCAGGACAACATATTTTGCGCCGGCGTCCTTAAAAATTTTTGCCCACTGCTGTGGATCAAACAGTTCAGCTTTGAACATATGGGCGAAATCCTGATAATGGAACTGCGGTCCATAGTTTTTGTTATGAAAATCAACAAATTCTTTATGAATTTTGAGTTTTTTGTTGTTCAGCCTTTCCCAATACCATTCGGCATAGTTGCTGCCAAAGCCGTCTGCGTTGGAATTCGTTGCCCACGCTGGCACACTGTAAAGCCCCCAGTGAATAAAAATTCCAAACTTGGCGTCGGTAAACCATCGAGGAATCGGCCGGGCATCAAGCGATTTCCAAGTAGGCTGATATTGCGCCCGAACGGATGATACGCTGATAAAAAGGGTAAAAAACAGGCCAAGGCTACGCAGGAGTGAGGATTTTATGTACATGCTCAAACGTACATTTTTTCTTTGAAATTCGCACAGGATCAAACTAATATTAAAAAGTCGGGCTTTTCTTTTGATAAATTAAGACCCGTTGTTACGAATCGGCCATTTGCTACGTCCTATAAAAAAAGTAGAGTTTACGATGAAGCGTTTATTTTTAATTATATCACTAATTCCGCTCCTCTACAGTTCGGAGCGGCTGACCATCGATCATATTCTTTAAAGCGATCGCTAACGAGGCTTGGAAATTTAAAATTTTATACCTTCGCGCCTTGATGAGTCAGGATTTGTTGAAGCAGTTTTATCAAAATGACCCCCGCTGTTTGCAAATAGCGGCCGGCCTTTCGTTGCCCCATCCTTCCCCAACCGCGCTCACCGGCCTTTTGGGAAGTTCTGCGCCTTTTGTTTTTGCTTCCGTCGCCTCCAACACACCGCAGTGGAATCATGTCATTGTGTTGAACGACGCTGAAGAAGCAGCCTATTTTCATAATACCCTTGAAAATATTACCGGCGCATTGGATATTTTTTACTTTCCATCTTCTTTTAAAATAAGGAAAAACTACAGGCTGTTGAACCCCTCGCATGTTATGTTGAGAACGGAAGCCCTGACCAAATTTGCTTCAGACGGCGCTGAGGCTGAAGTGCGAAAAAAGATTCTGGTGACCTATCCGGAAGCGCTTTTTGAAAAGGTAGTCGTTTCCAAAGCGCTTTCAGAAAACATTATCCATCTAAAAGCCGCTGCGACAATCGACATGGGACAGTTGCTTTTAAAGCTGGATGAATATGGGTTTGTGCGCAGCGATTTTGTTTATGAACCCGGCCAATACGCTTTGCGCGGCGGCATTTTTGATATTTATTCTTTTGGTAATGAAAAGCCATACCGCTTTGAATTGTTTGGGAATGAGATCGACTCCATCCGCATTATTGATCCCGAAACTCAGCTAAGCGAACGCCGGTTGCTTTCTGTTTCGATCATTCCTGATGTCGATACGCGGTTTACCTCTGAAGAGCGCGTGTCCTTGCTTGATTTTTTGCCAGAAAATACCTCCATCTGGCTGCACGACCAGGAACTCTGCGTGGAAAGGTTAAAGGAGAACGAAGAGGAACTGCAATATTTTCTGGAAGCTTTTCCCAATCAAGCGGCGGCGGCGGAAGAGGATAAAATGATTAAAAAAGATTTGTCGCTGGCTGATTTTATAACGGCGGAGGTTTTTCTCCAATCATTAAAAGATAAGCCGGTGGTTCATTTTGGAGGGGCAACTTTCAACGCTGTCGAAGAATATGCTTTCAACACGAAAGCGCAACCCGCCTTTAACCGTCAGTTCGAACTGCTGATTAAAGATTTGAAAGAAAAGGAAAAAGAGCGTTACAACATTTATATTTTTTCTGAAAACACGCGGCAGCTTCAGCGGCTGCAAACCATTTTTGATGACCTGAAGGCCGACCTGGTTTTTAATCCGGTGGCGCTTTCTATTCACCAGGGTTTTATTGATCACGACCTAAAAATAGTTTGCTATACCGATCATGAAATTTTTCAGCGATATCATAAATACCGCGTAAAACAGGCGTATAACAAAAGCAAAGCTATTACGCTGAGAACCCTTCGCGAGCTACAGCCCGGCGATTATGTAACGCATATCGATCACGGAGTGGGCGTGTATAGCGGCCTTCAGAAGATGGACGTAAATGGGAAATTGCAGGAAGCAGTACGGCTGATTTATAAGGACAAAGATGTGCTGTATGTAAATATCAATTCGCTTCATAAAATAGCGAAGTACACGGGTAAAGACGGCAGCGTACCGAAAATAAACAAACTGGGCAGCGACGTCTGGAACCGCCTTAAAGAGAAAACCAAGGCCAAGGTTAAAGAAATCGCTTTTGACCTGATCAAACTTTACGCTAAACGTAAGGCGCAGCAAGGGTTTGCCCACACGCCTGATAACTACTTGCAAACCGAGCTGGAAGCTTCTTTTATTTATGAAGACACGCCCGATCAAAGCAAAGCCACAGCAGATGTTAAAAAGGATATGGAGTCTTCTTCGCCTATGGACAGGCTGGTTTGCGGCGACGTTGGATTTGGTAAAACGGAGGTGGCCATAAGGGCGGCATTTAAGACTTGTGTTGATGGAAAACAGGCGGCGGTTTTAGTGCCGACTACCATTCTTGCTTTTCAACATTTTAAAACCTTTAGCGATCGGTTGAAAGAGTTCCCGGTAACGGTTGATTATATCAACAGGTTTAAATCTGCTAAAGAGAAAAGGGAAACGCTGGAAAGGCTGAAAGCCGGCAAAATTGATATATTGATCGGCACGCACGGCATTATTGGCAAGGACGTGAAGTTTAAAGACCTTGGTGTATTGATTGTTGATGAAGAGCAAAAATTTGGCGTAGCCCATAAAGAAAAAATTAAAACGATTCGCACGACTGTAGATTGTCTTACGCTTACGGCCACGCCCATTCCGCGGACGCTTCAATTTTCGTTGATGGGCGCGCGCGATTTAAGTATTATTAATACGCCGCCACCTAACCGGCAGCCTATTCAAACAGAGGTGCAGGTTTTTAACGAAGACTTTGTGAGAGAAGCTATTTATTTTGAAACAGAGCGCGGCGGACAAGTATTTTTTATCCATAACCGGGTGGCGGGTTTGGCGGAGATGGCGACGTTGATACAGGGGCTTTGCCCCGATTTATCGGTAAGCTATGCGCACGGCCAAATGGAGGGCCATAAACTTGAAGAAAAAATATTGGACTTTATTGATCGCAAATATGACGTGTTGGTATGTACCAATATTGTTGAAAGTGGCGTTGATATTCCGAACGTGAATACGATTATCGTCAACAACGCGCATCACTTTGGGCTTAGCGATCTGCATCAGTTGCGGGGACGTGTAGGCCGCAGCAACAGGAAGGCGTTTTGCTATTTGCTCGCGCCACCGATGAGCACGCTGCCGGGCGATTCTCGGAAAAGGCTTCAAACGCTCGAACAGCACAGTGAGCTAGGAAGCGGTTTTCAGATTGCTATGCGCGACCTGGATATACGCGGAGCGGGCAATTTATTAGGTGGCGAACAGAGCGGTTTCATGGCTGAAATCGGCTTTGAAATGTATCAGAAGATTCTAGATGAATCGATCCGAGAACTGAAAAGAACTGAATTTAAAGATCTGTTTCAAGAAGAGATCAGCAAGCAGGATGATTTTGTTCAGGATTGTACGATTGATACGGACCTGGAAATATTGATTCCGGATGAATATGTTGAAAATATTACGGAGCGGCTTTCTTTATACCAGCGATTGGACAACTGCGAAAACGAAGCCGAACTTAATGAGATGCACGCTGAATTGGAAGATCGCTTTGGGCCGGTGCCGCCGGAGGTGGAGGATCTTTTCGAAACAGTTAAATGTCGCAAACTGGCTATTGATCTGGGTTTTGAGAAGATGAGTCTTAAAAATGAAACACTTCGCTGCTACTTTATTAACCGACCAGATTCGCCTTATTTTGAGTCCGATGTTTTTCAAAAGATTATAGGCTTTTTACAAACACAAACCAATAAAGCGCGCTTAAAGCAAACCGGGAAGCTCTTTCTCCTTATTGCAGAACCGCTCACTTCAATGAATGATTTGTATAAATTCTTAAAAGAGATGCACAGCTTCGTTCTGGCCAAAAACGAATCCCAGACTAATTAGAAGTTTATCCGGGAAGCGTTCTTCCTAAAAATCTTTCTTTGCCTTTTAAAAAGTTTATAGCACGCTCTATATTTCTGTCAAGGCTTTCCTGTGTTTTTAAATGGGAGAGGTATCGCAGTATTTCTTTTTTAAGCGATGGTGTCAGGCTTTCATACATACTGCCTGCCTTTTTATCCTTTTGTAAGGCTTTAAGAAATGCAGGTGGCGCCATAACTGCCGGCGGCGATGGGTTGAAAGAAACAGTGATGGCAATGGTTTCACCCACGCGCTTTGGCGAATGGTCCAGCATCGCGGTATTTATATAAAGCCGCCATGCATCCTGGTATTTAATCAGGGTTTGGGTATATGCTTTTTTGTTCACTGTTCCTTTGATCGGAATGGGCCCCTTGTTTTTTCCGGCTTGTTTAAACAAAAGTTCCAAAATGCCCTCAGGAACAAACACAAACGGGTTGATTCCGATAATATCGAGCGCAGCGCTAAATTCCAGAGAAGAGTATTTTTTCACGCGTTAAGCAGGCTTCGGGATTTAATTTTGTGTACTTTTTTCATAATCAAAAAGGCTTGCCCGGAAAGGAGCAAGCCTCGAATTCATATTGCCAATGCACTAAAAATATTTTGTTTTGCCTGGCACCGCGATAGGATAGCTGCCGTCGGCGTTGGGAACCACAGGCGGCGTAGCGCTGAAACTATATTCTTTGGGCATGATATCGATGCCGCTGTTTAGGGCTTTTTCAAAATCAATGATTTGCCCGCTGTAGGTTGCCATCCGGCCGACAATTCCTGTAAGCGTGCTAAGAGCGCCATATTCTGCATTGTCGAATTTGTAGATACCTTTTGCGATCGCCTCAAACAATTCATCGTGTTCGGCCTGATATGGGTTATTTTCCTTCTTTCTGTCAAAAGCCAATAGCGTGTTGCCTTTGTTGTCTTTTATTACTCCGGCATCACCAAATATTTTTCCTTTGGTACCCACAATCAATTCGTCCACTTTGCTCATGGTTCGGGGAATATGACGGCACTGGCTATTTAAAATACTACCGTCGGCATAATGAAACTCCACGAAATGGTGGTCAAAAATTTCGCCGTATTTTTTATCGGTCCTTACCTCCCGGCCGCCCATTCCCTGAGCTTTTACAGGATAAGCGCCCTTAAACCAGTTGATAACATCGATATTATGAACATGCTGCTCTACAATATGGTCGCCGCAAAGCCAGTTGAAATAATACCAGTTGCGCATTTGGTATTCCATTTCTGATTGGCCGGGCTGGCGCTCTCTCACCCAAACGCCGTCGTTGTTCCACCAAGCCTGAGCCGAGGTAATATCACCAATCAGATCTTTATTCTTAAATAATTCGCGGTAAGAATTTTGATATCTTCTTTGCAAGCCCACTACCACATTTAGCTTTTTTTGCTTCGCGATGGCGGCAACGTCCAACACCTTTTTAATACCTGCCGGATCCGTTGCAACTGGCTTTTCCATAAAAACATGTTTGCCTCTTTTCACGGCTTCTTCAAAATGTATAGGCCTGAAACCCGGCGGCGTAGTTAATATAACCACATCGGCTAAAGCAATTGCTTTTTCATATGCGTCGAAGCCTACGAATTTTCTTTCTTCCGGCACGTTGACACGGCTTTTATCAATACCCGATTCCGCGAGGTTGTTGACAATGGACTTGTAACAATTATCGAGGCGGTCTCGGAAAGCGTCTGCCATCGCAACCAATTGCACGTTTTGTTTGGTGCTCAAAGCCTGAAATGCAGCGCCCGTTCCCCGGCCGCCGCAGCCTATCAGTGCCACTTTTATCGTGTCCGCAGCGCCCGAGAAAAAATTGGCATTACCTATTAAAGGGGCCGCCATAAGGCCGCCTGCCAGCAAACCCGATTGCTGCATAAATTTTCTGCGAGTTGTTTTATTGTCCATTGTTTTTCTTTTGACTTTTTTATAGATGAATAATCGTTGTTGACGAGGGAGTGGTTTTTTAACGCAAAAGACCGGCAAACATGCTGTTAGATCAAATAGGTCTTTATAAGTTTAAATAAGTTTCAAAAAATTTACTTACTTCTTCTTTCGAGGGTTGTTTTAAAGGACGCACCAGCCTAAATCCTACAAAAGGCGCATCGGCGTTCCACCATTTACTCTTCGGGATCTGCGGGTCTCTTCTGTTCCAGATTAAGTCAGAGGGCTCCCGGTTGGCGCTTCTGAGCTTTTCAGCCCCGTCATCATAATCGCCACCGCGTACTACCAGCGGATGCTTTACCGTTGGCGTGTTTACCGGATCCTGAGCATCTTTGACTACGTTGCTGTAAGCGTCTTCGGCATATTGATCCAAAACCCATTCCTGCACATTGCCCAACATGTCGAACAAGCCCCAGGCGTTGGGTTTCTTCAGGCCTGTTTTGTGATATTTGTTGTCGCTGTTTTTGGCGTACCAGGCGTAGTCAGACAATTGAGCGCTGTCGTTTCCGAAGGGATAAGCTGTCTTGCTTCCGGCACGGCAGGCATATTCCCATTCCGCTTCGGTAGGAAGGCGGTAGAAAATGCCGGTCTTTTCGTAAAGCCATTTGCAATACATCAAAGCGCCGTGTTGTTTCATGCTATTAGCCGGGAAGCCGCCCTCTTTTCCCATTCCTAATGTGACATCAACATAGGGCCTTGACGGCCTGGAAATCGCATCCACATCACTATTTTCCGCATACGTTTCATCGTTGAGATAGAGGCCGAACTCGTCATGTGTGACTTCTTTGGCGCCCATCCAAAACGCGCTTATTTTTACGGGGTGTTGGGGCTTTTCGTCAGGTTCTTTATTGCTACCCATTAAAAAAGAACCGGCTTCTACAGGAACCATTTCAAATTTAACAGAGGACCCGGGTATAAGCTGCTCGTATTTTTTAAAAGCAGCATTTTGTGTGTATGCCTTCGTGAGAGCAATCGCCGCGCATACGGTGAACAAAATATTTCGCATGGCCTTAAAGATATAAAACTAACCCGAAAAAGTGCTGCGTAAACTGTTGTTTAGGTTAGATAAATAAGTTTTGGTATTTTTCAATCCGATATTTAGTCCGATTAAGACATTATAAAAAAACATTCATAACGATGCAACGTAGGTCTTTTTTAAAAAGCGGTCTGCTCTCGACCGGTTCTCTCGCCCTGGCTCCCGCCCTGTTTGCCAATAATACTGCCCGTCAAGGGGAAGCTTTTCACCTCGATTATGCGCCGCACCAAGGCATGTTCAACAGTGCGGGCAAGGATTTTATCGATCAGATCAAATATATGCACGATCTGGGTTTCCGCTCTATTGAGGATAATGGAATGCCATCAAGAAGCGTTCAGGAACAAACAAAGATTGGCGAAACGCTGGCAAAACTGGATATGAGAATGGGCGTATTTGTGGTGCCCAAAGGTGGCAACGGCGCCAATACTTTAGCGGCGAAAAAGAAAGAGCACGTGGACATCTTTTTGGATGGCTGCCGGAAATCGGTAGAAATAGCCAAGCGATGTAATGCCAAATGGGCAACTGTTGTACCAGGTAATTTTGAAAGGTCGCTGCCTTTGGCTGTTCAAACGGCCAACGTGATAGAAGCGCTTCGCCGGGGCGCTGAGATTTTTGAACCGCATGGTTTAACAATGGTGCTCGAACCACTGAGCGACTCCCCGGATTTATTTTTACGCTATACCGCCCAGACCTACGAAATTTGTAAGGCCGTAAACAGCCCCAGCTGTAAAATCTTGTTTGATGCCTATCATATACAAAAGAATGAAGGAAACCTGATAAAGAACATGGAGCTTTGCTGGGACGAAATTCCTTATATACAGGTTGGCGATAACCCCGGAAGAAAAGAGCCTACCACCGGGGAAGTTAATTATAAAAACGTATTTAAGTTTCTGTATGAGAAAGGTTATAAAGGCGTTGTAGGGATGGAGCACGGCATGTCTAAGTCGGGCAAGGAAGGAGAGGAGCGCCTGGTGCAGGCCTACCGCGAAGTCGATGATTTTTTATAAGAAAAATGGACAGGGTTTTAGCTGGCCAGGTTAATTTTTATTTTGTATCACCCATCCACTTTTTGACCAGCGGCGACAGGAGCAGTATAAATATGCCGGCGCCGGCTGACGCGATGGCTATTTTTTTCAGCATCGTTGCATAATAGGGCAGTGAAGCAACCGCATTGTTTTGCACTGCTTCCGGAACGCTCATGAGTTTGCCGATTTTTCCGGCCAAAAACTCGCCACCGGCGCTGGCGAAAAACCAGATGCCCATCATTACCGCTACCATTCTCAAAGGAGAGAGTTTGGTAACCATTGAAAGGCCGATAGGAGATAAGCAAAGTTCGCCGGCGATGATAAACATATACCCCATCGCGAAAGCAAAAAGGTTGATCAGTCCGGCGGTTGCGTTTTGACAGGCCAAATAAAAAATCAGGAAGCCGGCCGCCATTAGAACAAACGACCATCCAAATTTCACCGGCGTCGACGGTTCTGCGTTACGCTTCGCCAGCCAGGTCCACAACCAGGCAAAGAAAAAACTTAATACAACCACCCAGCCCGGAGGGAGGAAATTATTTACAGCTAATGCCGGCAGCGATGCGCCCATTACATTCATATCTACATTTCGCATGGCAAACAAATTGAGAGAGCCTGCGTTTTGCTCATAAAATGCCCAAAAGAGGATAGAAAAAATAATCATAAAGAGCGCAGCAATGAGTTTGTTTCTTCCTGCCCGCTCCATACGAAAGGCTTCCCACAACACATAGACAATGGCAATGCCACCAAGAATAGCCATCATATAATCCATCACTTCATGTCGATTAAATAACGCCACAACAACAGGCACGATAATCAGCGAACCACCATAAATCAGGTATTCGTTAGGTATGCCCAACGTCTTGCGTTGCAAGGCTTCCTTATCCGGCGCCAGTCCGCGTTGCCCCAACGATTTTTGTCCCCACGCGAACACAATCAATCCTAAAAACATAAAAATGCCCGCCAGTCCAAAACCGTAGTGCCAATTGATTTGCTGACCGACATAACCACATAGCAAACCGCCCAGCGCAGCGCCGATATTTATACCCATATAGAATAACGAAAAGCCACTGTCGCGGCGTGGATCATTTTCTTCATATAAAGTGCCTACCAGGCTCGAGATATTGGGTTTGAAGAAGCCGTTGCCGCAAATAATAAATGCCATCCCCGAAAAGAAGCTCCACTCCTGCGGCAGGGCAAGAACCAGGTGGCCGATCGTCATAAGAATGCCGCCGTAAATAATGGCGCGCCGATAGCCGAGAAAGCGGTCAGCCAACATGCCGCCTAACATCGGCACCGTATAAACCAAAGCCGAGTAAGCGCCGAGAATGCCATAAGATTTGGGTTCGTCAAACTTAAGTTCCGTAACCATGTAGGCAATCAGCAAGGCTTTCATTCCGTAAAAAGAAAAGCGTTCCCACATTTCGGTAAAAAATAAAAGATATAATTGCCGGGGTTGCTTGCCAATGGTTTTCTCAGACATAATCTTCAATTAAAAAAGTCCTAAACCGCTGGTTCAGGACTTGAGTGAGATTTTATAAATATTACTTGACTCCGTGCATAAGCTTCTTCACCACGGGGCCTAAAACAAAAGAAAGCAAAGAGGCCGCCAGCGAAATTCCGGTTAACATCCAGAAGAAATAACTGTAACCTTTTTCGTCGGCGACGTGTTCAGACATTTCTCCAAAAATACCGGCGAGTTTATTACCGATCGCTACCGCCAGATACCAAACGCCAAACATCACCGCAATCATGCGCCCGGGAACGAGTTTACTCACATAGGAAAGCGCCACCGGCGACACGCAAAGTTCGCCCATCGTGTGGAAAAGATACACAAAAACCAGCCAGATCATACTCACAGAAGCAGATTTAGCGCCTACAACGATCGACGATGCGCCAAAAGCAACGAAGGCCATTCCAATGCCTAAAAACAGCATGCCAATGGCGTATTTATTATTTGCGGAAGGGTTGTAGCGGCTGCTCCACCATCTCGAAAATAAAGGGGCCAGTGTAATGATAAACAGCGAGTTTAAAATATTGAACCAGCTTGCATTCACCTCGGTCGCTGATTCCTTTGAAGTGATCGTGGCTTTGACAGGTGAATCTTGTTCGTTATCGTACCGGATATCGTGCGTGATCAAAATTGTTTTTGCGTCCCCAACCTTGAGATTTTCCCTGTTTTCTTTATTCAGTTTCACATCTCTTTTGAAACCCGCACCGCTCGCGTTGGCGAACGACACTTCCGCGTATTGCGTCACTGTTCCGAAAGCGCCGGGTTTTTCTTTTTCAAATAGTTTTGTTACTGTGCCGGTAAAAACTTCACCAACATACTGGTCGTTTTTGTCCGTCAGCGCATTGTTCGCAACTCGGCTGGTCGAATCGGGTTGAAAAAAAGAAACGTTCTCAATATCCACAACGCTCACGGCAGCATTGTCGTTATAAAAATTAGAAGACACAACTTTCGATTTGTTCATTGTGCCGTTCAGGTTTTTATATTCAATATTGTAGGATGTTGATTTGTATTCGTTGATTACCATCCAAATGGCAATGCCCCAAATGATAATGAAGCTAAGGCTTAAAATAATATTGGAAAGTTTATACTTCCGGAAAGTTTGTCCAAATAGTTTTAGTAGCACCCAGGTGATGATGGCCAGCGGAACGATCGTGATGAGGGAATTGACAATTTTAAAAACTGCTCCCGAAGTGCCTTCCAAAATGCGCTGCGTATAATCTTTGGCAAACAGCGTAAGCGAGCCGGGCGCTTGTTCAAATATAGACCAGAAGATCATCGTGATAATTGCGAAAAATACAATAGCGATCATGCGGTCGCGAAGGATTTTATCATACCGGCTGATGCGGGAAACCAACAACACCAAAAACAATATTAACGCGGTCAGAATAATAACATTGCTACCACTGATGCCAGCCAACTGAAAATCGAATAAATTGGCGGCGCCTTCTGAAATTTTATTAACAGGATCGTTTAAAATCCAGGCTAAACCTAATCCAATACAGACTACAATCAGGAACATGTGGAACTTAGTAAATGGATTGAGTTTGCCTCCCTCGGGCGTTACGGTAGCGTCGGTCGCCTTTTCCTTCACCGGTTTAAGTCCGATGTTACCGAAAATATTTTGCGCCTTCCAGAATTGGAGTAAACCAAAAAGCATAAAGATGCCAGCTACGCCAAAACCCCAGCTCCAGCCGATTTTTTCGCCGAGATATCCGCAAAGCATAATACCGAAAAAGGCGCCTGCGTTCACGCCCATATAAAATATGGTATAAGCCCCATCTTTCTTTTCCGGGTGGTCTTTATACATCTCTGATACGATCGAAGTCATATTCGGTTTAAAGAAACCGCTTCCAAATACGAGCAACACTAATCCGGTATAAATAAAAAACGGCGTTTCCAACGCCATGCTTCCATGTCCCAGTGTCATCAGCAAAGCGCCCACGACCACAGCCCATCTGATGCCAATTACTTTGTCTGCAAAATATCCGCCCAACATGGTGGAGAGATATACCAATGCCGTGTATGTTCCAAATATCGCCAAAGCGTGTTCTTTAGGCCAGCCCCATCCGCTGTCCAACACCGACGCGCTAAAAAACAGCACAAGCAGGGCTCTCATGCCATAATAAGAAAACCGTTCCCACATTTCGGTAAAAAACAAAACAAATAAACCTGAAGGATGGCCCAATACGCGGCTCTTAAAAAAGTCGTTTTCGGTTGCGGACATATTATTAATTTTTTACAAGATGAGTAAATATAGCAATTTAGCAGTAAGCAAATGCAACGCAGCAAATATAGGGAGCCTGAAAAACATTTTCACCCATTGCGGAGTTGTGCCTGGTTATTCTTTTTATTACCTTCACCACCCATCAAAATAACATAACAAAATGAATATATTAGTACTTGGCGGCGGAGGCAGAGAACATGCGCTCGCCTGGAACATGAAAGAAAGAGGAGCAGGGAAACACCGATTGTTTATTGCACCTGGCAACCCGGGCACTGCCCAATGCGGTGAAAACGTAGATATCGCGATCACCGATTTTGAGCGGCTGGGAAATTTTTGCCTTGACAATAAAATTGAAATGGTGATTGCAGGGCCGGAAGAACCCTTGGTGAAAGGCGCCTGGGATTATTTCCAAAAAGACGAACTGCGGTCGATTCATTTCATTGGGCCGTCTCAGTTTGGCGCTCAGCTGGAGGGGAGCAAAGCCTTTGCCAAAGCGTTTATGAACCGCCACCAAATACCTACCGCGGCTTATCGGGAATTTTCTGCCGAGCAATTTGAAGAGGGCGTTAACTATTTAAAAGCCCACTCTTTACCAGTCGTTTTAAAGGCAGATGGCCTTGCGGCGGGAAAAGGCGTTGTTATTTGTGAAACGCACGCTGACGCTATCATCGAGTTTGAGGCCATGCTGGTGCAGGCAAAATTTGGCGATGCCAGCAAGAAGGTAGTGGTAGAGCAGTTTTTAGACGGCATAGAATTAAGTGTATTTATTCTCACGGATGGGAAAGATTATGTGTTGCTGCCCGAGGCAAAAGATTATAAGCGTATTGGAGAAAAAGATACAGGATTGAACACGGGAGGGATGGGTGCAGTAAGCCCCGTGCCTTTTGCCAACGATGATTTTATGCAAAAAGTGACGGAAAGAATTATTAAACCAACCGTCGCTGGTTTAGCAAAAGAGCAAATCAATTATACCGGGTTCGTGTTCATTGGCCTGATAAAAGTCAATAACGAGCCTTACGTAATTGAGTACAATTGCCGTATGGGCGACCCCGAAACGGAGGTCGTTATGCCGCGGTTAAAAAATGATTTGGCGGAGCTTTGTCTTGCCGCTGCGGAGCATAGGTTGCGCAACATTCATATTGAAACTGACCAACGGGCAGCAGCCACAGTGGTGGCTGTTAGTGGCGGTTATCCCGGCGCTTTTGAAAAAGGCTATAAAATTACCGGACTCGATGGGGCTGGCGAGCGCTCCATCATTTTTCAGGCCGGAACCAAGCAGCAGGAGGGTGAAGTTGTAACCAACGGCGGGCGCGTGCTTTGCGCAACGTCCTTTGCCAGCAACATTCCGGAAGCGGTGGCGGCTTCGAAGGAAGCGTTATCAAGAATAAAATTTGACGAAATGTATTTCCGCAAGGATATCGGCTATGAATTTGCCGATTGACCAGGGATTTTCCTATGGCATTAATATTGTATGTTCTGAACGTACGTGGAGGGCGCTTTGATTGATAAGCGCTCTTCTAACTTTTAACCCCTCAATAAAGCCACATGAACCGGTTTAAAATTGTTTTTATTTTACCAGCGCTGGCACTGCTCAATACGGCGCTTTTCGGGCAGCACAAGGTTGACAATGAGATGAAAACGAAGTTGGCCTCGCAACCGCCTGTGACTGTAAACACAGCTGTTGGGCCGCTGGTATTGCAGACTCCTTTTAAAACAGAATCTGTAAGCAAAAATAGTAAGACTATCAACTGGCCTGAGGGTAAGACGCCTGTCGCCCCTGCCGGATGTACGGTGACACGTTTTGCAGATAAGCTTGAAAATCCACGGTGGACCTACGTTGCGCCGAATGGTGATTTTTTTGTAGCAGAATCGGGAACGCGGAGAAGCGCCAACCAAATCACTTTGTTAAGGGATAACAATAAAGACGGCGCCGTTGACGAGCGGTTTGTATTCGTTAAAAATCTAAATCGCAATTTCGGTATGTTGGTATTGGGCGATTATTTCTACATCGCAAATACCGATGGTGTTTATCGCTATCCCTATAAAGCGGGCGACACCAAACTGGAAGGGGAAGGAGCGAAAATTGTGGAACTTTCAGCCAGCGGTTACAATAATCACTGGACAAGAAATATTATCACTAACAAAGCCCAAAATAAAATTTATATCACCGTGGGCTCGGCAAGTAATTTTGGAGAACAGGGAATAGAAAAGGAAGAAGGACGTGCCTTGATTTATGAAGCTAATCCAGACGGCACGGGCTTGACGATTTATGCGAGCGGCCTGCGCAACCCCGTTGGATTGGATTGGAACCCTGTGACAGGCGCGCTTTGGACTGCGGTGAACGAGCGCGATGGCCTGGGCGATGAAATCGTGCCCGATTATGCCACCAGTGTAAAACGTGGCGGCTGGTATGGCTGGCCGTTTAGCTATTATGGCCAGCTCAAAGATCCGCGTTGGGCCGGCGATCCTCACGAAGACTTGGTGAAAAAAGCGATTATCCCTGACGTACCGCTGGGGCCACATACCGCTTCGCTTGGAATTACCTTTTATACCGGAAAACAGTTTCCTGCAAAATATAAAAATGGCGCTTTTGTGGGCCAGCATGGTTCCTGGAACAGATCGAAGCTTTCGGGATATAAAGTGGTGTTTATTCCCTTCGTAAAGGGTAAGCCACAACCTCCGGTTGATTTTCTTACAGGGTTTATTGCCGATGAAGAAAAGAGCGAAGTGTATGGAAGGCCGGTTGGCGTGGCCGTTACTCCCGATGGATCTTTATTGGTCAACGATGATACTGCTGGAATCATTTGGAAAGTAACCGCCCGGTAAGGGAGAACAACCAACAATTCCTATCTATATAACCATGAAAATTGTAAATCGTATTTGCAATTTTCATGGTTATATTTTTGGCAACTCTTCTGCTAAGAAATGTTTTAAACTGCAATGAATGGTTTTGTCCTTTCCGGGGTAGGCGTCGCCGTAGGGAGATAAGACAAATTTTTTAGCGGGTTTTAGAACGTCTGTGCTTTCATAAAAGCCGCGTGTTACCTGAGCCTGGGCGCTTACTTTTATTTCAATGGCGGCCTGCACTTTATTTTTTTTAACCAGTACCAAATCTACTTCGGCGCCGTTATGTGTGCGGTAAAAGAACATCGAAAAGTTGGCAGGCAAGGCCTGTGAAATTTGTTCGATAACATAGCCTTCCCAGGATGCGCCAATAAGCGTATTGCCCCTGAGTTCATCCATGGTTTCTATGCCGGCAAGCCGATGCAGCAGGCCGCAGTCGCGGATATAGATTTTTGGTGATTTTACGAGCCGTTTATTCACGTTTACAAACCACGGATGTAAGCGCCTGATCAAATAAGCGCCTTCCAGATAATCGAGATAGCGATGGACGGTGGGGTTGGTAACGCTCAGCGCCCTCGCGTAATCTTCAGCATTGAGGATGGCCGAGTTATTATAAGATAGCATATGCCAAAAATTCCTGATCAGGGAAGCAGTGAGGTTTATATGAAAAAGCTGGTTCAAATCGCGCTCTATATAACTCTTAATAAAGTTATCGAGCCATGACCGGCTTAGTTTGTCTGTTTTCGCGGTTAGCGAATCGGGGAAGCCACCCCGAAACCAATGCCTTTGCAGCGAGATGCTTTTTGGTAGTTCGCTAAGCCCTATGGGTGCCAGTTCGATATAGGCGATTCGCCCTGCCAGCGATTCTGATACGCCTTTTACCAGATCGGGAGAGGCAGACCCGGTGATGATAAAACGGCCGGCTTTCCTGCTTTCGTCAATTAGTGGCCTGAGTATATTAAATAACTCAGGCATATACTGAATTTCATCCAGTATCACACAGTGGTCTTTTTGAAAATACAGATAGGTTTCGGCGTCGGAGAGTTTTAATCTGTCGGACGGCCGTTCAATATCAAGATAAACACTTTTTTTATTTAATGTTTTAACGATCGTTTTCGCAAGGGTAGTTTTACCTACCTGCCGCGGCCCCAATATGGCTATCGCCGGAAACTGCCGAAGCTGATCATGTATTTTATTTAAAATCGACCTTTTTATCATTGATTAAAGATACGGCATAACCATGAAAATTGTAAATGTGATTTGCAATTTTCATGGTTATATTATTAAATATTTGGTACTAAAATTTAGTTTAGCTTATCAACATAAGGCTTTGTCTCTGGCTTTAAGATGAATATTGTAGGTGTTTTCAAGGCTTGGCATAAAAAAAGCAGGAACAAGCGTTCCTGCCTGAATATCGGGTGAAAAGAAATATTATAAGCCCAGCACGCCTTTCAGTTTGCCATAGCCGTTGCGGCTAACGTTAATTTTAGCGCCGTTTTTTAGCACCGCCACATGCCCGTCCTTTTCATAGGGGTCGATCCGGGTTATTTCCTGGATGTTGACAATAAAAGACCGGTGGCTGCGCACAAACATATCGGCTGGTAGAAAAGATTCAAAAAAGGCCATAGTTTTGTTTTTTAAGAAATAGCCTTCCTTGGTGAAAATCTTTACGAAATCGTCAGCCGCTTCCAGGTATAAAACTTCCTGAACCGGAATGATTTTTATTTTACTGCCATTTTTTACGACGATACGGCTGTTGCTTCCCTGTGTTTGCGCATCATTCAGCAGTTCTTTTGTGTTTTCAATTGCGGCCGGCCGGTTTTGAGCCATGAATTTTGCGACTGCCTTATCAAAGCGGTCCTGGTCAAAAGGTTTTAGTAAATAATCTATCGCATGGGCTTCAAAAGCTTTGATCGCATATTCATCAAATGCCGTAGCAAAAATTACTGCCGGCGGGTTTTCTACCAGTTCCAACATTTCGAAGCCGGTTATTTTTGGCATTTGAATATCTAAAAAAATAAGGTCGGGCTGATGTTCCTGTATGGCTTTTATTCCTTCAAATCCATCGCTACATTCTGCCACAATTTCCAGTTGCGGATGGTTTTTCAAATATTCCTTAACCATGCTTCTGGCTAAAAATTCGTCGTCGATGATGATTACCCTGCTCATTTTTGTTGCGGAATTTTAATTATGGTTTCAAAAATACTGCCGTGAACACTTGTAGTTAACAGGTCGGTTCTGGCAAATAACAAATATAATCTTCTGTTGATGGAAGAAAGGCCAAAGCCCGTGCCTTTTTTTGGCGCAGCGGTTTCGGGGTCAAAGGGGTTGGTAACTGTTATGATTAACTCGCTGCCGTCTGACTGGCATTTGATGGCAATTAGGGTTTGCCCGGTGGTATCATAAAGGCCAAACTTGATCGCATTTTCTACAACGGGCTGCAGCAGCAGCGTGGGAATAAGCGCCGCTCCACAGCCTTCGCTGATATCTATCTGGGTTTGCAGGCGGTTGCCGAAGCGGACTTTTTCGATTTCAAGGTATAGGTTCAAATATCCTATTTCTTCCTCCAGGCTAACCATTTGTGACTCTTCTTTTTTTAGCGTGCCACGCAAAAAGTCGGATAGTTGCTGCACCATTTTTCTCGCCAGTTTCGGATCGAGGCCGATTAAAGCATTGATAGAATTGAGGCTGTTAAAAAGAAAATGAGGTTGTAGCTGCTGCCGCAGCTTAAACAATTCGGCTTCGCGGGAAAGCGCTTCCACATCTGACTTTCGCTTCGATTCTTTTTGCCGTTCCTGCCAATTATACCACAGGATGGACGCCGTGGTTACAATGGTTAACACCAGAAAAGCAAAGGCAAACCTGATGGCCAGCGAATTGTGAAGAAACGACAAGTAAGCGATCTGCCCCGAAAAAATGATTTTCAAAAAACTATTGGAAACCAGCAGCCATAAAGATGATAAAATGATCGAAGAGACAATTACACCTGCATATTGATAGGAGGTTGGTAAATAATAACGGGTAATATTAAGTACGAGCAAACCTGCTAACAGTAACAAGGTGATGCTCGTAAGACTATCTCCAATAACGATGCTTAAAGGAAAATTGAAGCGGTTTAAAATAAAAGCCTGCGCATTAATTAATATGACCCAGCCAATGATCAGTGAAAAAATAAACCGCTTTTCGGATAATGGAGAAGACATTCTTTAATGGATAGTTAGGCGTTCAGGGTTTGTGGTAACAAGGCGCCGGCGAACCTGTGAGAATCTTGTTGGCTGTCAAACAGAAACTAAGTTAAAAACTTTTAATGTCTATGCCTCCAAAAATTACTGTACCTTTTATCAACAGTGTTTTATTTACTTCGGGCAAGCCCTGCATCACTCGTTTATCTTTAACTTCCCCCATAATAGCCACTGCTTCAGAAATAACATTCCAGTGAGAAGGAACAATCAGTGTTGCACCGCCAAAGAGCGCCGTAACGTCGAGCACAGCAGTGCCATTAATATCTGCCTGGGAAAGATCGATTTGGCTGCCGCCGAAAACATTCGTCATTTCGCCGCCTCTAAAGGTTTTTGAGAAAACCTTCTTTTTAGATCCTCCGAAAATGGAAGTCGTATCTATATAATCTTGGCCGCTCGCGCCCGCCAGCGGCGTGGTACCGCTTTCATCGAACTGTATGAAATTTTGTGAGCCTTTGGGCCTGAAAATAAAGAACAAGCCCGAGCCGATAAGAATGATAGGAAGTATAAAACGCCTGAGTTCACCGAAAACAAAGAATTCGTTGATTAGGAAAATGGCGCCGATAAGCACCAGGATCATCCAGCCAGGCCCCTCAAAGTTTTTACGGATGCCGATAAAAATACCCAACGCAATCAGGAACATTTGCCAGGAAAAAATAAAATCAGGCAAGTCGAGCCCCATCCGCCTCAACAGATAGACAACACCCACAACCAGTAAAAAGCCGCCGATCCAAAGATGGCTTTGCGATTGTTTCGGCCTGAAATTGTTAGGGTCTGAAGGTGGATAACCACTTGGTTCGTTTTTATACATTTCGGTGTTATATGGATTGTTTTCGCTCATTGTTTCAAATTTTAAGTAAAAATAGTCCGCCTCAACTGCTATTGCAACACATTTATTGTATATAAACTTAATATATCGGTGAATGATGGAGTTGGGTCGGTAAGTGGAGGGGCCGGTGTCCGCCGCGCCTACAAAAACCGGAAATTCTTTCCATCAAACAAGCCCTTGTCGCTAAGTTTTAGCTCAGGAATTACCAATAATGCCATGAATGAAAGCGTCATAAAAGGGGCGCTCAACGGGCTGCCCATTTCTTTTACTTTCTTATCGATAGCGGTATATTTACCGGCGACCTGGTAGCCGTCTTCGTCGCTCATAAGGCCGCCAATTGGCAGCGGCAAAACATCTTCCGAAGCGCCGGAAACGGCACTAATCCCGCCCCGATGCCTGATCACGGCATTTACCGCTTTGCAAATGCTGTCGTCATCAATGCCGACGGCCACAATATTGTGGCTATCGTGTGCGACAGAGGAGGCGATGGCGCCTTCGCGCAAGCCAAAATTTTTTATAAAAGCAATGGCGGCAGGAGCGTCCTGGTAGCGGTTGACCACCACAATTTTCAGTATGTCTTTTTCAGTGTCGCTCAGTGCGTAACCCTCTTCTATTTTGGGTTCTAACCAGGCTGTGCCGGTAATCAGCTGGCCGTCGAAGGCCTCAATAACCGGTATTTTTTTATCGTCAGGGAGTTGGGTGGCGAAGTCGGCGGGCTTTTTTTCTGAACAAGAGAAATGGTTGATAATTTCCGGCTTTTGAGCACTGATCAGCGTTTGCCCATTTGCCGCCACCTGTTCGCCGTTGATATAGGTGCTGAGCACTTCGAAATTCTTTAAATCAGCCACTAAAATGAAATCTGCCGGATCGCCTTCTTGCAGCAGTCCCACTTCGAGTTGATAGTGAATAACCGGGTTGACGCAGGCGGCCTTTAGCACATTAAAAACATCAATGCCACGCGCCACGGCGCGCGCGCAAAGCTGATTGATATGTCCTGCCACCAGGCTATCAGGATGTTTGTCATCGCTGCAGAACATCATTTCGTCGGGATAATCGCTTAGCAAATCGATGAGTTGATCAAAATTTTTAGCGGCGCTACCTTCCCGAATTAAAATCTTCATCCCGCAGCGTAGTTTATCGAGCGCTTCTGCTGCTGTAAAACATTCATGATCCGTACTAATGCCTGCGGCAGCGTATTGCTTTACGTCTTCACCCCGAAGCCCCGGTGCATGGCCGTCAACAGGTTTTCCCAAATCCACGGCGGCTTTGATTTTTGCTAAAATCTCCGGGTCATTGTTTAAGACGCCTGGAAAATTCATCATTTCGCTGAGATATTTTATTTCGGGATTTTCTAGCAATGACCGAACCTCGTTAGCGTTTAAGGCAGCGCCGGCTGTTTCGAAAGCCGTGGCAGGAACGCAACTAGGGGCACCAAATGCAAATTTGAAGGGGACTTTCCGGCCGTCGGCGATCATATATTCAATGCCTTCTTTACCGCAGACATTGGCAATTTCGTGCGGGTCGCTTACGGTGGCCACCGTTCCGTGAACAACGGCCAGCCGCGCAAAAGCAGACGGAACAAGCATGCTGCTTTCAATATGAACATGGCTGTCAATAAAACCTGGCAGGATGAAAGGGCTGTCTGGTGGAACTTCGTCAAGCTCGCGGATAGCGGTAATTTTTTGGCGATCAACGTTTATTTCCGCAGGAAAAACTAATCTACGTTGTATATCAACATATTGTCCGGTTATGCTGAACGATTTTACATGATCTTGCATAGAGGTGTAAAAATAAATAGTTGTTTGATTCGTTGCGCGTCAAACAAAACTACTACAAATCAGCCGAGCTGATTTATGATGAACCGGTAAATTTATAAGGAAGGAAAAGCGTTGGCGGTTTTAGTTGGATTGAATACCTTCTTCCAACTCTTTTACAAGCTGCTCCAGGTGTTGTCCAATCCAATCCGGGATGGGATGATTGGAACTGAGCGACCATTCATTCTCCGTTTTACTCAATCTGAAAAATAGGCGGTTGCCGCGATCATCAGCCGTGTCTACGTCAAAAACATAATCGCCGGCATTGTTGTTTTTTTTATAATTGAATTCGCGCAGCCTGTTGTTGATCTTCACAAGTCTGCTGAAGTGTATAATTTTTACAAAAGAAGTGTGCATTACCAGAAAAAAATATTTAAATGTTTCGCAAATATTGTACCGATAAGATAAATCTTGAGAAAATACAATATGGGCGAAAGAGCCATTAAGCCGTCTAAGATAAAATAAAATAGATAATCATTCTTGGTTTTTGTTGCATGCGCGTACAGCAGAAAAGTTAAGACCGTAGGAATCAACAATATAAAATTATCCACAAGGGAAAATGGTGTCCAGGCGTGCATCAGCAGGATGCTGATCAGGTTCAAAACAACGAAAATGTTGAAGAACGGTTTTATTTTTTGATTAGGCAGCAGTGTTACAAATGTTTTTACGCCAATCGATTTATCGTGGTCTTTATCCCTCAAATCGAACAAAATGCAAATCGGCAAAATCAGGCTGAACCTGTTGATGAAAAAAAGCATATAAGCGGGCTTCCAGGGTTGTTCTATGATAAAAAAGGGTAGTACGGAGGTAATATAGGTCCACATCAGCGCCAGCAAAATGGTTTTGCCCAAAATAAATTTTCGAAGGGCGATAAATGGCCGGAACGGAAATTTGGGCGCCGTGTACATCAGCGTTAGCAGCGCTGCTGGAAGTATCCACTTGATATAATTTAGTTCTTTCAGTAAAAAATAGCTGCAACCCACCGAGCTAACGAGAAAAAAAAGCGCATGCACCCATTTATGGCGTGTGAGCCAATAAGTGCGCGATGCTGTAATTTCAGTGGTTTCGTCGGTTAAATACCAGTGAATGCTGTAGCTGGCTAAGGTTGAAAAAAACAAAAAGCCTGCAAAATGAGGCGGCGGAAAGCCCAGCGAGAAAATATGGGTGGTGTAGCCAGCCATTGCTACGGCGCAAAGCGCGATAAAAATGTTGCTGAAAACAATGAAATCGAAGAATTTTCTGTTATAAGATGCCCCCAATTAAAACTACTTTTGTTGTCAAAAATATTCAAAAATCGATGGACGTTGGTGCAAATTTGGCAGCTTATATTTTTAACGGGCCGTTTCATTTTGAAGAGGCTTGTTTAGAGCTGTTCCGATTTCAATACGGGCATAACCGTATTTATAAAAGATATGTGGACGCTTTGGGCGTGCAGGTGGCGTCGGTCTCTCAATCGGAACAAATACCGTTCCTCCCCATCCGGTTTTTCAAAACGCACGAAGTGCGAGCCACTTCTTTTAAGCCGGATCTGGTATTTGAAAGCAGTGGCACCACCGAAACCATCAATAGCAAACACGAGGTAAAAGATGCGCGGCTCTACGAGCGAAGCTTCAATCGTTGCTTCGAACAGTTTTATGGCCAGCCGCAGGACTGGTGTGTTTTAGGCTTGTTGCCTTCTTACCTCGAAAGGAAAAATTCTTCGCTGGTGTATATGGTCCGCGACTTGGTTGACCAAAGTGCTCATGTTGATAGCGGTTTTTATTTGCATGATTGGGAGCGGCTGGCCCAAACCCTGCACAAGCTGGAAGCGGCGCGTCAGCCAACGTTGCTTATCGGCGTTACTTTTGCATTGCTCGATTTTGCAGAAAAATTTCAGTTGCCGCTGCGATATACCACATTGATGGAAACAGGGGGCATGAAAGGGCGGCGTAAGGAAATGATCAGAACTGAAGTGCATGAGCGGCTCAAAAAAGCGTTTTCGCTGGAAAGCATTCACTCCGAATATGGAATGACCGAACTTTTATCTCAGGCGTATTCAAAGCGCAACGGCGTTTTTAATACGCCACCCTGGATGCGTGTCCTTTTACGCGATGAAAACGATCCGCTTTCGATAAAAAGCCCGGCCGGCAATGAAAAAACCAGGGGACTTATAAATGTGATCGATCTCGCTAATATTTATTCCTGCAGTTTTATCGCCACCGACGATTTAGGCGTGTTGCACAACGATGGCAGCTTTGAAGTTACAGGCCGCATGGATCATAGCGACCTGCGCGGCTGTAGCCTGCTTGCCCTTTAAGCGGGTTGGAATTGTTATTTAAACATTAAAACGGAAATGCATCACATCGCCGTCTTTTACAAGATACTCTTTGCCTTCGATTCTTAATTTTCCGGCTTCGCGACAGGCCGCCTCGCTTTTATATTGCAAATAATCGTCGTAGCCGATCACTTCTGCTTTAATAAAACCTTTTTCGAAATCCGTATGAATCACACCGGCGCATTGCGGCGCTTTCCAGCCTTCATGAAAAGTCCAGGCGCGTACTTCCTGTACGCCAGCGGTAAAATAAGTGTTTAGCCCCAGCAGTTTATAAGCCGAGCGGATCAGGCGGTTCAAGGCGGGCTCTTTCATTTGGTATTCTTCCATAAACAAGGCCTTGTCGTCGGGATCTTCCATCTCAGAAATCTGGGCTTCGATCGAGTTGTTCATGATAATAATTTCCGCGCCTTCCTCATCCGCCACGTTCTTTAACGCATCCGAATATTTATTGCCTGTGTGCATGGATGGTTCGTCCACGTTGGCCACATAAAGAACGGGCTTGTCGGTCAGTAAAAACAAGTCGGCAATTGCAGCTTTTTCTTCCTTTGTCAAATCAAGTGCGCGTATGCTTTTTCCCTGCTCCAGGTGCGTTTTACACTTTTGCAAAACCTCCAGCTCAGGTTTGGCTTTGGGATCGGTTTTAGCTTGTTTTTCTTTTTTCTGGATTTGTTTCTCCACGCTATCGAGGTCTTTCAGCTGCAATTCGGTGTCGATGATTTCTTTATCGCTAACCGGGTTGATAGCGCCTTCTTCGCGCAGCACATTTTCATCTTCAAAGCAGCGAACCACATGAATCACCGCGTCGACTTCGCGAATATTAGCCAGGAACTTATTGCCCAGCCCTTCTCCTTTGCTGGCGCCCTTTACGAGGCCGGCAATGTCCACAATTTCGATTTGAGTAGGCACCGTTCGGTCGGGCTGCACTAGCTCTGCGAGCTTATCAATGCGCTCATCCGGCACGTCCACGAGGCCTGTGTTGGGCTCGATGGTGCAGAAGCGATAATTGCTGGCTTGCGCTTTGGCGCTGTTACTTACAGCGTTAAATAAAGTTGATTTTCCTACATTGGGTAAGCCTACGATCCCTGCCTGTAATGCCATTGCTATTTAAGATTTTCGATTGTTAATTTTTTTGACCCGGTTGATGAACACTGATCAGCTGTTTTGCGTCGCACTCTTGTACTGCGATACAATTCCCAGCCGGCCTAAACGGATTTGTCCGTAAAAGTTCGCAAAGTTAAGTGTTATGGCCGAATAGCTGTAAGAGGGCTGGCTTTAATTGCCAGCAAGCCGCGGCGCGATCAAATATGTAGGATGCCATTTGTATATTGCCGACGCTGTGCGACGCAATTTCGCTGCCATATATTCTAAACTCGGGTTAATAAAAGTATTATTTTTACTGATTATGGTATTAAGCAGGATTTGGAGTGCCTTTATTATTATAGCATTAGCCGTAGCGCTCGGCAGGTTTGTTTTTCAAGATGGCCAGGAGCAAATCTTCACGCAAATGGTTACGGGCAAAAGCGGGGATACGACTTATGTGCAGGAGATGTTGGCTACGGACGTTCCGGAAGACATTCGTTCAAAAGTTGAAACGGGGGCCGTAGGGATCTGGAAAGGCCGCCAGGTGGCTGCGTCAACCGACGGGCGCCTCAAGGTGTACAGCCTGCAAGCCACTAATGGTGTGTTTGATACCACCAAAGATGCCGTCATGTTATGCATCGGGCTCATCGGGATCATGGCGCTTTTTCTCGGATTTATGAACATTGCCGAACAGGCCGGCGGCGTAAGGTTTTTATCAAAGATTATAGGCCCCTTCTTCTCTAAAATTTTTCCGGAAGTGCCCAAAAACCATCCGGCGATGGGACATATGGTAATGAATTTTTCTGCCAATTTATTGGGACTGGATAATGCAGCCACGCCGTTCGGAATTAAATCAATGGAAAGCCTGCAGGAATTAAATCCTGATAAATCAAAAGCTACCAATGCGCAAATCATGTTTTTATGCCTGCATGCGTCAGGCCTTACATTAATACCAACGGTGATCATTGCCGACCGTGTGGCTTTGAAATCTCAATTCCCGACAGAAATTTTTATTCCCTGTATGATTGCCACTTTTGTGGCGACTATCACGGCAATGGTTATCGTTTCATTTAAGCAGGGCATCAAGGTTTTCCAGCCCGTAATTTTAGGTTGGGTGCTTGGTATTACCGCGCTGTTTACCGCACTGATCGTGTATGTTCGCACACTTGATATCCAGGGTGTACAATTATTTTCGACCACATTGAGCAATGGCCTGATCCTGCTGATTTTCCTGCTCATCATCGCCGGGGCGATTTATAAAAAAGCGCCCATTTTTGATGCTTTTGTGGATGGCGCAAAAGGCGGCTTTGAAACGGCGGTAAAAATTATTCCTTACCTGGTGGGGTTGCTGGTAGCGATCAGCCTTCTGCGCAACAGCGGGGCGTTTGATTTTATTATGGATGGCATAAAGGCGGCGTTTGCTTTTTTTGGCGGCGATGCGCGGATAGTGGATGCGTTGCCCACCGCGATACTTAAACCCTTTAGTGGAAGCGGCGCCCGCGCCATGATGATAGATACTCTGAAAACACACGGCCCAGATTCTTTTGCCGGAAACCTCACTTCGGTATTTCGTGGCTCGGCCGATACCACCTTTTATATTATTGCCGTTTATTTTGGTGCAGTAGGCATAAAAAATACCCGCTACTCTGTTGGCGCAATGCTGCTCGCAGATCTGGCGGGTATTCTAACTGCTATCGCAGTAAGTTATGTGTTTTTTGGGTAGCAGCACGACCGTTAAAAGGTTATAGTGCAAAAAAAGCCGCCGGGACGCCGACGGTTTATTAAACAATTTTATGCCTTTTCTATCTTATTAGATAAAAGGAGATGAATGGGCGCCTGGGTTCCGAAGTTCCGGAAAGTCCACTATAACCCATGGCGAAAGCGGTGTATTTTCTTCCCCTCAAAATGGTGCTTGCACTACTGTAAGTCGCTACCGCGGTCGAAGTGGGCAAAGCTCCGGCTGGCCTTATGGTCCAACTTGTAGATGTATTTACAGTAGGATCAATAATAAACTCGGGGCTGGAACTTAAATAGCTGATATTTGATGCGACTTTCACCGTACCCAAATACAAGTCGAGCGCCGGCACATTCGGCATCAGATTCACAAATTTAAAATGCGGGAGTGTATCGTTTGTTAACGCAAGAGATTCTTCTATTAGGGCATTTTTGAAATTATTCGCCGTATCAGCGGTATGCAAACTGTAATGTTTACCGGCTTCTACATTGATGGTTGTTTCATAAATACGTATCGAATCCTGCGCGAAACGAAGTGTATCTTCCCAGCTTCCGGTTTTAGTGAAGGGAATAAAAACAGTGACTTTAACATTGCCGGCGGGAATAGCTAAAAAGTTAGCTGAACTTCCCCCGCCGGTGTTATAACCGCCGCCCGGGTAGGGTTCTCGAGCAGGAAAAGGGTCTGTAATAATTTGGTCATTGATCCTGATTCTGAATTGAGGGTTGGATCTATAGACTGATGCAAGATTTACCTTTAATTGAGCGTTTCCGTCTAAATTGGTATCGAATGTCGATTTAATGCCTTCATTATCTTCTTTAGAGCATGACAGGACAACTGATACGAGCAGCGCCAACAACGGTATTAATAATTTGATTTTCATTTTATATTAGTTTAAATCTAACGAATTTTATGGTTCGACAATCCACAGTTTTCTTGTATGGTAGTTATTTTCTGTAGCGCCGATATCTCTGAGCGATTGTAAATTCCATACATATTCGGAATTGTAGCGAGGGTAATATCGGTAGATGAATTCTCCGTTATTATAGTCTGGCAGGGATTCTACCGCGAAGTCTGCATAAACTTGTTTGCCGGTTTGCGGGTCCAGATCGGTATAATGATAGCGACGCATATCTAACCATGTTTCTAAAATGCCAAAGCCGAACATAGCAATGTATTTTTGCATCATGATTTTCGACAATGTTAGCCCAGCCCCGGAGGCCGGAACAATCAAGGGGTTGGCCAGGTAGGCAGCTTTATTAGCGCTCGTGATTTCTTTGCCTTCGGGTATACTTTGATTATAAACCGTGGTCAACATATCAAAATGAGCGTTGATTCCCTCAATATAAGCTTGTAATGCTGTAGCTCGGTCACCCTTTCTAAAAGCGGCCTCCGCCTTGATGAACTTCATCTCCGTGGGCGTAAGGATCGGCATGGGTGAGTTATTTTTAAACAGGAACCGGCAATTGTTATCGTTGGTAGGCGCGGTGTTGGATGCTGATGGATTTTGGCTTACTCCGAAAAACGTTTCGGGCCGGTCAGCGGCGGGTATGACACCCTGACCAAGCGAACTTTCAACCCCAACGATTGTTCCGTTGCTGTTCCCCCTAAGCATATACCAAGCTCTTGGGTCTTCAACGCCTAAAAACTCGCTGTTCGTTCCGTTAAGTATATTAGCAATGTAAGCGTTTTGCCGAATAGCGGTAGGGCTGGAGGTTGATGTTCCAGTGAAGTTATTTCTAAAAGGCCCCCAAAAATTATTGGTTGCTGAAACATTAGTAGCCGCGAATTTAACGCTTGCTATTTCGTCTACCGTACTCATTGCCCTATCGGCATAGTAGATTGCGGAATCTGGCTTGTAAGATGCTTTATTGCTAAAATGGTTATAGTATCTTGCCAAAACGCCGTTTGCAAATTTTTTCCAATGTTCAATATTCCCTTTATAAAAAAATTCATCGGCGGTAGCGAAGTTTGCATCGGGGCTGCTGACTTTATTGAGATTCTCTAAGGCCTCAAAAGCCGTTTGTTTGATTTTGTTATAGGCTGTTTCCTCGGTGTCATAAGGAAAAACCAATTGATCGGTATTAAAGGCGGGGGTCACGATTGCCTGCCCATAATAATCTGTAAGCACCATCCAGCTCCATGCCTCAATGGCCTTTCCCACACCAACATATTCCCATTTTTCTTCTTCTGCCGCCCACTCCATCATTCTTTGGTTATTCTGCCCTATATCATAATAATGCATCCGCCAGGTTGATTGCGCTACGTCCCCGGCTCCGAGATTGTAGCCCATGGCATCGAAAATGCTGCCCGGGTTGTAAAAAGCAAAATTTCTGATATAGGCGCCAACATATCTCATATCGTTGAGGGGCCCATGCCCTGCATAATTGGCCGCCATGGCGCTAATAATTTGAGGTAGTAATTCGTGCGGTGCTACTTTGGTATAAGTATTGGGACTTAAGTAGGCCTCGTCTATCTTTTTACTACAACCTGTTATTTGTAAAAAGAAGAGGAAAGCACCTATAGCGAATAATATTTTTTTCATAACTGAATGATTTTTTTGTTTAGAAACCAACTCTTAAACCGATGTTTACACTAAGAGGCATGCCTACATTGCCATAGTCGAATCCATAACCACCCACCCCTGCAGAGCCGGATGTATTACCGTTTACCTGAGGGTCTGCCCCGCGGTAATTTGTAATCAGGATTGGATCTGTGAGGGTTACAAAAGCTCCTAAAGATTTTACTGCTTTCAGGAAGCTCAATTGCTGCTGGCTGAAACTATAGGCAAGCGTTATATCTCTTAGTCGGAACCAGTTCACATCTTTTTGGATAAACTCTTCGACCGGTAGCGCTGTGTAATAACCTTGTTGCCTGAAAGGCGTCACAACAATTGTATTCTTTGTTGGATTATCTGTGTTTTCCAATCCGTCCTGTAGTACACCATCTACCACCCGCGGTACTTCGCGATCGGCGGTTCGGGTGCTTCTTCCCATATCGGTCAGGTACATTTCGGTAGCATTAAAAATATCGCCACCTACTTTTAAATCCCAAAGCATGCTAAGGCTAAACTTTTTATAGTTGAATTTATTTATCCAGCCCAATGTGAAGTCCGGATTACGGTCACCCCGTACCAGGAAGTTGGCATCTATTACAGGAAGTCCGGATAGCGGGTTGATCAGGATTTGCCCTGCATTATTTCTCAGGTAGCCACTGCCGGTTATTGTGGTTGTTGGATTATTTAAAGTACCACCACCTCTTGCGTTATCATACATCCAGGTATCCGATATATAAAACTCCGGAATGTTTGAAGGCAACTCTGTAATCTCATTCCACATTTTATTAAAGTTGAATATCATTGTCCATCCAAAATCCTGCTGTTTGGCAATTTCAGCATTAACCACCAGTTCCAAACCTCTATTTTCGGTGGCACCGATGTTCATAGTATTCAGTACAAAGCCGGTGCCATAGCTCAACCTAAAGTTTTGTACAATCAGGTTTTTGTTTCGGGTATTATAATACGTTGCGTCAAGACTCAGACGATTTTTCAGAAAACGGAATTCTGTACCTATTTCATACGTACTTTGACGCTCAGGTGTTAAGCCGGGGTTTGCATTTGTAAATCCGTAATAAAATCCGCCTCCGCTGCCGGTGTTAAAATTAAATGCAGACTGGTTGTCGTATGGCCCGGCAGTACGTGCTGTATTAGCTACCGATGCCCTTACCTTCCAATAGTTCACCGCGCTAACAGAAGATTTAAATCCGGGGATTAAATCGGAGAGTATTGCGCTGACACCACCGGCCGGGTAGTTGTAGTTTCTAGAATGACGGGGAAATATCGAGTTTGATTCAAAACGGTGTGAGTAGGTTAAAAAAAGTGCATTGTCCCAACCGATCATTGCTTCGGCGAAGTAGGCCAATTGTCTTCTGAGATAGTAATTCGGGGTGCCGTTTCTAAACTGCAAATTAAATGAGTACTGTCTGGTAGTAGGATCCGTATTGGAACTGTCTGTGCGCGCCATACTGGTTAAATTGTTCCCGTTAACCGACCACGTCTGAGATTCATAATCCTGCCATTGCGTACCGGCCATTAAACGCGTGGTCAGCTTTCCAAAGTCTTTGGTGCCTGTGGCGCTGATAAAATGGTTATAACCATAATACGTTGTCTGATAATTTCGCTGCCAGCCCCTTTGAGCCCGCGTTAGATAGTAGGACATTGAGTCATATTGCTGATAGCCTTCTGTACGGTAGGTATCATAGCCAAATCTTCCGTTTACCGTTAACCATTTAAAAGGAGTGAGGTTGATCCCGAGGGTTGTCGTTATCCTGTTGGTTTTGTCTTCGCCCGGGTTTCTGTAAACATTGTAGAAAGGGTTGTCAACTTCGCCATTTGGATTAGCTGCGAATAAAGGCTTTTTTAAACCGTCTGAGGTTTCCCAATCCCTGATATCATTATCGGCTGGCCAGGTAAGCAGGTTTAACAGGTATCCACTCGCACCTCTGAGCACCTTACGGTTGGTTGAATTTGAAAAGGCGACCTGGGGATTAATTTCTATCCATTTTCCAATTTTAGTATTATTCGTAATTCTTAGGTTATAGCGATTATAATTATTTGCTGGTATAAAGCCATCCTGATCGAATATCGATCCTGAAACTCTGAAACTGGAAACTTTCCCGCCAAAGTCAACCGACAGGTTATGAGTCTGCGCAAACCCTGTTTTAAAGAAGTTCTCATAATTAGGGTAAAGTGTTGTAGTATCGGCGTATTTGGGGCCGAAGGAAGTAAAGGTTTCAGAATAATCGCCGTTGGTTCCGTTGTTATAAAGGCTGATGGTTTCAGGGAAACGCGTGAGCCTGGAAAAGCGAAAACTGTTATCATAGTTTATTTTTATTCCTTTGGTTCCGCCCTTTTTGGTGGTTATAATGATGGCTCCGGAACTTGCCTGGCTACCATACAAAGCCGTGGCTTCGGGTCCCTTCAATACGGTGATGCTCGCGATATCATTGGGGTTTAAATCTGCGACCCTATTCGTAAAATCTTCCCTTCTGTTTTCGCTGGTGCCGGTAAGAGCCCCTGTATTTGTAGTGCTGTTATCCAAAATAATACCATCGATGACAAAGAGCGGTGAGTTGTCGAGAGACATAGAGTTGAACCCACGTAAAACAATTTGTGAACTGGCGCCCGCCGTTCCGGATGTTGGATTGATGGTGATACCAGCCACGCGTCCCTGCAACGAATTGACAAAGTTTTCACGTTGCGCATCTTTGATATCCTCGCCATCAACCGTTTGAGTTGAAAAACTCAGCGAACGCGGATTTCTTTTTTGGTCCATTGCTACAACTACGACTTCGTCCAAATCGTTGGTAGAAGAAGTCAGCGTGATGGCTAACTGTGTTTCATTTTTCAGCGTGATGGTTCGCGTTTCATAACCTACATGAGAAAACTCCAGCACGTTTCCGGTAGCTGCAGAAATAGTAAATCTTCCGTTCGCGTCTGTAGTGGCCGCAAGCGTTGTCCCTCGGACCACTATCGTTGCTCCGGTTAATTGTTGTCCGGCCGTGTTAGAGACGACACCGGTTACAGTTCGCTGCTGTGCCCACGCGAAGCCTGGCAACGCGGTTAATAGCACCAATGATAAGAGCAAAGGCATAAAGGATTTCCTCATAATTGCTAATTTAAAGAGTATAGTTGTTCCGAAATTTTACATTACTGTCAAACCAGCTTCAATAAATGGCTTAACGAAGGGATTTGTGGGCTCAAGTTCAGTGATTAAATAATCAATTTCTTTTGCTTTGCAAACACTGATGGGCTGGTAAGTTTGCAATTTTTCCGAAATCGTCATACAAATGACTTTTGAAGCTGAGCGTACCATGGCTCTTTTGATTTGAACCACTTCCCAGTCGTTGTCCGTTACACCATGATCAATATCGAGGGCGTTCGTTCCCAAAAAGCACAGATCTGCATTTACATGGCTGATCTTTTGAATAGCCTCGGCGCCGACGGTTATTTTCGAGTCTTTCGACAATTTATCACCAATTACAACCACTTCGATTTTCGGGTGCACCATGCACGCGTTGATCACGGGGATGCTGCCGGTCATAATAGTGAGCTTCAGGTTGGGTGGTAAGGCTCTGATTAGCTCCAGAATGGTCGTGCCTCCGCTTGTGATAATAAACATGCCATTCTGAATAAGTTGCAGCGCCTTGTGTACGATAGTTTTCTTCTGAGTTTGCGAATACACGTTCACCGGCTCAAACTGCACTTCGTTAAAGGCCATTGAAAGCGCGCCGCCGTGAACTTTTATTAGTTGTCCTGCTTCTGATAGTTCCTGGAGATCCCGTCGAATCGTATCTTCAGAAACTGCTATTTCGCTGCACAAATCAACACTCAACACTTTGTTGTGCAAGTTCAGTTGATGCAGTATATAGGCCTGGCGTTCTTTTTTAAGCACCTTTATTCTATTAAACTCGTTACTAAAGATAATTGTTTTTCTTTTTGCTTGGCTTTGAATTATTTCGTCACAATTGCCGACACAGCACTCTCTTTATTATCAGCATTTAAAGTAGTAACCGCGTAGTGTCCTGACAAGCCTGCGTTGAACTGCGTGGCGTTTGTAATAGTCATTACACGGCTTTCTGTTTTCAGATCTGCGGCATAATAAACCACTGATTTAACAGCGCCGCTGGTGTTCCATTTTAAAACGCCATTTTCTATTCTTACATTTTGCGGAACGGCAGCATCCGGCGCCACGCTTCTACCTAAAAAAGGTATAACGGCGGGGTGTGCAAACAGTTCAGCCAATTTGGCGGTCAAAGATGGATTTTCATTGAGGTATTTAGCGCTATACAACAGATTTCCAACGACGGCTTTTTTGTTTTTCGTAAGTGTAAATTGATTGGTAAGTTCTGAAGTGCTCGTCATCAGATAGTACCCGTGCCCGATCATCAAATGAGGCTTGTTATTGAAAATATCCCATTCGTTCAGTCTGCTCGCAAAGCTGCTGTTATGGTAGATTTGCGGGATCACAACATCCATCCACCCTTCCGTTGCCCATTTTTTAATATCAGCATAGAGCGTGTTCCTGTTGTAGGCAAAATCTGAGGTAGGTGAAATGGAGAATACAACTTCGGGTTTGGTAGCTACGATAATGTCGTGCACGCCCTTGATGGCTTTGTCCACATTGCTTCTGCGAAAATCTTCTATGGTTGCGATGCCAGCGCCGTAGGTTGCGTAGTCCCCGGCATCTGACACCATCTGCCCGGCAGCTGAAGGGTCGGGATAAAAATAATCATCCATATGTATACCATCTACATTGTACTTGGTAATGATATCTTTTACGATATCAGCCAGGCGTTGTCTCGCTTCAGGAACAGCCGGGTTGTAGGTCTGCCACTTCTCGTGGCTAACTACCCAATTGGCAGGAATGGAGCTGTGGAGCGGAGGGTAGGGGGAGGCATTGCTGGCGCGGGTGGCAATCCTGAACGGGTTAATCCACGCGTGAAATTCAATATTTCTGGCATGGGCTTCGTCAATCATAAACTTTAGCACATCATAGCCCGGGTTCTGCCCCCTTGTACCTGAAATGTTAGCGCTCCAGGGTTCATAAGGAGAATTATAAAATGCATCGCCCATCCCTTTTATTTGAACAAAAACTGCGTTCATATTCAGCTGAACGAATTTGTCCAGATACGCAAGATATTGTTGTTTTTGAGAGGTCACATTGTAATCGCCCTGCGGCCAGTCGAGGCCCCAAACCGTCGCCATCCAGGTAGCCCTCATTTGCTTTTTCGGCAGGATCATTTCTTCTTGTTCCGGTGGCTGAGGCTCCGGCGGCTGCGGAATATCTCCATCACTCTTGCTACACGCATGGAATAAGACGATAGAGGATAACAATAATATGGGAATGTACTTTTTCATTTTATTTTTTTCTATATGTTTAGCAACTTCTATCAGGGTACAGTGTCAGTGACCCTTTAGTCGGTCTGTTCTTTTTTTGGAAAGTCGATTAAAACAAACCCCGCATCAGCAGATGCCGTGTATAAAGTCAGTTTTGCATCTTTTCCTTCCTCATCTTTGGTTACGTACCAGCCGGTTTGCGTTGACGGGGCGGTGTTCGTCGGACCGAGAAGCGAATACTGATAAATGGGTGACTTGTCGGCTCTTTCATTAAACAGCGTGAGCGCTTCTACAGTGCTGCTGCCCCTCGAAATATCATAAACATACAATACCACTGCGTCCGAACCGGTTCTTGCCGCCGTTGTCAAAATAAGATAGCGTTCGCCGTTAAATTGTATAACACGGGCGTCTGAACCGCGATTAGGAACGGCGGTACTGCTCAATGTATACGTAATGCCTGCTGATTCGTTTGCCACACGAATGGGCGCATCATAGCCCGTATAAATATAATCTGAAGTATTTCCTACTCTATTAAAAGACATTACGAAACTTGACCCGGAGGCGTTTGTTAGTACAGTCGGATCGGAAAGTGTTGTGTAGCCTGTCACCGTAAGCCGAAGGATTTTAGACACCGCATTATCGCCAAAATACATATATCCATTTCCATTGGCGTCGAGATTGGCAGACATGTTGTCGCCGTGACGAGTGCCCGCGCCAGGAATGGAAGCGATGTTGAAATTGCCGATCACTTCAGGCGCTGCCGATGGATCTGTCCAATGATAAATTTTGAAGGGCGAAACCTGACCGCCCGATAAATTGGCAATATATGTATGACCGTTGACCTGCGCTCCAACATTCACAGGAAAAGTTCCGCCACTTACTCCTGTAAGATTCAACGCAATGGGATTGATCGTGTTATTCCTTAAATCGGATGTTTTAAGTAAGTGAGAACCCCCGGGCGCTCTGGTTACAATCAAAACATGTTCGCCGTCGAAGCCGGTGCCCCTGGTTGTTAATGACACGAAAGTGGGATACACCGGATTGCCCAACTCATTGTTGGTATAGTCAAATATTTCAGGTTTCGTAAAATCGGCGCCAAAAACGGGTATATTGAGTCTTAATGTAACCAAATATTCGCGAAATCTTTTGTTGTTTACTACTTTAATGGTAGACGTTTTTGCTGACTCACCCGCTCCAAAAGCAAAGGTGTAGGAGTCCTGATCCAAAGTAGCACCGTCCGACATGATTGCTTCAAACTGAATGGCGCTGAAATCCGTTTGTGTATCGATCCGGGGGAAAGCTACCGTTTTCAGATTTTCGTCAATCGTTCCCTCAATTACCTGGTTTCCGCCTTGTCCGGCATTCAGAATTTTAATAGACTTTAATACCACTTCGTCAGGCGAATCAACGTTGCCGGGAAAATCTTTTTGACAGGACAGAAGAAACACAAGGCATAACGAAAAAAGTGCTATGCAAATTTTTGATGTATTTATTGAAATATTCATGTGTTTAATATTTTGGTTGAACATGTTTATAGCTTAGTTCTGAGGCCAGCCTTCAGTTTGTGTTAATGTATAACCTTTGGTTTCATACTGATCGATCTGGTTTCTGCCCACAGGCGATAAATACGGATTTACGCCCGTTTGATTTAAGAAGGGAAGGCGGCCATTTGTGTTTGTAGTTCTAAAAAAGCCTTTCATCGCGGCTCCATTGGAACCGTTGTACACAATAGTATTTCCGGCCAGGTCAACTACCGACACGCCCGTTTTTAGTTCTGATGGAACTTCAGCTGCAAAATTAACCCATCCTCCGGCAGTTAGATCTTTTCGGGCATCAGTGTCCATGTAAGAAAGTTTCCCCCAACGTTTCAAATCTTCAAACCGGGAATGTTCAAACGCAAACTCCATGCGGCGCTCACGCCTGATTTCCCAAAGCAAAGCTGGTACGGAAGGATCTTTCGCCGGATCATTAGGCAGGTCTGCCAAACTTAATGGCGCAGTTTTCTGAACGCCTTTGGCAATAGCTTCTGCTGCTAAAGGGCGGTTCCTGATTTTGTTGATAGACAGGTCGATATCTGATTGAGTAACCGCAGCCCCGCCGATGGTAGAAAGTTCGGCCTTAGCTTCTATCCAGTTTATAAGGGCCTCCGCATACCGGAAGACAGGATAATCTGTTTCATTTTTGCTGCTTGTAAATTCGTTGGGCGGTGTGTTCCCGGCTTCCACGGAGGTGATTACGCTGCGGGGGATAAATTTAACAATATACCAAAAAGCGGCCCTGTTCTTAGCGGTTGGGTGATCGTAAAAAGAAGCTTCGAGCCGTGAATCTCTGGTGGTAATAATTTTCGAAAGGGAAAAGTCGCTGGCAGCAGTTTCCCCCGAGTTTTGCCAGGGTTTCCCATCCACACAAATGAACGATTTGATTAAATCGGCGGTAGGCCCGAATGCTAACGACTCGGAAAGGTTATTGTAAGAAGCGACCGAATGTGTAATTGAAACGGCGGGATCATAGTGGCGGTAGAAAACCACATCGCGGTTGCCGGCAAGCGTATTGGAGGCAAACAAACTTCTGAAGTCGGTAACGATATCGAACCGGCCACTCGAAACAATCACATTAGCCGCTTCAGTGGCGAGTTCGAGGAACTTGCGGGCGCGCTCATTATTGTTGTAATAATACTTTTGCCATGTGCCTTCATAAAGAGCAACCCTTGAAGTGAAACCAGCGACTACATATTTATTTACAAATTGATCGCCATCGGCAGCCCTTACATTATCTAACGCAAATTTTAAATCATCATAAACGGCGTCCATTACCTCGTTGCGTGGTGTACGCGGTTTATAAAGATCGTCAAGGTCTATATCGCTGGGAACATGATCGTAGTAGGGCACGTCGCCAAAACGGGTTGAAAGCTCGGCATATTCCAGGCCTCTGAAAAATCGGCCAATCCCCGTCCAGTGATTGTATGCTTCTTCATTCAGTATATTTTGCATTTTTGTTTCGAGCCGGTCGAGCATGATGTTGATTGACCGGACGGTGGACATGCTCCAGATATTGCTATTAGGCACAGCGCGCGTAAAGTTGCCCTGGTTGCCCATTAAGAAAACGTCGTCATTAAATTGATAGCCCATCATAGCGGCGCCGTCGGTGTTAAAGCCGAGTCCATAGCCGGTAAAAAATGATGGATAAAATTTATTAGCATACAGGCGAACATTATCTTCAGTTGTCCAGGCGGTTTCGTCATTGGCAACGGTGAGCGGCGGACGGTCTAAAAATTTCTTACAACCAAACAAGGTCATAACTACAAAAGCCAGTATGATCGAATATGTATTTGTATATTTCATAACAATGCTTGTTTTAAGTTATAATGATATGTTTACACCTACAGAGGCAATTTTAAAAGTGGGGTTTGAAGTACCCGTGCGGCCTAAATTGTAATTGCTCGCCAACATGGAGTATCCTGATATGGCCTCGGGGTCGATCGGCAAGCCACGTAATTTATCGAAAGTGATAAAGTTTTCAAACGACACATAAACGCGGGCCTGTTTTAGGTTAATGCGATTTAAAAGTGAAGGTGAAACGTTATATCCGAGTGTTATATTTTTAATTCTGAAGTAAGCCATGTTCAGCAGATAGCGCGTTTGAGGCACCATCACGAAACCGGAATTGGCGCCACCAAGATTCCATGCTCTTGGATAAAAAGCGTTGGTGCGGTCTTCCTTCCAAAAGTCTTCAGCAAAGGTCTGAGGCATGGCTCCGTCTTTTACGTGAAAGCCTGGAATAGCAAGCTGTCCGGCGCCCCAAATATGCCTTTTGCCAACGCCTTGCCCCATGATGGCCAGATCAAACGATTTATAATCCAACCCTACGCGGAAACCATATTCATAGCGGGGAAGAATATTACCGATTACCACGCGGTCACCAGGGTCGCCAAAAGTACCTTTACCCGGCGTGATGTAGCCATCGCCGTCAATGTCTACAAATTTTACATCGCCCGGACTGATCAACAGAATTTGGTTGCCGTCTTCAAAATAGGTTTGATAAACCGGATTGTTGCCGGCCAGCTTATTTGTTCTTTTAGCCGTACCCTGCCATACGATAGTCTCCTGAACAAAGTTGCCATCACCATCATACACAAAATCATCTTTTTGATATAACCTGTCGGTTACATATCCATAAATATCGCCATAGCGCTTGCCAGTGGTATAAGTGTTGTCAATTAACCTGTTTTCATACGGGGTGTTCCAATCTGCCGACTTTGTAATATCGGTCACCGCGTCGGACAGGTTGGCCATCAAGTTAATGCCTAAACCGCCGTCAAACCGGTGATTAAAGTCAAAGGTGATCTCCCAGCCACGGGTTTTAAGATTCCCGTAATTGCCCTGCGGTGCGGATGCGCCATAAGTTGAAGGCAAGGCATCGCCCGCAATGATCATATTTTTTGTCTGGCGTTCGTACCAATCCAGCACCACGCCGAATTTGTTTTTAAAAAACCTGAATTCAGCACCGAAATCGAGCGATACAATATCCTGCCAGGTGATACCTGCCGAAATTGGATTGGGCGTTCCCAATTGGAAAAATTGTTCACCAGAGCTGCTTAGCCAGGAATTTTTTGCAATATCCATTGTAGAGAGATAAAGACTGTTCGATACGGACTGATCGCCGATTGAACCCCAGGATCCGCGGAATTTAGCGAAGCTTAAAACATTTTTCATCGACTGCATAAAGCTCTCGTCGCTTAAAACCCAACCCGCGGATAGGGAAGGGAACCATTTCCATCTCAGATAAGCAGGAAATTTAGAAGTTGCGTCGTAACGCAAGCTTCCCTCAAACAAATATTTATTGGCGAAAGCATAGTTTAGACGGCCAAAATAACCCAATTGTGAATCCCAGTTGGCGTCGCCCCCGGTCGTTTCAGTACCCACAGCGAAGTCAAACTGTGGATTTTCTTCATTAATAAGCTCTGTCTTCCTCGACCAATGACTGTCCCATTTATTGGAAACAATATTGGTTCCCAACATGAATTTAAAATCATTGTCTTTATTTAATTGCCAGTTGTAAGTGGAGTAAGCATTAATGGTGTGTCGTTGCGCCCTTAACGTCGATTGATAAATATTGCTTTGCTCCTTGGTAATATATTGACTCACAGGAAACCGATAGGCGGGCACGCCTCCTTCATTGGTGGGATTCCCGTCTTCATCCACATACACCCTGTTCCCATCTTCGTCGTTCCATGCTACAGGTGTGTACCAGTGCCAGGCGCCGGAAAAAGTGGGCATAGAGCTTTTAAGAATGTCCTGACGTACATCATAAGTATAATCAGCAATAATCTGCCATTGTTTCGTGACATCTATCGTGGTTCCAAAAGTTAAGTTAGTGTATTTGTTGCCGAGGTTGGCGGTGTGCGCATTCTTCGTATCCCAGTAGGGGTCGCGGATTTCCTCTCCGAGTTCTTTCACGGCAGTGGGGAAGTACAGGCTCCAGCGATAAAGGTATAACCAGGGGTCAGCAGTAAAACCGGTTGCAGAGTTGGGGTACCGTTTGGTTCGGTCAGAAAATAAGGTACCGCCCCGTATTGTTATATAATCGTTCACTTTGGTTGAAAGGCTGAGGTTGGCGGTGTATCTGGTGTAATCATCGTGCTGAGCTGGTTTCATCATTCCTTCCTGCCCGAAATACCCAAAACTCGCGTTGTAACTGGTATTGTTTGATTTGCCATTTAGCGAAAGGTTATGATTTTGAGTAAACGCCGACTTTTTGATCATCGCGTCAACCGGGTCGTAAATCCTGATACCATATTTGTCAGTTCCGTCAAAATACCAGTCGCGATTATAAACTACCGGATCGTATTTTCCCACGGTGCTGCCGTACTTCTCCTGCCATTCTCTTGACTTTTGCAGGCTTTCTTCGCTAATGCGCCAAAAGCCGCCGGCAGGACCGCTCGCTTTCATATTTTTATGCGCTTCGAGCGTATATTCCAAACCGTCGATCCCTGCAATTTCAATTTCTTTCGCAGGATTTTGCCAGGAAAGGTTATTCGTATATGCCAAATTGATACCTTCTGTTTTTGAGCCTTTTTTAGTGGTAATTAATATAACGCCAAAGGCGGCTTTTGCTCCATAAATAGCACTGGCCGAGGCGTCTTTGAGTATACTAATGCTTTCAATATCATTAGGGTTGATCATCTGGATACTTGGGATTTCAACGTTGTTCACCAAAATAAGTGGCTGGCTTGAGCCCGCGATTGAACCTATAAAGCCGCGAATTCTCATCAATGGATCTGAACCTACTTCGCCGCTGGGAATCCTTACGGAAAGACCCGGTACTGCTCCCTGCAATCCGCGCCCGGCATCTGCGATCGGGCGGCTTCCCAAAGTTTGATCTACATTGACGGTAGCAACGGCGTTAGTGACGTTACTTCTTTTTTGCTGGCCATAGCCAACTACAACGACTTCATCCATATCTGCCTGTGTTCTTATTAAAGCGATGGAGAGCGGCGCGTAAGAGCCAATAATTACGGTCTGAGTGGTGTAGCCTACGGATGAAAATTCTAAAGATTCTCCTACGGCAGCACTAATCGAGAAATACCCTGAAGATTCGGTGAGGGTGGCGCGGTTTGTGTTTTTAACCGAAACCGTCACGCCCATGAGCGGCACACTGTCCGTTGTTTTCACAAAACCTGAAACTACATTTTCCTGGGCTGTAACAGTTTGGCTAAAAAAAGCAGCAAACACAAGCACAACTAAGAAAAGAAATTTTCTCATACTTATTATATTTTAGGTTGAAATCAGCAAATGTTCAATGGCCGCGGCATATCCTGGTATCTCACAAACAAAACCCGGGTCTCAGTTCACAGTCTTTATACTTCTCATGAATGTAGCGTATAGTTTTTTCGAGCAACTTCCTTATCGTTTTGTTAAGACCGTACTAAAGATAATATAAAATACCGCAGAAACCTGCAAAAAGCCGAATTTTTTTTGCAGAATAACGGATAAAGTGGCAAGAAACCGCTTAGAGGCAATAAAAAAAGAGCCGGATTTTCTGAAAATCCGGCTCTTTAAAGGCATATAAAATAGACTTTATCCCTTCGATTCTTTAATAAGAGCAATAAAGTCGTCAAATAAATATCTCGAATCGTGCGGGCCAGGCGTACTTTCCGGGTGGTATTGCACCGAAAAAGCGGGCTTGCCCTTCACGCGAATACCTTCTATCGACTGGTCATTCAGGTTCACGTGCGTGATTTCGACCTTATCCGAAGCTTTGATCGATTCCGGATCTACGCCAAAACCGTGGTTCTGTGTAGTAATTTCCGAGCGGCCGGTGAGCAGGTTCTTTACCGGATGATTCAACCCGCGGTGACCATGGTGCATTTTGAAAGTCTGAATACCGTTGGCCAGCGCTAACAACTGGTGGCCGAGGCAAATGCCGAAAACAGGTTTATCCTCATTTAAGATTTCCTTTACCGTATCAACCGCATAATCCATGGCAGCCGGGTCGCCGGGTCCGTTAGAAATAAAATACCCATCCGGATTGAAACCTTTCACTTCCGACAGCGGCGTTTTTGCAGGAAACACTTTCACGTGAGCGCCGCGATCAACCATACATTTTAAAATATGCTGTTTGGTACCATAATCCATAACCGCAATTTTAACAGGCGCGTTCGCATCTCCCAGCTCGTAAACCTCCCTGGTCGACACTTTCGACGCCAGCTCCTGCCCGCTCATATCGGGGGTTTCAGCCAGTTTGCCTTTCAGCTCTTCAATGTCGAAAGTTTCTGAAGAAATCACGCAGTTCATCGCGCCTTTGGTACGAATATGCGCTACCAGCGCCCGCGTATCCACCCCGTGTATCGACACAATATTATTCTTCTTAAGATAGGCATCCAGCGATCCTTCGGCTCTTTTTCGCGAATAATTTTCATTCAGGTTTTTGGCAATCACACCCAAAACTTTCACGCTGTCGCTCTCCACGTCTTCAGGAATCACCCCGTAATTTCCCACGTGTACGGCGTTCATAATCACGATCTGCCCATAATAGCTGGGGTCGGTAAAAACTTCCTGGTAGCCGGTCATGCCGGTGTTAAAACATATTTCGCCGGTGGTGGTGCCGATGGCGCCAAAAGCAAATCCTTCGGCAATAGTTCCGTCTTCAAGCAATAAAATAGCGCGGGATTGTGTTTCAGACATGTATTTTATTTTTTGGGGCCGGGCTGTGTGCTTCTATCAGCAGTCTTGCGTCGCACCCTTGTACTGATGAATAAAAATCAACAAAAAATCGCGCAAAAATAGGGCTAAAATTTCGGAATTTGATGTTCCGTAGCCGAAAATTAAAAACAGGTGATTAATTATTTTGTAAATTGTAGTTAACCTAAAAAGTTTATCATGAATCAGGAGCAACTGTTAAAACGTATAACTACTAGCCCGGGAGTAATGTCAGGAAAGCCCGTCATAAGAGGGTTACGTTTTCCTGTAAGCGATATTTTGGAGTTGTTGGCGTCGGGATTATCACAAACCGAGAATCTCGAACAGCACCCCATTCTCGAAGGAGATGATATTAGCGCAGCGTTGATTTACGCCTCTTTAAAAATGAAAAACACAACTATTATTCATGCCGCATAGCTGGATGTTGTGGCTGGATGTTAATATTTCTCCCGTTATCGCCAAATGGATGATCGACGAATTAGCGCTAAACGCTCATTCTGCTTATACACTCCAATTGTATGATAAAACGGATTTTGAAATTTATCAAATGGCAAAACCTTCCGGAGACGTAATCATTATTTCAAAAGACGTTGACTTTTCAGAGCTAATTACCCGCCTAGGGGCACCACCTAAACTAATCAATATTAATATTGGTAACTGCGATAATCGGTATTTATGGAGTCGTATAAAACCGCAAATTCAAGATCTTATAAGGAGACTGTCATGCGCCGATATTGATATTGTTGATTTTCAATTGGTACTTAACCGCCTTTCTCCATGGCCTGCTTTTTCATTTTGGCGGCCAACTCCCGGCCCAAATACCTTTCAATCATCCAGTGCACGAGATAAATGACAGGAGTCATCACCACGGCTACAATAAATTTGTAGATATAATTACCAATACAAATCGTCATTACCAGGCCAAGGCTCCAGGGCATGCCCTGATTGCCGGACACCCGGGGGCCAATATAGAATGCTATAAACAGCACCACAAAACTGTCAACCAATTGCGATACAAGCGTTGAGCCGGTGGCTCTCAGCCAGATTGCTTTTTCGCCGGTACTTCGTTTAATGCTGTGAAAAACAACCACGTCCAGGATCTGGCCAATCAGAAAAGCCGCCAGCGAACCGATGATAATCCAACTTCCCTGGCCCAAAATCACGCGATAGGCTTCGTTGGCATCCTCAATATGCTGCCCTTCATAATTGCCGGTCCAGAAATCGGCCGGGCTCAGCGCGATCGCCCCCTGGAACATTATAAAAGTGTAGGCAATAAGCACTGCCGCCAAAAAAGACAAGAATCGGACGCCTTTGACGCCGTAATATTCGTTGATGATATCCGTCATAATAAACACAACCGGCCACAACAACACGCCCGCCGTCAGGTTGAAGGAAAAAGAATTGCCAAAAATGGTGAGGTTAACGGGCTTAATGCCGAGCGTATCTTCAAGAGAAAAGATTTTTACGCCGATTATCTCAGCCACAATGGCATTGGCAATGAAAAAACCGCCCAATAATATAAATAGCTTGGTGGATTTGTCACCTGTTATAGTACGGATCATTAATATAAAAGGTAAAAATTAAAAAAATAAGCAAGAATGCCACATTGCAAAGCAGCAACCACAGTGGAACGGAGCGCAAACGACGGCGGTTAACGGCGCTCAGCAGCAAATAAGTCAGGTTAACCAGCGGCAGCATGATGCCCGCCAGGCCATAACCTGCTAAAACGATTACAGCAAGCGTCGTTTGCGTATCAGCCAGGGAAGTGATATTCAAACCCATCGCCAGCAACATGGCAATGCCACTCAGAAAAGCCACTCTTGATAAAAGAATTAACCAACGCATCGGCGTAATTATCCTGTAAATGTATTATTTTAAGTTTTGCTAAAACAAACCTGTCATGAAAATTCTTAAACCGGTTATTAACAAAAAAGGCTGAAAATTGATAGGGCTCATCCGTTGTTTTTTATTATTTTTTGGCCAATTCGGATTTGCAAAAAAAGGTATTGCCACTTTGCCTGCCCGCGCCGCTATGGATGAAGGGTAATTTAGCTGGCTAATTTTTATGCTCATTTCGTATAAAATAGTATTATTTTGCTCGTTCTGTGATTTAATAAAAAAGGGTCGAATAGGGATCGGGCAGCAGCCCGTTGCCCGCTGAAATAATTAAATATAAATGCTAATGAACAGCCGGATTAAAAATGCGGTGCCACATGTGGTGGCGATATTGATTTTTTTACTGGTAGCAGTGCTGTTTTGCAAGCCTGTTTTAGAAGGAAAAACATTAAATCAACATGATACCGGCGTGACGGGCTGGCGGGGCTCTGCCCAGAATGCTTTTGATGTGAAAGAAAAAACCGGCAGCTTTCCGCTTTGGAGCACCAGCGTTTTTAGCGGAATGCCCAATTATCAGATCGCTTTGGAGGGGAAAAGCGCGCTGCCGATCGATCTCAACAAAGTGATGGGGCTGGGGCTTCCCAAGCCGATGAATTTTTTCTTTATCGCCTGCGTTTGTTTTTACATCCTTTGCGTCGTGTTGCGGTTTCATCCTGCAATTGGTATTTTGGGCGCGTTGGCTTTTGCCTATTCCACCTACAATCCGCTGATCGTTTCGGGTGGGCACGAAACAAAAATGATGGCCATTGCTTATATGCCGCTTTTGCTGGCCGGGTTGCTGCTCATTTACACAAAGCGATATTGGATCGGCTTGGCGGTGGCTACCCTTGGCGCAATGTTCGAGCTCATGGCCAATCATCCTCAGATTGCTTATTACTTCTTTATCGTGGCCGGCGCGGTTACCATTGCCTATCTTGTGAAATGGATTAAAGAAAAAGACGTTAAACATATTTTGATGTCGGTAGGGTTGAGCGCTATTGCTGCCCTTGTTGGATTAGGTTGCTATGCCCTGGCATTTATGAGCACCAACGAATATTCGAAATACACCATGCGCGGCGGCAAAACCCTCGAAATTCAGGGCGATCAGGTGAAAGCAGTAAGCACCAAAGGATTAGATGCCGATTACGCGATGCAATATAGTATGAGCAAGGTAGAGCCGTTGGTGATGCTCATGCCGAAGGCGGTCGGTGGCAGCAGCGGTACTCCATTGGAAGCGGACTCCAAAGTGATAGAAAAGCTAACTGCGGCAGGCGTTCCGGAAATGCAGGCCAGTCAGTTTATTGCACAGCTACCGGCCTATTGGGGCGGGATGAGTACGCCCGGCGAATATTCGGGAGGGCCTGCCTATATTGGCGCGATCATTTTTATTTTGGCCGTTATAGGTTTTGTGGTAATCCGTGGCCCGCTGAAATGGGCTTTGTTGGCTGCTACACTTATTTCAATACTGATGGCCTGGGGAAAATATTTCTTTGGGTTTAATGAATGGCTGTTGAACAACCTGCCGCTCTATAATAAATTCCGTGCGCCGTCGATGGCGTTAGTCATTGCGCAATTCACCATGCCGCTGATGGCTGTTATCACGGTTTATAATCTCTTTTTTAAAGTAGGCTCGGGTGATTTTTTGAAAGAGCATTTTAAAAAGATTTTATACGCGCTCGCGGGTATTACTGCTGTGTTGGTGTTGTTATATATTGGCCAGGGTTACAGCGCCGCTTTTGACCAGGAGTTTTTGAAGACTCCACTCGATCCCAGCGGCAGCGATACGTTGAATCGCGCGGTGATCGCAGGCTTGAAGGCCGACAGGCAAAGTCTTTTTGGGCAACAGATTCTCAGGGCGCTTTTGTTTATGGCTTTGGTACTTGGCATTATTTATGGCGTATTGAAAAAGATGCTCCGGCCGGTGCTGGCCGTGGCGCTGCTGGCCGCCATTACTTTGATTGACCTTTGGGTAGTAGATAAAACATATTTTAAGGACGAGCAGTATGTTGACAAAGACGAGTTGCAAATGGCGGAAGCAACACCTTCGTCCATCGATCAACAAATTTTAAAAGATAAAGACCCGCATTTTCGGGTATATCAGGTAGGGGGAATGAATGACAACAGTGTGTCTTATTTCCACCGTTCTGTGTTGGGTTATCATCCGGCAAAGCTGCGCATTTACCAGGATCTGATTGAAAAATATTTTAGCGGGGCGCCCAACGAACAAATTTTAAATGCGCTCGATGTGAAATATATTATTGCTTCAGATCAACAGGGACAGCAACAACTTATTCCTAATCCTAATGCTTACGGCGCTGCATGGTTTGTAAAAGCGGTGCGTCCCGTGCCCGGCAATGTGGAAGAATTACGGGCGATCGGTACAACTAATTTAAAAGACACGGCCATTGTGCAACAGTCCTTCATCGGCAATGCCGCTGCTACCGCCGACTCCGCTGCTACGATTCAATTAGTCAGTTATGCCAACGACGCCATCGAGTATAAATCGAGCAGTGCGTCTGGTGGGTTTGCTGTCTTCAGCGAGGTCTATTATCCCGCCGGCTGGAATGCTTATATTGATGGTAAAAAGGCCGAGATTATCAAAACCAATTATTTTATGAGAGGGCTGATGATACCTGCCGGCGAGCATCAGATTCGCATGGCTTTTGAACCCGAAAAAGTGCAAAGAGGGATGACCATTTCTTATATCAGTTCGTGGCTGGTTATGCTCATTGTTATCGGTGGATTTGCAATGCAGTGGTGGGTAGACAGAAAGAGAAAGTCTGTAGACAATAGTTAGTGCGCCATGGATATTTCTGTCAATCGTCAACCATCATTTGTCAACTATTTACTCTGATTCGAATAGCCTCCATAGTTCCCTACAAAATAATACCTGCCGTCAATGGCGGAGAGAAAGGCATTTTTCTTTTTCTGAAATATTTGGCGCAATACGCAGCTATCACGGCTTTTACAGTTGATGAAAACCGCGGGGAAAAGGATCACATTGGTTTTATCCCGGTGTTGGGCAGCGGCGCTAACAAACTTCGGTATCTAAATCCGGCTTTATTTTTTTCAATAAAAAAATGGTGTCGAAAAAACGGGATCAACCACGTCATTATGGAGCATCCTTATTATGCCTGGTTGGGCTACGCGTTGAAAAAATATGCGGGCTTAAAGCTGGTTATCCACTCGCATAATATTGAAGCGGCGCGGTTCAAAAGCATGAATAAATGGTGGTGGCGGATGATGCATGCCTACGAGAAATTTGCCCACCGCCAGGCAGATCTTAATTTCTTTATTACAGCAGAAGATAAAGCCTATGCCATAACAAACTATGGTTTGGAGGCAAAGAAATGCGCTGTAATAACCTACGGGATAGAAGCGGTTGCGCCGCCAACGACCGAACAAAGGCAAGCGGCCAAAACATCGGTGTGTCAGGAGCTCCACTTGCCGCCGGAAACGAAGCTGATATTGTTTAACGGCACCTTGGACTACGGGCCAAACCGTGATGGGCTTGACCGTATTTTAAACGAGATTAATCCCTACCTGATAGAACACTGTCGGGTTCCGTATAAGATTGTGATTTGCGGGCTGCGTTTACCGGAAAGCTACAAGCAATTATCATCATTCAGGGATCAGCATATTATTTACAAAGGCTTTGTTGACGATATCGATGTATACTTCAGGGCGGCGGATCTTTTTATAAACCCGATTACTGATGGGGGCGGCATCAAAACCAAACTCGTTGAGGCATTGGGTGCTGACACGCCCGCGGTGTCATTTGTATCAGGTGCATATGGGGTGCCGACAGCCGTGACTGGGCAACATCTTGTGGTGATTAAGGATGGCGATTGCTTAAACTTTGCAAAAGCAATCTGTGCCAAGCTTGTAGCAGGAAAAGCGTCAATACCTTCCGTTTTCTTTGAACATTTTAGTTGGGAATCTATTGCCAAAAAAGCGGCTGATAAGTTATATGATTTATAGCTAAGGCGACTGTTTGAACTTGAATTCTCAGCCTGGTCTTCTGGAAGGGGCTCCGCGTATGTAAAGCGCCGAGTCCACGGCCAACTCACAAGGCCAACGGTGAGACTCGGCTGAGAAGGAAATTGTATGATTGATAGAAAATGGGATGTGTGGAAACACTCACCTAGCCCAGACAAGGCGACTGTTTGAACTTGAATTCTCAGCCTGGTCTTCTGGAAGGGGCTCCGCGTATGTAAAGCGCCGAGTCCACGGCCAACTCACAAGGCCAACGGTGAGACTCGGCTGCGAAGGAAATTGTATGATTGATAGATAATGGGATGTGTGGAAACACTCACCTAGCCCAGACAAGGCGACTGTTTGAACTTGAGTTCTCAGTTGAGTTTCCTGTAAGTGACGCGGCGTATGCAATGCGTGTCTTCACGCGCCGCTACAATACCTTGTAAAAATGAGGTTTATCAAGCGCAATTATAAAAATATAGCGCAGCGACTTTAGTACATTGCCAGAATAACCTTTCCAGAATTTCCATTCCGCGGCGATTCCCTTTTTCATCAACAGGCTTTTAAAAAGCAGCACCAAAAAATAGACAGGAATGGTAAAGATATTAGCGGATAAATGAAAAAGGTACCAAAATAAACCAAACTCCTTCCGGAACCTTACAAAATTGGATAACATAATCTGGTAGCCTTTTCTGTCGGCGAGGTTTTGATAGCCTTTGGTTACAGACTGATAAGCCGCGGCCGAACTCCCGCCTTCCAAATGCATCACATGCAAATCGCCATAAATCACGAGCGAACCTGCTTTTTTGAGGCGGCTACACCATTCTGCTTCCTCTGAATAAAGAAAAAAATCTTCATCAAGAAGGCCAGCTTTTTCGATAGCCGATATTTTCACCATCAAAAAAGCGCCATTGATCCAATCTACGGAAACGGTAGAGGTGGCGTTGGCAATATTCGTCTTTTGAACGCCCGATGATAGGCCTACTGCACGGATCCACCGCCCCAAATAGGGGAGCGCCATCAGATAATTCAGTCCGCCGGTTAAAACATAATTGCCCGATATCTGCGGACTCCCGTCTTCATTTAATAGTTGAACACCCGCTGCTACGTTGTTGTCCTTTTCAAAGCGTTCAAAACAAGTAGCAATAGCATCTCCTTTATTAAGCGTATCAGAGTTTAAAAGAAGCACTATAGCGCCTTTGGCTGCTTTTATCCCGGCGTTGTTGGCCCGTGCGAACCCGCTGTTATAGCCCATATTGATCCAGCTTATTTTTGGATACTTGGCTGTAACCATTTGCTCGCTGCCATCGTTGGAGTGGTTATCTACAACAATAATCTCAATCAAATCCAACGCAGATCCGTCGTAGATGGAAGCAATGCAGTTGTTGACCAGCTGCGGTGTTTTGTAATTGACGATTATGATACTATAGCGGATCAATTATTTAATTAGACGCTTATGAGTAATAAAATGCGTGGTCATCAGCAGTTTTGAAATCAAACCTTTTGCTAACAGGCGGCGCGGTATTTTCGATTGAGCAACAATCATCGATTTTAGAACGGGATGCACTTCGCCCTCATAGCCATAATCTTTGATTTGCTCGATATCGCGAATATTGAAATTTCTGAAAAACCGCCAGTTATAATCATATACGAGGATGTTTTTTAGCTTATCAATTCCCATCTTATTAAGAAAATGAAAATGTTCGGGGATCTCGACGGCCGCAACATTTTTAGTGTAGGCCGTGACCTGCGATTTACTAATATAAACATGGACAACAGGCTGGCCGATATACACGAGTTTGTCGTGTTCCATGCGCCTGCGGTACATATCAATATCGACCAGCCATTTTAATGCCGGATCATAAGCATATTTGCCATCATTTTTATGCATGGTAACGCTCGGCGGCCCAATAAAGTTTTTGGCAACTAATATCGAAGGTTCCTGATCAGCCTGGGTGAGCCTGAATTTTTCGGGGAAGATATTTTTGGTTTTGCCAGATGTTTCGTAAACATTGGTATAAGCTGAAAAGAGAAAAGCGTCCGGATATTCTTTTGCGCAGTCGGCGAATTGCTGAAGCGCAGCCGGGCCGGCAAACCAATCATCGTCGTGCATGAGTTTGATCCACTGCCCCTTAGCCAGGGAAATGGCGGCATTCCAGTTCACCGGTGTCCCCAATGAGTTCTCATTTTTATGATAGGTAAGTGGTAGTTGGTCGCGGTATGCGTCGCAAAGATTTTTTACCTCGTCGTCCGGGCTGTCATCACTGACAATTACTTCAAAATCATGAAACTGCTGAATGACGATCGATTTCAGTAATCGTTCAAGGTACTGGCTTCTTTTATAAGCTGGTATGCAAATTGAAATAAAGGGCATTGGAATGCTAATGCTTTTTTATTTTATCTTGCGTGTTTCGCAAATGATTCCATCTTTGAGTTTGTATCATTATATCTTGGCAAATTAATTTCATTTATAGCAGAATGGAAAAAATTTTTGGTGTTGTGATTTTATACCAGCCTTCGCAAGAGGTGATTGCGCATATGCATAGCTATCTGCCGCTGGTAGATAAATTGATTGTCATGGACAATAGTGAGCCCGAGTCTGCTATTGATTTAAATAGTCTGGGAAACAAGGCCGTGTTGATAGCCGATGGTATAAACAAAGGTATTGCCGAGCGATTGAACGCTGCCGCGGCTATGGCTATCGATGAAGATGCCGAATGGCTGCTGACGATGGATCAGGATTCCTCTTTTGACGAAAGCGACAGAGCGCATTACAGGCAATGTTTTTCGGGAATGCAAGGCAAGGAAAAAATCGCCATGATAGGAGTAGCGTATGAAAAAAAAGTAGTGGCGGCAGGTTGTTCTTTTGATGCAACGGATATGCTGATTACTTCCGGTAGTCTTGTAAACCTAAAAATACATCAGGCTCTCGGAGGGTTCGATGAAAATTTGTTTATTGATGAAGTAGATTTCGAGTATTGCCTGCGGGCGAATCAGCAAGGCTTTGCAACTGTAAAATTAAAAAATGTGCATATGTCCCATTCGCTGGGCACTGCATTTGAATTCCGGTCTGTAAAAAATTTCAAAAAAACCAGCCGAACCTTGCATACACCGGTCAGATTGTATTATATGGTTCGTAATTATTTTTACGTGAAATCTTTGTATCATTCGGGCCCTTCTCCGTCCTTACGTATCAAAAAGAAAGATCTCTTAAACAGGATCAAAAACCATTTGCTATACGCCGGAGCGAAATTCAAGACGATACGATTTATAATAAAAGGTTTTGCTGATTATAAAGCCAGGCGAATGGGGAAAATGGCTCCTTAGTTGCGTTCAGAATGATCAGCCAGGATTGACCGGATTTTGCTTAATGCTGCTCTGTCCTCATCAGTTGTGATAAACCGAGCCAATTGTTTGGCAAGTTCGGACTTTCTGCTTTTCGCAATGAGTTTGCTGCCAAAAAAAGGAATGTAGGCAATAATGCTACCCAATTTTTTCTTTAAGGTTGGCTTTTGGCTGGCATTTGCGTCTATTGAATTTGCCAGTCTTTTCAATCCCGTTAAAATTCGCGACGTTTGTATTTCATCTGCTCCAAAAGATAGTTGGCCGTTAATTTTTTTTACCAGAAAAAAAATGAATGCGTCCAGGTCATTTTTGTATTGGTCTTCTTTAACAATTTTATTAATATTTGTGGCTGTTTTATCGTCGGAATCTGCTGCATATTCTCTCACCTGGTACAATAAATCCAGTTCTTTATATTTTCCTGAAACCAGGGGTAGCAATGATGCGGTGTATTCGTTTAGATATAAATTGTGAATATGTTTGGAGGCGCCGTTGTAGGCATAAGCCAGCCTTTCGGTTCGATGGACCGCATATAGAAAAGATTTATAATTAGCCAAAATTGCATCCAATCTGACAAGAGGATCCGCCTGCTCGTAAGAATAGTTTACATCGTAATAAAGTGGGTAAAAGCTGATAATATCCCGGGCGACCACCTCACTTTTTTTATAACAAAGGCTATGGCCTTGCACCGCTGCATAATCAGGGTGCGCTTCTAAAAAATTGACACATTGCGGAAGCGAGCTTGGAATTATAAAATCGTCATCAGCACATAATATTACATATTTAGTTTTTACCTGCGGGAGTATTTTTTCTATTTTCTGAGTGTAGCTGATGCCGGGCGTATAAACATGTTGCCAGTGGCCGGGGAGGTTTTGCGTCGGATGTTTGTCGGTAGAGCTGTCGGCAAGAATGATGCTAACTTCTGATCTATCATAATAGTTTACCAGGCGCTGGATGTTTTGATGGCGGTTATGCAAAATGATCACAATTGTTACATCCATAAAAAATTATTTTTTAATGTACAGCGCAATCGAATCACTCTCGCCTTTCTTATTAAGCGCATTAATTTGCAGCTCAAAGCGGTTTAAATCCTCTTGGGTAAAACTACTTCCCGCAGGATTTTGAATATAACTTCTGTCATCATTCACGTTGCTGATGCCCATTGCATATTGTTCGCTACCCAGTATTGAAAACAGTTCGGCGTCGTAAATGGTTTTGTAAACCGTTAAAGCATTGTCTTCAAGGAGTTTCAGAATGCTTGTGAGGCTATGTATAAACAGGTGTCGAGGTGGGTCGAGCGAGGCTACGTTTTCGCCGTATTTTTCCATTAATGGCCGGCTAACAATAGGGATTCTTATCAGCATTCTTCCCCCGTCGGTCAATAAAGAGGAAGCTTTTTGAATGACTGCATTCTGTTCGTCCATATGTTCAAGGCTATGATGCATCATAATAATATCGAACTTGCCGTCGACTTCGAAAATATCTTTTTTTAAAAGTCGCAGGCTTGCATTATATGATATATCGCGATCCAAAAATGGGTCGATTCCTGTCAGGTCGTTAAATCCTAAACGATAAATGCGCTTGAGGAGCTGGCCATTACCACAGCCAATATCCAGAATGCTTTCATTGGGATCACCAGCCTGCAACTCCTTCAGCCAGTTGTAGAACAGTGGAGGCTTAAATTTTAGCGCCAGCAGGCTGCCTGGTAGTTTGTTGCGGCCAAATGCGTGAAAATTATAGTGAATACGGCGAATAATACTTCTTTTTACCGGCACCTCGGCGGCCTGGTAAGAATAGTAATTGGAAGGATAATATTTGGCAAGGTCTTTTGGGATTTCAAGAATCTGAATGCAGGCGCAGTGGTTACATTCGAAATACTCGAAAGTGTCTCTAAAGCCAAACATCATTTCTTTTAAAAGAATTTTACGGTTATCGGCTTCGTTTTGACAAATACTACACTTCATACAATGGTTTTATTTGGCAGAATGATTGATTAAGTCTTTCATGCGTTAGGCGAAGATGCTTTTATCACCTTCAGAAAAAGTGCCAGTCCCTCACGTTTTTTTTCATCCAGCTCATAGCTAAGATTTACTGCGTAATATTTTTGAAGATCATAAACGCCATTGCTATGCGCAGAGGCAATTTCGTCAATATGTTGCAATCCGTAGGCGTTGGCCTCGTCAAACTTGTTGATGAAATCAGCGTTAAGCGGCCGCGTGCTCACCCAGGCTGCAAACACAAAAGGCAGGCCTGTAGCGGTTTTCCACTCGCCGGCCAGGTCGTAAACAAATTTAGATCGTTTTCTTTGTTGCAGCGCCCGGTCACCAATGACAAGCGCCGCCGTGTCGCCGCCCACGCGCTCCAGGTACGACTCATCCCCAGCCTGGACCAACTCCGGCTCTATTTTCCAATGATTTTTTACCAGCCATCTCAAAAGCTGCACCGAAGACCGGCTTTGGTAATCAAGATAAATTTTCCTGATCTCATGAACAGGTTGATCGCTGAAAAGCGCCACTGACGCCACATCCCCAATCGCCCCGATGCAATAATTCCCATTAATATAATATTGATCGAGCTGCGGGATGATCGCCACAGGTACCAGGCCCAGGTCAATCTCATGCTTCATTAACATATCCGCCAGCGCAGCCGGATGTGCTTCTATCAACGTGATTTCATCTTTTATCGGTAACCGCTGCAGCCCGTAAATAAGCGGGCGGGTATTTAAATAGCTTACAATGCCTACTCTTATCTTTTCTTCCACGTGAATGCTTATTTTTGCGGGGCAAAGATAGGTTTTGCGCAGGAATGCTGATGTTGGATGCTGGATGTCGGATGCCGGCTAGTAAGGTCGGGAATTAACGGGCCAGGATTGGCATGTAATGACCGGCTGCGGCTATCAATGTTTCATTTTAAGTTGCGAAGTAATGAGTTACCGGAAATTGGAGATTTGGCAAATATCAAGAGATGTCGTTATAGACATACATAAAATGTCATTACAACTACCAAAATTTGAACTTTTCGAAGAGGGTCAACAAGTTAGGCGGTCGAGTAAATCTGTAAAGTCAACGATCGTCGAAGGATACGGCAGGCGCAGATATAAAAATGAATTTATCAAGTTTCTCGTTTACGCGGTAGCATCCAACGATGAAACACAAGATCATCTCGAAACCCTGTTTGACACCGGTTCCTTAACCGACGAAGCAGTTTTTAAATCACTTAAAGAAAAGATAGATATGTTGGGCAAAAAGCTGAACCGCTTTCTTCAGGCAGTCGAGGAGAGCCATATTAGTCCAAAATGATAGCATCCAGCAACGAGCATCCAGCATCGACCATCGAGTAACGAGCAACAAGCATCAAGCAACGAGCATCCAGTAACCAATATTAATCCCAATCATAAAATGTCATTAACCTCCATATCGCCCATCGACGGCCGCTACAGCAGACAAGTACAATCGCTTCAGGAGTATTTCAGTGAGTACGCGCTTATTAAATATCGCATTATTGTTGAAATCGAATACCTGTTTCTGCTGGCAGATAAAAAATTTCTCAAATTATCTGCTTCTGCGAAAAAACATCTGCGCGGCGTGATCGATAATTTCAGTGAAGCCAATGCCGAAGCCATCAAAGAAATTGAAAAGACCACCAACCACGATGTGAAAGCCGTGGAATATTTTTTAAAATCGGAGTTAGATAAAACAGATGCGGAACACGCCAAGGAGTGGATTCATTTTGGGCTGACCTCGCAAGATGTAAATAATACAGCCATTCCGTTGTTGTGGAAGCATAGCCTGGAATTTGAATTGTTACCGGCTTTTCTCAATCTGCAAAATCATTTGTTGCAGCTGGCCCAGCAATGGAAAGAGATTCCTATGTTGGCAAAAACTCACGGCCAGCCCGCGTCGCCCACGCGCCTCGGCAAGGAAGTGATGGTTTTTGTGGAGCGCCTCGAAAACCAGATTCAGCTGTTTTCTTATATTCCTGTTGCAGCAAAATTTGGCGGCGCCACCGGAAATTTCAACGCACATCATGTGGCCTATCCAAAAACGGATTGGATCAGGTTTGGTAATCATTTTGTTGAAGAAGTGCTGGGATTGCAACGCATGCAGTTTACAACGCAGATTGAACACTATGACAACCTCGCGGCCCACTTTGATTGCATAAAAAGAATCAACACCATTTTACTCGATCTGTGCCGTGATATATGGACCTATATCAGCATGGAGTATTTCAAACAGAAAACCAAAGCCGGGGAAGTAGGTTCTTCAGCGATGCCGCATAAAGTAAACCCGATTGATTTTGAAAATGCTGAAGGGAATCTGGGCGTCGCCAATGCGATGCTCGAGCATCTTTCGGCCAAGCTGCCCGTTAGCCGATTACAGCGCGATCTGACTGACAGTACGGTATTGCGTAATATCGGCGTGCCGGTAGCGCATACTATAATTGCTATAAAAAGCATAGAGAAAGGGTTGGGCAAGCTGGTTTTGAACGAAGCTAAATTGAAAGAAGATCTTGATAACAACTGGGCGGTGGTGGCCGAAGCTATCCAAACTATTCTGCGCCGGGAAAAATATCCCAACCCATATGAAGCGCTTAAAGATTTGACCCGCGGCAAGGAGGGTATTACGAAGCAGTCTTTACATAAGTTCATCACTACACTTAAAGTTCCCGCAGCGATTAAAGCAGAGTTGAAGAAGATAACGCCTCAAAATTATACGGGCGTCGTCGCGAAATATTAATTTCGAAACACATCTTTCAATTCAATCGAAAGCTCCGGAAACGCAGTGCTGGTAATAGTTTGACCTACAAACAACGGGTCAATAAACTCATATTTACCATCTTTTAAGAAGTATTGGTTAATAGCGTTGGTGTCGGGGAAAACCACCCAATATTCCTGTACGCCATTGTCTTCGTAAAGATTGAACTTTTCGTTCATGTCTTTTTTTGCAGTATAAGGAGAAAGAATTTCGACGATCAGATCGGGTGCGCCCAGGCAGCCGCGCTCATCAATTTTAGAGCCGTCGCAAATAACACAAATATCCGGTTGAACAACCGTGGTGATTTCATTATCGGAAGACATATTTTTGACCAGCCTTACGTCGAATGGCGCAAAAAAAAGATGGCATTTATGCGACTTGAAGAACGAAGAAAGTTCAGTGACAAGATTACTTGCAATTTTTTGGTGCCTGGAAGCCGGGGCAGGCGACAATATAAAAAGCCTTCCCTTAATCAGCTCCACAGTTTCCTTAAAACGCCAGGTCAAATAATCCGCATAAGAATATTTTTTGTTGCGGTCTAATTGAGAAATATCTGTTATCATGCTAGCTATTTGTTCAAAAATACAAAATATCAGAAATGGGTGATCCTGTTTCTATTGCGCTACTTATGAATCTCGCTCGTAAAATGGAACTCGATATCGGGGTTATTACTGATCTCTGTGTTTAGGAACCATTCACTCTGCGCCAAATAAACCGGGTGCCCGTCTTTATCTTCGCCGGTGTTCGCCAATTTAAACTTGGTAAAATCGTCCAGCTTTTTGGGGTCTTTGCTGGTGATCCAGCAGGCCTTGTAAAACGGTAACGCCCGGAACTCCACCGCAGCGCCGTATTCATGAAGGAGGCGGTATTGTATCACTTCAAACTGAAGTTCACCCACACAGCCGATAATTTTTTTCGTTCCCCCAAACTGTGTGAAAAGCTGGGCCACACCTTCGTCGGTTAATTGAAGCAGGCCTTTTTCCAGTTGCTTGGTTTTCATCGGGTCTTTATTCACCACTTCTTTAAAAATCTCGGGAGAAAAAGAAGGAATGCCGGTAAAGAAAAAATTTTCTCCTTCGGTCAGCGTATCGCCGATTTTAAAATTGCCGGTGTCAAACAAGCCCACTACGTCGCCCGCATAAGCATCTTCGATAATGCTTTTGTCTCGCGCCATAAAACTATAAGGATTGCTGAAACGCACGTCTTTGTTTAATCTTACATGGTGGAAGTACTTGTTGCGTTCAAATTTTCCGCTGCAAACCCTCAAAAAGGCAATGCGGTCGCGGTGTTTGGGATCAAGATTGGCATGTATTTTAAAAACAAAACCGCTGAGCTTGGGCTCTTCGGCATCTACCTTTCGCAATGTTGTTTCGCGGCTTTGGGGCGTTGGCGCAATCCGAATAAAAGTGTCCAGCATTTCTTTAACACCAAAATTGTTGATAGCGCTGCCAAAAAAGACCGGTGAAACCTTCGCTGCTAAATAATCCGCAACATTTAAAGCGCCGTTCACGCCGTCCACTAACTCCACATCCTCACGTAGCAGCGCCGCATCCGTTGCACCAAGTTTTTCATCCAAAATCGTGTCGTTGATGTCTGCAATCGCAATGGCATCATCGTCGTCGGCCTTGGTATTGGCGGTAAATAAACGCAGGTTTTTGTCGTGGAGATTGTACACGCCTTTAAAGTCCTTACCGCTGTTGATTGGCCAGGTCATGGGGTGTAGCTGAATATTCAGTTCCTTTTCAATTTCTTCCAAAAGGTCATACCGGCTCTTGCCATCGCGGTCCATTTTGTTGATGAACACGATCACCGGCGTGTCGCGCATTCGGCAAACTTCCATCAGGCGGCGGGTTTGGTCTTCTACGCCGTTGACGCTGTCTACCACCAAAATTACACTATCAACCGCCGTCAGCGTTCGGTATGTATCTTCCGCAAAGTCTTTGTGACCGGGTGTATCAAGCAGGTTAATCAGTGTGCCGTCATATTCAAAACTCATCACCGAAGTGGCCACCGATATACCTCTTTGCCGCTCGATTTCCATAAAATCTGAAGTGGCTGATTTTTTTATTTTGTTGCTTTTAACGGCGCCGGCCACCTGGATAGCACCTCCAAAAAGCAGGAACTTTTCCGTCAGCGTGGTCTTCCCCGCATCGGGGTGGCTGATGATGGCGAACGTCCGCCTTCTCATGATCTCGTCGTGAAACTTCATTCTTATCTCAGTTAAAAAGCTGCGAAGATATTGGGATTTTGCGACTTGAATCTTATTATGTCGCCAGCGGCAGAACACGGGGCATCGATCTTGCTACGCTCAGTTCAATGGTGTTGCATCGATCAGCTTTTCTTTTCAACCCTCCATTTTTTTCAGGCATTTCATAATATCGGCGCCTCGCCCTAAAACCGGTTTGAAAATGTCACCGATTTTAGCAACGCGTTTGGGAACGCTGTTTATATCAAACTGTGACGGGTGCAGGCCTTTTTTCACTTCCTTCCAATCAAGTGGCGTCGATACCGTCGCACCTTTCTTTGGCCGCACGCTATAGGCGCTGGCAATCGTTTGGCCTTTGCGGTTTTGGAGGTAATCGACGTATATTTTTTTAGTGCCCCTTTTTTTAAGGTTCCTTTCCAGCGTTGTAAAATCGGGCAGCATCTCCACTACTTTCATCGCGGTCAGATGAGCAAAAGTCTTCACCTGTTCGTAATCGTATTTATCAGCCATAGGCACAAAAACATGTAGCCCGGACGCGCCCGATGTTTTACAATAAGATTTCACGCCGCAGCCGTCTAAAACCTGTTTGGTAGCCAACGCCGTTTCGATCACCTGTTCAAAAGTGTTTTTATCGCCGGGGTCAATATCAATGATCATGTAGCTGGGCTGATCCTGTTTTTGTGCAGTGCTGTTCCAGGGGTTCATCTCTATGCAACCCAGGTTGGCCAGGTATAGCAGCGTTGCTTTATCATTACAAATAATGTAATCAATATTTTTTTGGTTGCTTTCCGAAAAAACCTCAATCGATGAAACCCAGTCGGGCGCCGTGTCACCAGCGTCTTTTTGATAAAAGCTGCTGCCTTTAATTCCATTAGGAAACCGGTTCAGGCTTTCGGGCCGGTGCTTTAGATAGGGCAGGATATATTTCGACATTTTTTCATAATAGTTGATCAGGTCGCCTTTGGTAATTCCTTCGTCAGGCCAGTAAATTTTGCTTTGATTGGTAAGCTTTACTTCTTTTCCCTGAACTTTTTTTATCATGTCGTTCTCGTCCTGGGTTTTTGTTTTTTTAGAAACGCGCGCTCTCGAAGCGGCCTTTTTTGCCGGCGCAGCTTTTGTTGATTTATTTGCCATAGCTTTTTCATTTTTGGGAATAATTACTTCCTGGGCTGGTTTGTCAATCCTTAAGCCCATGAACACCGGGTGGCGAAAAATATGGTCGTTCGTAAGCTCTGTGTATTTGATGCTGCAAACCAGTTCAGGTTTTACCCAGGTCGCAGGCATATTGGTTTTTGGAACAATAGCAAAAGGCGCCTGTTTTCTGATCAGCGGCTTCAGCTTTTTAGAAATCTCCCGTAGCGACGCTTCATCGAAACCGGTGCCGGTGTGGCCGGCATACACCAGTTCGCCATTTTGATAACGCCCCAGGATCAAGGCGCCGAAGTACTGTCTGCCGCCGCGAGGTTTTGTAAAGCCCGCAATCACCACTTCTTCTGTGTTGTGATGTTTGATTTTTAGCCAATCGCCGCTGCGCCGCCCTTCCGTGTAAGGCGCTGATCCTCTTTTGGCGATCATACCTTCCAGGTCGTTGTCGCGGGCGGCGTTAAAAAAGTCGACGCCATTTTTTTCCACATGATCGCAATACCTCACAAAATCGTTTTCAACCAATGCTTCCCTAAGTAATGTTTTTCGTTCGATATTGCTCAGCGCTTTTGTGTCATGTCCGTTTAAATACAACAAATCAAAAACATGATAAATGAGAGCGGCGTTCGGGTTTTCAGCAAAATGCTGCAGCGTTTGAAAGTCCGGTATATGATCTTCGTTGTAGGCAACAATTTCTCCATCCAAAATCATTTCATGCTCCTGCTCCTGCAAAGCCTCGGCGATTGGGGTGTATTTTTTTAAAAATGAAATGCCATTGCGTGAATAGAGTTGTAACTTTTCACCAGTTTCTGCAATTGCCCGGTAACCATCCCATTTAATTTCGAAAATCCAGTCGGGGTTATCAAACGGCTCTTTTGCCAAGGTGGCCAGCATGGGGCGAACGAAATTTTTTATTTTTTGCGCTCCGGATAAATGGGCCGCGTAGTGTCTTTTTTTTATTTCAGTCCCGGGATTTTTTTTTTAGCGGCCGCTTTTTTGGGCGCGGATTTTCTTGCTTTTTTTGCAGCTACAGCTTTGGTAACCTTCGAGTTTTTCCTGGTGAAATCCTCAGCATTATATTTAGTTGTAACAGCATGCGTGTCTTTATGTTTGATCAGCAGCCACGCATTGTCGGCATCCTCTGTTTTCATTTTAACCAGAGCAAACTCACCCTTGAGCTTTTTGCCGTGCATCACAATTTTGATGGAACCGGCTTTTAATTCTTTAATGAGTATCGTTTCATCTTTTTTTCGCGGCGCTTGTTCGAGTGCTTCGTAAGTGCCTTCATCCCAGATTTCCACTTCTCCAGCTCCATAATTTCCTGCTGGAATTGTGCCTTCAAAAGTGCGGTAGTCAAATGGATGATCTTCTACCATCATGGCCAGGCGCTTGTCGGCAGGATTTAAGGACGGGCCCTTCGGAACCGCCCAGCTTTTCAAAACGCCTTCCATTTCGAGCCTAAAATCGTAATGGAGGCGCGAAGCTGCGTGGCGTTGTACTACAAACCTCAAAGCTTTTCCCGCTTTTGAGATCTTTCCTTTCGGTTCAGACGTTGACGAGAAGTTTCTCTTTTCTTTATATTTTTTTAACGGGCTCATAGATTATGAAGCTTTCTTTTTGGCGGCCAGGCTGGCTTTCAATTGTTCCATTAAATCCTTTGTTTTCACGTGAGCCACGCGCAATTTCGGCGCCGTTACTTTTTTGCCTTTTGCTTTCGCCTCAATCACTTTCATCAATTTTTCGGAGTAGGTGTCTTTATAGGCCGAAACATCAAACTTGTCGGCCAGCTGTTCAATCAGGCTCACGGCCATCTTCAGTTCGGCAGGCTTCACCGTTTTTTTGGGAATGGAAAGTTCACCGGGATCCCTGATTTCTTCGGCATAGCGGATCCTTTGAAAAAGAATCATCTTTTCATAATATCTTAAAATGCCAAGTACCTCTTTGTTGCGCATTACAAAGGTGCCGATACCTGCCATCTTGGTTTTCTTTAGTGCTTCGGCCAGCAGGTTATAAGGCGCTTCGCCATTTTTTTGCGGCTCTAAAAAATAAGGCGTTTCAAAATAAACACTGTCTATTTCTTCTTCTTTAACGAAAGCATCGATGGATAATATCTTTGATTTTTCTGGGCTGGCTTTTTCAAAATCCTTCTCATCAAGCACGATATACTTGCCGTCGTAATCATATCCTTTCACAATATTAGCCCAGGGCACCTCTTTTCCTGTTTTTTCATTGACTCTTTTATAACGAATATGGCTATGGTCTTTTTTGTCGAGCATATCAAGGTTAAGGTTACTTTCTTCCGTGGCAGCATATAGCTTTACAGGAATATTCACCAAACCAAAACCAATGGCGCCTGTCCAGATTGCTTTCATGTTTTTGTTTTTATGTTGAGGGCATCAGTTTAAAATGATAAGATGATTCGGGCTTTCTGCTGATGCCGGGGGTTTTATGGGAAAAGGAGGCAAAATTGATACCAAACCCCGCTCGTAACGAGGAATTTGAATTCGCCGCCGCCCCGTAGCTACATTGAGCGGCAATCAGTACCTTAGAGCAGTTTTATAAAATTTCTCACTTATTAATAATGATACGAACATGAAGCAGATTTTTTTGATGATGGCAGGCCTGTGGTTTTCCGCGCTTTCGTTTGCCCAGCAGTTTTCAGGGAACCCGGTATTTCCCGGGTGGTATGCAGATCCCGAAGTGGCATTGTTCCAGCATAAGTATTGGATTTTTCCTACCTATTCCGCACCTTATGAAAAACAGGTTTTCCTCGACGCCTTCTCTTCCGACAACCTGGTGAAATGGAAAAAGCATCCGCGAATTGTAGATACAGCGGCTATAAAATGGGCAAAGCGTGCGATGTGGGCGCCTGCAATTATAGAAAAGCAAAACAAATACTACCTGTTTTTTGCGGCCAATGATATTCAAAGCAACGAAGAGCAGGGCGGCATCGGCGTAGCGGTAGCCAACAAACCCGAGGGCCCGTTTGAAGACTTATTAGGAAAGCCGCTGATCGACAAATTTTATAACGGCGCGCAGCCCATCGACCAGTTTGTTTTTAAAGACAAAGATGGGCAGTACTATATGTTCTATGGCGGATGGCGGCATTGTAATGTAGCGAAGCTGAAACCGGATTTTACAGGCTTTGAGGCATTTGAAGATGGGTCGACTTTCAAAGAAGTTACTCCCGAAAAATACGTGGAAGGGCCGTTTATGTTTATCCGCGATGGGAAATATTACTTCATGTGGTCGGAAGGCGGCTGGACTGGCCCTGACTATAGCGTGGCTTATGCAATTGCCGATTCACCCTTGGGTCCATTTAAGCGGGTTGGAAAAATATTACAACAAAACCCGGCCATTGCCACCGGTGCGGGGCATCATTCGGTGATCCAGATTCCAAACAAGAATGAATATTATATCGTTTATCACCGCAGGCCGCTATCCGAAAAAGACGGCAACTCACGTGTTGTTTGTATCGATAAAATGGAGTTTGATGATCAAGGGTATATCAAGCCCGTTGTTATAACCAATGAAGGCGTGGGTGCCCGGAAATTAAAATAATTGTATATTGTACAATTATTTCTTAATTTAGCCGGCAAAAGTTGCCGCCATGTCTCAAGATGTTTATGTAATAGGTGTTGATTACGGATCAGATTCTGTACGATCGGTAATAGTAAATGCCTTGGATGGAGCAGAGATTGCTGCTTCGGTTTTTGAATACCCGCGCTGGAAAAAGGGCCTTTATTGCGATCCGGCGGCCAATCGCTTTCGTCAGCATCCGCTCGATTATATTGAAGGCCTGGAGGCAACGGTAAAAGCATGCATTGAAAAGGCAGGCCCCGACGTAGCGCAGCGTATTCGTGGCCTTTCTATTGATACAACCGGTTCCACGCCGGTGGCAGTCAACAACCAGGGCGTGCCGCTGGCATTAACACCAGCATTTTCCGAAAACCCGAACGCCATGTTCGTGCTTTGGAAGGATCATACTTCCATAAAAGAGGCCGATGAAATCAATCAGCATGCCCGCAGGTTTGATGTCAATTATCTTCAATACGTTGGTGGCATTTATTCCAGCGAATGGTTTTGGGCAAAATTGCTCCATGTGTTTCGCGAAGACGAACAGGTAAGAGCAGCGACCGCCAGCTGGGTGGAGCATTGCGACTGGATTCCGTTTTTATTAACCGGTGGCAATGATGTTAAAAAGATCAAACGCGGCGTGTGTGCTGCGGGCCATAAAGGCTTGTGGGCAGCAGCTTTTAACGGGTTTCCGCCTAATGATTTTTTTGCTGCGCTCGATCCATTATTAGATGGGTTTACTTCAAAACTTCCCAACGAAACCTATGCCGCCGATCAGCCAGCCGGAACGATTTCGAACGAATGGGCCGACAGGCTGGGGCTCAACACCGACGTGGTAATTGGCATTGGCGCTTTCGATGCGCATATGGGCGCCGTTGGTGGGCAGATCGAACCTTACTTTTTAAGTAAAGTAATGGGCACATCGACCTGCGACATGCTCGTGGCGCCGGTAAACGAAGTGGGCGACAAATTGGTACGCGGCATTTGCGGCCAGGTTCCGGGATCTGTGATTCCGGGTATGATGGGATTAGAAGCGGGCCAAAGCGCTTTCGGCGACATTTATGCCTGGTTTAAAAACCTGCTGTCATGGCCCCTGCAATTTTTGGAAAATGAAGCGCAACGCGAGGCCGTTGAATCAAAAATTATAAAAGAACTTTCGGAAGCTGCCGCCCGGCTGCCGCTTCATGATGAAGATGAATTAGCTATCGACTGGCTGAACGGGCGCCGAACGCCCGATGCAAGCCAGTTGTTAAAAGGTGCGATCAGCGGACTGAATCTGGGAAGCGATGCGCCTGCCATTTTCAAAGCTTTGGTGGAAGCCAGTTGTTTTGGGGCGCGTGCCATTGTCGATCGTTTCAATAGCGAGGGCATTCCCGTAAAAGGCCTGATCGGGGTCGGCGGCGTCGCGCGAAAAGCGCCCTATGTAATGCAGGTGATGGCCGATGTGATGAATATGCCGATTAAGATTCACCGTTCCGAACAAACCTGCGCCACCGGTGCAGCGATGTTTGCAGCAACGGCGGCGGGCATCTACGCCACGGTTGAAGACGCCATGAAAGCCATGGGGCAAGGCTTCGACGCTGAATATCACCCGCAGCCGGAAAACGTGGCATATTATGAAAGACGCATGAAAAAATATGAGGCGTTCGGAAAGTTTGTTGAAGCATCGCTTTAATGCAATGTCCATGAACAATAGACTAAAACAACATTTTTTATTAAATCATCAATAAATATGTGGCATCGGTCTTGCCACGCTCGGTTCAACTTTGGTGCAGACGGCAACCCACATATGCTTTGCAATCATTGACCAGGCTGTGAACCATTAACAATAAACAATGAACTACAAAAATATACGCGAGGCGGCCTATGAGGCTAATATGCAATTACCCCGGCTCGGGCTTGTTCTTTTTACATTCGGCAACGTCAGCGAAGCCGATCGTGATTTAGGATTATTTGCGATCAAACCCAGCGGCGTGGCTTACGAAAACCTTTCTCCCGAAAAAATGGTCATTGTCGATTTCGATGGTAATACCATAGAAGGCGAACTCAACCCATCTTCCGATACGAAAACCCACGCCGTGTTATATAAGAACTGGGACCACATTAACGGCATTGTGCATACGCATTCTACGTATGCGACAGCCTGGGCGCAGTCATTGAGAGATATTCCCATTTTTGGAACGACGCATGCCGACTACAATACAGTGGATATTCCCTGCGCGCCGCCCATGAGCGATGACATGATTAAAGGCAACTACGAGTATGAAACCGGTTTTCAGATTATCAACTGTTTTAAAGAGAAGGGACTGGATTATAAAGAAGTAGAAATGGTGCTCGTGGGCAATCACGCGCCTTTCACCTGGGGCAAAAATGCTGCAAAAGCGGTTCACAACAGCGCAGTATTGGAGCAGGTTGCAAAGATGGCATTGCTTACCGAACAAATAAATCCTCAGGCGCCGCGCTTGAAACGGGCGTTAAAAGATAAGCACTATGAGCGCAAGCATGGACCCGATAGCTACTATGGCCAGGCGTGAAAATGATGAATGAGGCTCTAAATGCTGGTTCCTCGTTACTGGTATCAAGCATCAAGTATCTAATATCTAATATCATGATAAACCTAAAAAAGTTTGAAGTTTGGTTTGCCACCGGCAGCCAAAACCTGTATGGCGAACAAACGCTGATCGAAGTGGCAGAACACTCGAAAGAAATTGCTGCCTACATCAACGCGCATAGCGCGATTCCTGTTACAGTAGTGTATAAAGGCACCTTGAAATCGACTGAAGAAATTTATAATTTTTGTGCAGAGGCCAACCACAATCAAAATTGTATCGGGGTGATTACCTGGATGCACACTTTTTCGCCTGCCAAAATGTGGATCAACGGCTTGAAAATTTTACATAAACCCCTGCTCCATTTTCATACGCAGTATAACCGCGACATTCCATGGGATTCGATTGATATGGATTTTATGAACACCAACCAGTCGGCACACGGAGACCGTGAGTTTGGATTTATGGTCAGCCGCATGAGAAAACGCAGAAAGGTGGTCGTGGGCCATTGGAAAGATGAAAACGCCATCGCCCGTATTGCGGTGTGGACAAGAGCTGCCGCAGGCTGGCATGATTGGCAAGGTGCGCGCTTTGTGCGTTTCGGCGACAATATGCGTTATGTGGCCGTTACTGACGGCGATAAAGTAGAAGCCGAACTGCGATTCGGTTATAGCGTTAATACCCATGGTGTCGGCGACCTGGTAAAAGTAATTGATGGTATCAGTGACCAGGAAGTGAGCGATTTGATTGCGGAATATAATGATACCTACCAGGTAATGGAAGGGTTGCAAAAAGATGGACCGCAATATCAATCTTTGGTAGATGCGGCCAGGATTGAATTGGGGCTAAAACATTTTCTGGAAGACGGAAATTATAAGGGCTACAGCGACACGTTCGAAGACTTGCATGGCATGAAACAATTACCCGGTATTGGCTCCCAACGGATGATGGCCGCCGGTTACGGTTTTGCGGGCGAGGGCGATTGGAAAACAGCGGCGCTCGTGCGTGCTATGAAGGTAATGGGCGCGGGTCTGCCGGGCGGCAATAGTTTTATGGAAGATTATACTTATCATTTTGATCCGAATAATGCATTGGTACTGGGATCACATATGTTAGAAATTTGCCCGAGCATTTCCGATGGGAAAGCTAATGTGGAAATCCATGCTCTGGGAATCGGCGGTAAAGAAGATCCGGTGCGCCTGGTATTTAATGCGCCCGGCGGGTCCGCCCTAAACGCATCGGTAGTAGACATGGGCAACCGTTTCAGGTTGTTAGTGAATGAAGTGGAAGCTGTAGAGCCGCAACACGATTTGCCAAAACTTCCGGTGGCGCGCGTGCTTTGGAAGCCATACCCTGATATGAATACGGGCTGTGCTGCCTGGATTCTTGCCGGAGGCGCCCATCACACGGGTTATTCTCAAAATCTTACTTCCGAACATCTGGAGGATTTTGCAGATATGGCCGGCATAGAATTTACGCTTATCAATAAAAACACTGATTTATACCATTTCAAAAACGAATTGAGGTGGAGCGACGTGTATTATCAATTGAATAAAGTATAAAAAATTTAACTTTCGCGAATGTTTTATTAATTATATTAGCAAACTTTTTAACAATTTTTCAATTGCTGTCATTATGAGTAATAATTTAGGTACGCTTGATTATATCGTGTTTTTCACATATTTTATTCTTGTCGCGTCATACGGTTACTGGGTTTATATGCGTAAAAAGAAAGCAACCGTTTCTGCTTCGCACGATTATTTTTTAGCGGAAGGGTCGCTGACCTGGTGGGCGATCGGCGCTTCGCTGATTGCTTCGAATATTTCGGCTGAACAGTTCATCGGGATGAGTGGTGAAGGTTTTTTTGTTGGCGTAGCAGTGGCAGCCTACGAATGGATAGCCGCAGTGGCGCTGATTATTGTTGCGATCTGGTTTATACCCGTCTACCTGAAGAATAAGATTTATACGATGCCGCAGTTTCTCGAAACCCGGTACAACAAATCGGTTTCGCTAATCATGGCAATATTCTGGTTGTTTCTTTACGTTATTGTAAACCTGACTTCCATTTTGTATCTCGGTGCGCTCGCGATCAACACTTTATTGGGTGGCGATTATCTCCATATTATTATGATCGTCTTGCTGATCATGGCGTTGCTGATTGGTTTGGGCGGCATGAAAGTAATTGGATATACCGATGTAATTCAGGTGGCGGTGTTGATTATTGGCGGGTTTGCTACGGTGTACATGGCCCTGCAAATCGTAGATCAGCGGGTGAACGGAGCCGCAGTGGGCAGCGCCCTGGCAGGTTTTAAATCGTTGCTGAATGAAGCGCCCGGACACTTCAACCTCATGCTCGAAAAACCTAAGGTGACGACTACCACTTTGTCGATGCCCGAAAACCTGGATGTTCAAAAATATGTGGTATTGCCCGGGCTGGCTATGTATTTTGCCGGCCAGTGGATTGTGAACCTGAATTATTGGGGCTGTAATCAATATATCACACAACGTGCTTTGGGTGCAGATCTGAAAACCGCGCGTACAGGTATTTTATTTGCCGGATTTTTGAAACTGTTCATGCCTATTATTGTAATGCTTCCCGGTATCGCTGCTTATGTGTTATATACCAAAGGGCAGTTGCCTGGTTTTAACGGAGTGAAAGATGGCGCTTATTCGGCTATTCTTGGCTTTTTGCCCGTGGGCTTAAAAGGTCTGGCGGTGGCAGCGCTTACGGCGGCCATTGTAGCTTCGCTGGCAGGAAAAGTGAATAGTATTTCTACTATTTACACTTTAGATATTTATAAGAAATATCTTAAATCCGACGCTACGGAAATTCAGATGGTGCGGACCGGAAGATGGGCGATCATCATTGCAATGCTGGTAGCGCTCGCGTTCACCTGGACGGATGCGTTAGGCATTGGCGGAGAAGGAGGGTTTACCTTTATTCAAAAATATACCGGCTTCATCAGCCCGGGTGTGTTTGCGATGTTTTTGCTCGGGATGTTCTGGAAGCGTACCACCGGTGCAGCGGCTCTGGTAGGCGTGATCTTAGGATTTTTACTGGCCATTTTCTTTAACAGCTACGCCGTTGATATTTTCGGAAAGGAAACATGGATGTACACAGCCTTCACCTATGAAAAAATGGAAAAAGGTGTCGTGCATACGATCACTGAAATTCCGTTCTTAATTAATATGGGCTGGTCGTTTGTGATCACCGTAGCGGTGATGGTGGCAATGAGCCTGGCCGGACCAAAAATCAATCCTAAATCCTTTGCTATCGATAGCAGCATGTTCAAGGTAGACCCAAGAACACTGATTTTGATCGTTATTACGCTACTCTTAATCACCGCGATTTATGTGAGGTTTTGGTAATAATCTTTTTTAGCATAATAGAAAATACGGCCCGGAACATTGCGGCCGTATTTTTTTGTGAGAAGAGGTACAGTTTTTGTCAAATCGGAAAGATATATGGATAGTTACGAACTATATGCGAAGGCAGAGCTGGCCAGGTGGCAGGCGAAAATGATGAAAGGGCCTGGGCTATTCAGCAAGTTGTCAAAAAAGACGCAAGACAAGATGAACGCCCTCATCCCGGAAAAAGTTCATAAAGCCGTAACGGTTGTTATCAAACAGATGATAAGAGCAGTACTGTTTGGCGCAAAATATACAACAGCCAAGCCTTCGGTTGGATTGTCTTTGCTCGAGCGCGAGTTGGTGGTGAAAGAAAAGATAAAATTCTATCGCAGCACCGCCGCTGTGGAAGGCGGCATTACCGGCGCCGGCGGCTTTTTTCTAGGGCTGGCAGATTTTCCTTTGCTGCTCACGATTAAATTAAAGCTACTGTACGAAATAGCCGGGGTATATGGTTTTGACCTGAACGCCTACCAGGAACGGGTTTATCTGCTCCATATATTTGAATTGGCATTCTCAAGCCGGCGGCATAGCCGTGACATTTATCAGAAAATAGCTGATTGGGAGCGAAGCTCGGCCACGCTTCCCGATGATATCAATCAATTTAACTGGCGAAAATTTCAACAGGAATATCGCGATTATATTGATTTGGCAAAAATGGCGCAGTTGCTGCCGGTGGTTGGCGCTCCCGTCGGCATTATTGCTAATTATACACTTATTAAAAAATTAGGAACTACCGCTATGAATGCCTATCGGATGAGACTCTTAAGTTAGCATTTTGTTTTAAGCCTTAATATTTGTTACCCTCTAAACCTTTTAAATGAAGTTGATTCACTTTCTCGTATGGCCTGCTATCATCTTTGGCTGGGCTTGTAATGACGTACCCTCCGTTTCCGGCCAAGCCGACGCACCGACCGATGTATTAAAAGATAGCGCTCCTGCGGCAAGCGACACAACGCCCGTTCAGCCAAAGCGTCAGGTTGGAATAGACACGGCTTTGTTTAACAAAAAAATGGCCTGGATGGCAAATGGGGACAGTTCCGGCAGATGGCCCGTTAAAGCGCCTTACCCGTTGGAAGGCGCCCTGCTACCCTTTAAGCGCGTGGTGGCGTTTTATGGCAATCTATATTCTAAAAGAATGGGGATTTTAGGAGAACTTCCCAAAAAGGAAATGCTGCAAAAGCTACAAACGGAACTAAAAAAATGGAAAGAAGCAGATCCGGAAACGCCACCCATAGCGGCTTTGCATTATATTGGTGTAACAGCGCAGGGACTGCCGGGCAAAGACGGCAAATACCGTTTGCGTATGCCGCTTCATCAACTTGATACGATTCAGAACTGGGCGGATGAAATTGAAGGGCTGGCTTTTGTCGATGTGCAGGTTGGCCTAAGCAGCTTGCAGGAAGAACTGCCGCGGTTTAAACCTTACCTGAAATCGCCCACCTTTCATTTGGGCATCGATCCTGAATTTTCAATGAAGGATGGCAGAAAGCCCGGCTCGGCGATCGGTAGTTTTAGCGCTGATGATATCAACTATGCGATCGGCTTTTTGGCCGATATCGTGCGGGAGCATCATTTGCCGCCAAAAATCCTGGTCATTCATCGGTTTACCAACGATATGGTGCAGCATTATAAAGCGATCAGGAAAGTGCCGGAAGTGCAGGTTGTTATCGACATGGACGGCTGGGGCGGTAAGGCGCTGAAGGCTGCCACCTGGAGAAGGTATATTTACGAACAGCCCGTTCAGTTTGCGGGCTTTAAGATTTTCTATAAAAATGATCTGAAAAAGGGATCGTCTGGGCTCTATGCACCAGGCGAGCTAATGAAGTTTCAGCCAATCCCCCTTTATATTCAATATCAATAGCCTTGGCGCATCCATAAAAAAGGCCGGAAAATATTGCTTTCCGGCCTTTTTAAATTTTTGTATGATGCGATTAATAATCTCCAAGCGTTTCGGGCAATTGCTCCAGCGCTTTCGCAAGCTGCTCATCGTTGGGGGCAATGCCGTGCCAGCCGTGATCGTTCTCCATAAAATCTACACCTTTGCCCATGATCGTATGCATCATGATCGCCACAGGCTTGCCCTTCCCGGTTGCGGCTTTTGCTTTTTCCAGGCCCGCAATCACATCATCCATATCGTTACCGTTCATTTCCAGCACATGCCAGCCAAACGTCTCAAATTTTTCGTGCAGGTTGCCCATGTTTAATACTTTCTCTGTCGGCCCGTCAATCTGTTGGCCGTTCCAATCCACGGTGGCAATTAAATTATCAACTTTATGATGGGCTGCAAACATTACGGCTTCCCAAATCTGGCCTTCATTCAATTCCCCGTCCCCATGGAGTGAATACACCAATTTGTCGTCGCCATTCAATTTTTTTGATAAAGCGGCGCCAATCGCAACGCTTAAACCCTGGCCAAGCGATCCACTTGCTACGCGTACGCCAGGCAGGTGCTCGTGGGTAGCCGGGTGGCCCTGAAGCCGGCTATTGATTTTTCTGAAAGTCGCTAACTCTTTAATATCAAAATATCCCGAACGGGCTAAAACAGAATAAAAAACAGGGGAAATATGGCCGTTAGACAAAAAGAAAAGATTTTCGTTTTTGCCTTCCATATTGAAAGAAGGATCGTGCTCCATCACTTTAAAATAAAGCGCGGTTAAAAAATCCGCACATCCCAGCGAACCTCCCGGGTGCCCGCTTTGAGCTCCGTGTACCATCCTTACTATATCGCGTCTTACCTGTGAAGCTGTTTCCTGCAATGTTGCCATCGTTTCTGTTTTTTAATGAGTTGCAAAAATGCATTTTTTTTGCAAAAGGTTGAAATATTGTTTGATTGGCCGAAAATAATAAAAAATCGGCTCGAAAGTTGCAAATTGGACATGAATAACTACCTTCGTGTAACCTTAACCTTATCGAATGCTTCAAATTTTTGTATCAGCTATAATTTCATTTATAGTTGCTTTTCTGGCAATCCCTGTAATAATCCAAATTGCAGACAAGAAAAAGCTATACGATATTCCTGATGAGCGTAAGCTTCACAAAAACACTATCGCATCGCTGGGAGGCATTGGCGTGTTTATTGGGCTTACGTTTTCCTCCCTTATCACGATTAATTTTCAGCAGAATCCGGAATTTCAATATTTCTTTGCCGCTATCTTCTGCATGTTTTTTATCGGCTTGAAAGATGACATTATAGCGCTTTCAGCCTTTAAAAAATTTATTGTGCAAATCGTTGCGGCCGGCATCGTTATTCACCTGGGCGGACTTGAGATCAAAAGTTTGTATGGTATTTTTGGTATCCATGAAATTGAATCGGTGTATGGCGTGCCGCTGACCTATTTATCCATCATCCTGGTTGTGAACGCCTATAATCTGATCGACGGAGTGGATGGCCTCGCTGGCGGCCTTGGACTGATGATCATGATGCTGCTGGGCGCTTATTTCACCCTTTCGGGCATGACGGCCTATGCTATACTTTCTTTATCGCTGGCCGCCGGGCTTATGGCGTTTATGATTTTTAATTTTCATCCGGCTAAGATTTTTATGGGCGATTCCGGCTCCTTGTTAATCGGGCTCTTGGCTTCCATATTGGTTTTGAAATTTATCAATGTGGCCGGCGATCCCAACTCGGCTTTCCACATTCATTCGGCAGCCGCTGTGGGTGTGTCGCTATTGTTGATTCCGCTCGTTGATACCATCCGGGTTTTTTCAATCCGCATTCTGAAAGGGCGCTCGCCTTTTTCACCTGATAGAAATCATATTCACCATATCCTTCTCGATAAAGGCCTGAATCATGCTTCTGTAACGTTGGTTTGTGTTTGCGCAAACGTTGCGATCATTGGTGGGGTTTATTTTGCCAGAAACCTGGGCAATACGGCGCTTTTATTAATTGTTTTTGGGCTTTCCATTTCCTTTATCGGCGTGTTGTACGCCACGATACCCAGGCGCCGCAGAATTATTCAGCGGCAGATTTTTTCAGTTTTACAGGATAGAAGGGCTACATCGAAAGTGATTGATCTTACTACAAAAAAACATTTGCCGGCAGAGAAAATACAGGGTTGATCAGATTGTATTTGAATGACTTCAAAATCTTCACACATTTCGTTAGTTTTGCCGGCACGTCAAAATATAATGTATGCAAGATCAAATTGATAAGATTTTAGAAGCTTCGGAAGATAGTATGAAAAGGGCGATCAGCCATCTGGAAACGGAACTGGCTAAGATCCGCGCCGGCAAAGCCACTCCCCAAATCGTTGATGGTATTGTTGTAGATTATTACGGTTCTCCGGTACCTGTTAACCAGGTTGGAAATATTACCGTTATGGATGCGCGAACGCTCAACATTCAGCCCTGGGAAAAGAATATGCTGCAACCCATCGAAAGAGCTATTATCGCCGCCAATATTGGCATCAATCCACAAAATGATGGAGTAAACATCAGGCTATTTTTGCCTCCTTTGACGGAAGAGCGCCGCAAGGAGCTGGTAAAGAGAAGTCAGGCTGAGGGCGAAAATTCAAAAGTGGGTGTGCGAAGCGGCCGTCGCGATGCGATAGAAGCTATTAAAAAGCTGCAAAAAGATGGCCTGAGCGAAGACGCTTCCAAAGACGCGGAAGCAAGTGTGCAACAACTTACCGACTCTTATATTCAATTGGTGGAAAAACACCTTGCTGCGAAAGAAAAAGAAATCATGTCGATATAAAATCCAATATGCCGCAATTTAATCTTTCAAATATTGATTCCAAAGCCCCGGAGCATCTACATAAGGAGGATTGCAAGGAGCAAACGAAGGAGATGTTGAAGGATTTGGCCGAGCTGCAAAATTTATTGTACGCGGAAGGCAAACACGCGTTGCTGGTGATTTTGCAGGGAATGGATGCCAGCGGCAAAGACGGCGTTATTAGAAAAGTGTTTGGCAGGCTCAATCCCCAGGGAGTGCGGGTGGCCTCCTTTAAGGTGCCCACCGAAGAAGAAGCTGCGCATGATTTTTTATGGCGTATTCATAAAAATGTACCCCGGAAGGGTGATATTCAGATTTTTAACCGATCCCATTATGAGGATGTGCTGGTGACGCGGGTGCACGGCTGGTGTAGCGACGAATTGGCGCAAGAACGTTTTGCTGCAATCAATCATTTTGAAAATCTTTTGCAACGCCATAACAATACGGTTATCCTGAAATTTTACTTGCATGTTTCAGCAGAGGAGCAACGGGAAAGATTGCAGGAACGAATGACCAATCCGGCTAAGATGTGGAAATATAATCAGAAGGATTTTGTGGAAGCCGCACTAAGAGAAAAGTATTATCGATATTATCAGGAATGCTTTGAACATTGCAATCAGCCCGAATGGACCATTGTGCCCTCAGATCAAAACTGGTATAAAGAATACGTGATAGCGAAAAAGGTATTCGACAGTCTTAAACAATTAAAAATGGAGTATCCTTCATTACCTCAAACCAACGCCGTATAAAAAGCAAATGCTGGCATTATTATTCCTTTATAATCATTTTAAACATTAAAAACGTCAATTATGGGATTCTTAAAAGAATTTAAAGAGTTTGCAGTAAAAGGAAATGTCGTTGATCTGGCCATCGCCGTAGTAATCGGCGGCGCATTTGGTAAAATTGTAACCTCTCTGGTAGAAGACATTATTACCCCAGCCATTTTAACGCCTGCGCTCGAAAAGGCTAATCTGAAAAACCTCAACGAGCTTGTCATTCCAGGCACTGCCATTAAATATGGTAATTTTCTGTCCCAGGTGATTTCGTTTATTATCATCGCTTTTGCTTTGTTTTTAATTGTAAAGGCGCTTAATAGCATGAAGAGAAAAGAGGAAGCTGCCGCACCCGCCGGACCTTCGTCTACCGATAAATTATTGATGGAAATCAGGGATGAGTTGAGGACAAAGCCTTAATATCTTTTCCTCCGCTCTTCTGTAAAATAGTGTACGTTTGTAAGTCCTGGTGCTTCGGCACGCAGGACTTTATTTATTGAGCATAAAAATAGGAATTTGACAAACTCAACTTATCAGATAAAACTTTCGCAATTCGAAGGGCCTTTCGATCTTTTGTTATTCTTTATCGAACGCGATGAGCTGGATATTTATAACATTCCCATTACGCAAATCACCAACGATTTCCTGGATTACATCCATAATCAGGAAGCATTGAATATTGAATTGTCGAGCGAGTTTATTTTATTTGTTTCAACATTGATGCGCATCAAGGCAAAAATGCTTATCCCGAGAAAAGAAATAGATGCGCAGGGAAATGAGATCGATCCTCGCGAGGAACTGGTAAGCAAAATCCTTGAATACAAAAAGTTCAAGGAAGCAGCGGCGCTGATGGCAGAGAAGGAAGCGCTGCGCATGCTGATGATCAAACGCGGCAATATTCAACAGGAATTGTCGGCGGTAGGAGCAGAAGCGGGCGAGGGAACCGAAATTCAAGCGCTTTCGCTTTTTAAATTGATGAAGGCCTTTGAGAAAGCCATGCAAAAGTATAGCGACCGCGTGAACAAGCCTGTGCATACGGTGGTCCGCTACAGCTACACGATGGAAACGAGCAGGAGCCAAGTGATCGAAATGGCTCAGAAGGAAAAAAACATTTCCTTCGAAAAGCTTTTTGAGATTGCAGAAAACCGCGTTCAGGCCATATTTATGTTTCTTTCCGTGCTTGAACTGGTGCAGCAGAATTTTCTAAAAATCATGACCGGCGAAGGAAAAAATAACTTCTTGCTGGAATTTGTGGAGCCCGAAGACAGAGATCCTGAAATAGAAGTAAGCGACGTGTCGTCGTTTGATTAATAGGAACAGTTATTGCAGCTATAGCTCTGATTTCTAAACCTAAAAAATTATAAAAAATGAAGCGTTTTGCATCTGCCAATTGGCAAGGTTCGGGTAAAGAAGGAAAAGGCACGAATACCACTCAGTCTGGTGTATTGGATAAAGTTCCCTATGCTTTTAACACCCGTTTCGAAGAGGGAAACCCCGGCACAAACCCGGAAGAATTGATTGCGGCGGCCCATGCGGGTTGTTTTACAATGAAGTTGAGCTTTGTATTGAACGAAGCTGGTTTTACGGCCGATAATATCGACACAAAATGTACCGTTGATTTTCAGGACGGAGCAGTGGTGAGCAGCCATTTGGACGTGACGGCGACTGTGCCCGGCATTGATGATGCAAAATTTCAGGAGGCAGTCAAAAATGCGGAGGAAAATTGCCCGATCAGTAAGTTGCTGAATACGAACATCAGCTCAACCGCTCAGTTGGCATAAAGAAAAAAAAAGTCCCCGTAGATTTTCGGGGACTTTTCAATATATGAAAGTTTGATTGCTTAAATCTTGAAACCAAGCGTCAGCAGAATTCTGGAATTATTGCTTTTAATATTTGCCGGATAAAAATCAGCTGAAGTTAAGCGATAAGGGTAAATCACATCTTTGCCGAAACTGTGTACATAACCCAGGTCAATAAAGAAGCCTTTGTTGCGGTAACCCAAACCGCCTGTACCCTGAATCATTTCTCCTTTTTCACCTGCAATGTCTTTATAAGGATTGCCATAATAAGCGCCGCCAAAGCGTACTGCTAACGTATTAAATTTCAGTTCGGCGCCGAGGCGTGCATTTACCGCACCTTTATAAGCATTGTCAATAGCGCTATTCAGTCCGCGGAAATATCCGTTGTTAGCGCCCTGGTCATTTGCGGTTGTTCTAAACTGAGAAGCCATATAATTTACATATTCCACATCGCCGGAAACAAAGCCTTTTTGAGTGGTGACATCGTTTACATTGCCAAATAGAAGCGAAAAGCTACCCATTAACTTGTAAGGCGTATTGAGATTATAATCATATACTAATTCGTTGCTTGAAACCGTCTCATCAAAATCGTCAAGATTAGCGCCCGCAGAAGCCACATAGCTGTCGCTCATAGAATAAAAGGTCGGAGAGTGGGCGGCAAACCCAAGCCGCAAATTATCTGTTGCTTTAAAAACGACACCGGCTTTTAGATTAATACCCACGCCTTTGGTCACTAAATCGTCGTCGAACCAGGCGGCATCAAACCCGTTGTCGGTAGTGCCGGGATCCTGTTCGGTATATTGCCTGCTGGCGCCGTATCTTAATATCGGCATGCCGATCGATCCGCCTAAAAACACTTTTTCGTTGAGGTTGGCAGCGCCAGCGATGGCAAATTCTGTAATGCCGCCGTTGGTGGTGATCACTTGTTTTTGCTCGAGCCCACTTGCAATGGCCAGGTCAACAGCCGAAGAAGAAAGCTCGCCGGTTCCGTCATCGCTGATCCAACCAGCATCCATAGCCAAGCCTGAACCGTAGTCGTTCAATCCGTTGTTCGCTACGATATCTTCAATAAAATAATCTGCCATTGAAGTTCTGCTGAGTTGTCCGCCCTTGTTAGTGTAAGTTACCCGGTTATTAAAATCAGCAACACGATTAATCGCAATTCCAAAAGCAGAGCTTTTCAACGAGCCGCGGCCGTAATTTGGCTTACCCAATACAAAGCCGGTGGTTCCTAGGAAGCCGCTTCCTTTTTTGTCTGTGGTGTTTACGCCCAGATAAGAGGCATCGTTATTGAAGAAGTTGCCGCCCCCCGTAATCACAAAATCGCCTGTTTTATAAAAGCCAATATTGGCAGGGTTGGAAAAAATAGTTGATATTTCTCCGCCGATAGCGCCGTTGGCATTACCAATCGCCTGAGAACGTGCTGTTCCCGAAGCTTGCAGCCAGGAGTATCTTAAGGCATCTTCAGGCGTTTGGGCCAGAACCGATCCACATGCAGCGATCAACGATGCAGCCAAAAATATTTTTTTCATTTATAAAGTTTAAAAAATGTACAAGTTAAATAGCACAGCGGATTCGCTTAAAACCTTCTGCCGCTGCTGCCTCCACCGCCGCGGCTACTTCCGCCGCCGCCGCCATAAGATCCGCCACTGCTCGAAGGAGAAGAAGCCGGGGGCGAATAGGTGGATCTGCTTTCTGTGCGCGGCTGAGAATAAGTATCGCTTCTGCGGTAGGTATCATTGGAGCGATAGGTTCTGCTATAACTTCCGCTATTAGAGTAACGGCCGGAGCTGCGAGAACTGCTATAGCCGGAGTTGCCCGCATTTGTATTGACACTTCCTCCATTGCGCACACCGTAGGTGCTGCGATAGGTTACCCCCGAATTGTTTCTGTATCCGGCGGTCGTATTTCTTCCGCTTCCCATATTAATATTACCGCGATTGTAAGAGCCCAGGTTGGTCGTGCGTGGCCCATAATCCACCCTTCGTCCTACAACGACGCCACCGCCATACCAGCCGCCCCAGCCCCAACCGGGACCGTACCAGCCATTATACCAGGGATCGTACCAGCCGCCCCAGCCCCAGCCGCCGCCATACCAGCCACCCCAGCCGGCATACCAAGGGCTGTTCCATCCCCAACCAAAGCCGCCGCCATACCAGCCGCCATACATGCCACCCCAGCCCCATCCGGGTCCGTAAAAGCCGTTGTACCACGGATTGTACCACATATTCCAATAACTTACAGGGCTCCACGGATTATTCCAATACCAGGGGTCGTTCCAATAAGCCCAGTTATTATAATAGCTGAAATTGTATCTGTCGCCGTAATAATACCAGTCGTCAAGCGCGCTCCATCGATCGCGGTTGCGCACTTTCATCCGCAGGTAGCGGTCATCATAGTCTTCATACGCTTCATCGTCATCATAACTACGATAACGCTGCTCATCAGTCTTCCTTATTTTGGCATATTCCTCTTCCGTAGGAGCGGGCGAACTGTACACATCGTCGGGGGTTTGTCCCGTCCTGTAGGCAGACGAACAACTGGCCAAAACCAGCACGAAGCCAAAAAGGAACATTAGGGTTGTAAATTTTATTTTCATCCGTTTATTTTTTTGTTTTTATGGGGTAAGATCGAACAGCGCATGTCGTTTATTGTTGTTAGAAATCATATGCGTTGTTTCATTCTTTTATATTTAAAAATATTACCAATCGTGTCGTAGGAATGAGCAAATCTATGGTAATCGTTTTATCAGCGTTCAATCTTTCATTCCACTTGCTTTCGTATCTGTTAAAATATTATCCTTAATTGGGCTTTAAAATTTACATTTGCTCTCCTTAAAACAGCAATTTGTAAAAATAAGGCATAATCCTTTAAGGTTGTGACGTAGAATTGTGATAAAAGGATGCAAACTTTGCTGTTAATTCACAACATTTTTTGTTAAAAAAGGTTGGCAACTAAATGGAAGGGCTACAGCTACATTAATATACGAAATAACTGTCCTCCTGGTTGTACCTAAATTGAAGATTTATATATTATGAGCAAAGAAATTACGCCACGGGAGCAGGACTATTCGCAGTGGTACAATGACCTGGTTTTAAAAGGCGGACTGGCCGATTATTCGGCGGTGAGAGGCTGTATGGTGATCAAGCCTTATGGTTTTACGCTTTGGGAAAATATGCGCGACGCCCTGGATAAGATGTTTAAAGACACAGGCCATCTGAACGCTTATTTCCCGCTTTTCATACCTAAAAGCTTTCTGAGTAAAGAAGCCGCCCATGTAGAGGGGTTTGCGAAAGAATGTGCGGTGGTAACGCATTACCGCCTGAAAAATGACCCCGACGGGAACGGCGTGGTGGTAGACCCGGAGGCAAAATTGGAAGAGGAGCTTATTGTTCGCCCCACCAGTGAAACCATCATCTGGAATACTTATAAAGATTGGATTCAGTCCTACCGCGATTTGCCTATTCTGGTAAACCAGTGGGCAAATGTGGTGCGTTGGGAAATGCGGACCCGGTTATTTCTCCGCACGGCAGAATTCTTATGGCAAGAAGGCCATACTGCCCATGCCACGCAGGAGGAAGCGGAACTGGAGGCCAAAAAAATGCTTGACGTTTATGCCACCTTCGCTGAAGAATTTATGGCCGTTCCGGTTTTAAAAGGCGTTAAATCGGAAAGCGAACGCTTCGCCGGCGCCATTGAAACTTATTGTATTGAAGCGCTTATGCAGGACGGCAAAGCCTTGCAGGCCGGCACTTCTCATTTTCTTGGGCAGAATTTTGCGAAAGCCTTCGACGTTAAATTCCTCAATAAAGACAATCAACAGGAATATGTTTGGGCCACCAGTTGGGGCGTAAGCACCCGTTTGGTAGGCGCCTTGGTGATGGCCCACAGTGATGACGAGGGGTTGGTGTTGCCGCCGAAAATTGCGCCGCTGCAAGTGGTGATTGTGCCCATCTTCAAAGGAGAGGAGCAGAAAGCCCTGATCGACGAAAAAGCTGAAGAAATCATGTCGAATCTTAAAAAGATGGGCATCCGGGCAAAATATGACGATAATGATAATGCCCGCCCCGGTTGGAAATTCGCCGAATATGAGATGAAAGGCGTGCCCGTGAGAGTGACCCTGGGCGCCCGCGACCTCGCGAATCAACAAATAGAAGTGGCGCGCAGAGATACGCGGACCAAAGAAACGATACATGCCGACGGCATCTCGCAGTATATTGACGGACTTTTGCTGGATATTCAGCACAATATGTTTAAAAAGGCCAAAGCATATCGCGACGAACATATTACCAAAGCCGATACCTGGGAAGCGTTTGTAAAACTTTTGGACGAAAAAGGCGGGTTTGTATTGGCGCATTGGGACGGGACAGCCGAAACCGAAAATGAGATAAAAGAACAAACCAAAGCCACCATCCGGTGCATCCCGATCGATGATATGGGACTGGAAGATGGCGTTTGCATTTTGAGCGGCAAACCTTCTAAAAGAAGAGTTTTGTTCGCCAGAGCTTATTGATAAAAGCCTTTTGTACGAAAAAGCCGGAAGTGTTATAAAACGCTCCCGGCTTTTTTTATTATTGTGATGATTAATATTTTTTCACCAGCGCGCTCATGGGGTTGCGCAGGTTTTGGAAATTGGTCATGTCAATGCGCACCTTACCAACGATAATCGGGCTTTCAATGCGAACCGGAACATGGTTGGCATCATCCGTTACCCAAACGGTCATCTGGTCATCATCTTTAAAAATCGTTCCTTTAATGGTTGAAGGTTTTATTTTGACGGTTTTAAATTTTCCGTATTTCGTGCTGATCGTTTCTTTACCGAGATACCTGATCTGCATCGGATGTGTTTCATTATCTAAAAAAACAGTGAAAGGCACGCGGTCTACGCCGGGTTTTAACCTGTTAAAGTCGATGTTTCTGGCATAAAAAACCGCACTCACGACGTCGTGTGCACAAGCAGGGATTTTAAATACGCCCTCGCTGCTGATGGCGGTGTTAGCCGATTTATTAAAGCTCACGTTTTGATATTTTTTATAGCCGCCTTCATTGATGTTCCGGACGAATTTTAAAGGCTGAAGCGTTTCCACATCCATAAAAGTTTCATAGGTGTCTTTCGCCTTATAGGCCCATTCATACGAAGGAAGCGTGTGGCCTTCTCCGACAACATGGTAAACTGATTTGCCATTCAGCTTCTCAAGGGTCGTTGTAAAAGAGCCCGCGCCGGCGGTCACGTTGATGAGTTTTGCAGCTGTATAATATACTACAAATTCAACTTTTTCCCCGGCTTTAAACGCGGTATTGTTGATACCGCAGTTGGGAGCGATGGTGGTAGATTGCGTTTCAGGCTGTTTTGCGCCAGCCATCGCGGCAATCGAAAAAAGTGCTAATATGGACAATCTAAGTGCTTTCATATCATCTATCTGTTTTAATTTATTACTTCGCTGCTTTAGTAAAAGAAACGAAAATTTAGCCGGCACGGATGATGCCTATTTTTGTTTTTTCAGGATATTTTTAATTCCCAATATCAGCAGGCTGCCTATCAAAGCCGGAAATACCAGGTTAATGATCCAGATTGTTAACGAAGCCAGGCTGACACCCAAATGATTGGTGGTAAACAAACCCATGAGCTGGATGCTCAATTCGTTTTTTAATCCTAAATCAGTAAATAAAGCAATGGTGGGGATAATTGCCATCACCAAAAACATGACACTCATTCCCATCCAACTCTGCAATATATTAACATCTACCTCAAACAGCTCAAACAACAAATAATATTGCAGGCTAAAAACCAGGAACCTGACTACTGATAATGACAAAAATTTGATCAGTAACGTTGCACTTATATGCTCAACGGCTTCAATTGCCCAGGAGAACCTGCTGATTTGCGGCAATTTATCAATAATTTTTATCAACCAGGGTAACCTGAAATAAAATAATAACAATATAACAACAATAGTACCCGAAAACCATAAAAAAGCGTTGGCAAATGCAAGGCTAACCATTTCAGAGGCGATAAGCTGCTCTTTTAAAAAAAACAAAGCCAGCGTGCCCATCGCAAAAGTGATGATCAACTGGCTCATGTTTGCTACGATAGTTAAGGAAACGGCTTTGATACGATTACCTTCTTCCATATATAATACACGGCCTACATATTCCCCGATGGAATTGGGCGTGCTGATCGAAAAAGAAATGCCGGAAAAGATAGCTTTAAATGCCCGCGCAAAGCTGATTTGCTGCACACGTTTTACGGCGAGCATCCACTTATAGGCTTCGAGACTCCAGTTTACCAGCATTAAAACAATCGTCGCAATCAGGAAAAATACATTGGCGCTGGCCAGCGAAGCTTTGATTTCGGAAAGGGCTTCTTCAAGCCCGGGCTGCCTGCTTATTTGCCTGTAAATCGACCAGGCCAACCAGGCAAACAAAAGCGGCCCGAGAAAATAATTGATAAATATCTTAATATTTTTGTTCACCTTCACGTGGAGGCGTAAAAATAGTATCTGTTTGCAACAATCTTCTAAAATAATATTAGGTATTGACCCCGGAACGATCATTATGGGCTATGGTGTCATTGTCTGCGATCAGCGAAAAATACAATTGCTGGAAATGCAGGGCCTCAAACTGCCAAGCCGGAAAAGCAATTATGAGCGACTGAGTTTGGTGTATCAACGCGTCAATGAATTGATTCAATTATATAAGCCGACAGAATTTGCGATCGAAGCCCCGTTTTTTGGAAAAAATGTGCAGAGCATGCTCAAGCTGGGGCGGGCCCAGGGCGTGGCGATTGCTGCGGCGATGCATTACAATTTGCCAATTACTGAGTATTCGCCTAAAAAAGTGAAGCAGGCGGTGACCGGCAACGGTAATGCCAGCAAGGAGCAGGTATGGAAAATGCTGCAGCAAACCCTGAAATTGAAAGAGTTGCCCGATTATTTTGATGCGACCGATGCGCTCGCCGTTGCCATCTGCCACCATTACCAGCTTTTGTCGCCGGTGCCTACCTCGGGGAGCTTTAAGGGGTGGGACGATTTTATAAAAAAGAATCCGCAGCGGGTGAAGTGAAGATTAATCAGGAATTTATTTCTGATTTTGTAGGCTATAAAGGCGATTAAAGTTGCCTGAAAATTTCAAAAAGTCGCCACCAAAAAATTAGTAGTTTGCCGGTGAATGACGGACAATAAGAAATATCGTAATGATGAATACCCTTCGATAGCGCAAGAGCCAGATATATTTTATAAAACCTTTTCTTCTCAAGAGGAGGCAGATGCCTACAATTTAAAAATGCGCCTTCAAAAGACGGATCTGGAGCGATTACAGACTCTTTGTCGCATGATACGCATTGGCAAAATGTTTTCAAATGCCAGAATCATAGAATAACATATTTGTTACAGGGCGTTTCTTGATGACGAATTGATCGAATTTTGGGATTTTTTAAATAAAAATCATTCATCCTACATATGGTTGGCGGTTTTGCGGTTAACCTACAAGGATTTATCAGGGCAACCGCAGCCGCTGACCTTTGGCTGATGGATGACCTCTGAAATCGGCAAAAACTGCGGAATGCTTTTAGAGAACTCGGTTATGGAGATATCCATCGATAGAAACAATGCCGTTTGTACCGGGCTAGACACAATTTTACATTGCTAAAAGGTTAGTGCTGGATATTATGACTTCGATGAAAGGTTTAGAGGATGTAAGTTTTAATACCTGCCTTAGCCGTGCGAAACTTGCAGATTTTAGAGGTGTTAAGGTGCCTTTTTAAAGTATCGACGATTTAATTTCAAATAAAAAAGCAGTGGGTCGCCCAAAAGGTCAAATCGATGTAATTGAACTCGAAAAAATAAAGAAAATGAATGAGGGGATCTAAGACCCGGGTAAATGATGATTTTATTAACAGCTGCTAACTTTCGGGCTGCCGAAACTAATAAATTTGGGTTACTCTCCTTATCTTTGCGCCAAATTTCAGCGAATGATGGGTTCTAACGGCTTCAAATCCTTTATAGTAGTGGCTTTCAGCCTGTTTTTGACGTTTGCGGGCTTTTCTGGTTTTGCGCAGCACGGCGAGGCTCCGGCCGCGCATGCAGCTTCCGGTCACGAAGCGGAAGAAGCAGCCGGTTTTAACCCGGGTGAGGCCATTCTGCACCATATTGCCGATTCGCACGAATTTCATTTTTTTAACTTTAAGAAAAGCGACGGCACCGAGGTTCACGCCACTTTGCCTTTGCCGATTTTAGTATATGCTCCTCAAAGAGGTTTTTCTGCTTTCATGTCGTCTAAATTCCATCATGGTCATGAGGCATATAACGGTTATAAACTGGAGCATGATAAAGTGGTAGCCGTAGATGCAAACGGAAATATCGACGAGTCGGTTAAAGTTTACGATTTTTCAATTACGAAGAATGTGGCACAGATGTTACTGGCGATGATTGTGTTGGCGCTGATTCTGGGGTCGCTTGCCAAACGATATATGAAAGGCAAAGGGGTTACCACTGCTCCTTCAGGTTTTCAAAATGCGGTGGAAGTGGTGATCACTTTTGTTCGCGATGACATCGCAAAGCCCAACCTGGGGCCGAAGTACAAAAAATACCTTCCTTATTTGCTTACAGTTTTCTTCTTTATTTTAATCAACAATTTATTCGGCTTGTTACCGGGCGCGGCCAACGTAACCGGCAATATAGCCTTCACCGCTGTGATGGGTATTATTTCCCTGATCGTTATTTTGTTTAGCACCAATAAGCATTATTGGGAGCATATTTTCTGGTTCCCGGGCGTACCCTTGCCGGTTAAAATATTGATGATACCCGTTGAATTGCTCGGTGTATTCACGAAGCCTTTCGCGCTGATTGTGCGTTTGTTCGCCAACATGACAGCGGGCCACATCGTGATTTTAAGCTTTGTGAGCCTCATCTTTATCTTCGGAGAAATGAGCACCACCGCCGGATGGGCTTTTAGTCCTGTGTCTATTGCGTTTGTTTTGTTTATCTACGTTATCGAGATCCTGGTAGCATTTATTCAGGCTTATATATTTACCGTGCTGACGGCCGTTTTTATAGGCGGGGCTATCGGTGATCATCATTATGAAGAGGACGTGCTTCCGCATCATTAATTCGTTTTTATTTTTAATTATATAAAAAATCACAATCATGGATTTATTAAACACTTTGTTGGAAGTAACCGGTAGCTGGTCTCACGTAGGTGGAGCTTTAGGTGCTGGTTTAGCAGCAATTGGCGCTGGTTTGGGTATTGGCCAAATCGGTAAAGGCGCTACTGAAGGTATCGCTCGTCAACCAGAAGCAGCTAACGACATTCGTGGCGCTATGATCTTAACTGCAGCCTTTATCGAGGGTGTTGCCCTTTTTGCGGTAATCGCCGGCTTATTGGCTGTACTGAAGTAATAGCTCTTCAAAAAAATTATTGCACCTTAAGCAAAGGGCGGCGGGTGCAGTATTTTTATCTGGTCAACTTTTGTGCTACTATCAACAACCTTGCGTCGCACACTTGATTGGTGGAATATTCGATCAACAATTTAGTTAAAGTCAATGGTTATATTGACTAAGAACTATCAACTATCAATATAATAAAATGGATTTACTCATTCCCGACTTTGGTTTTTTTGCATGGGCGCTTCTCGCTTTTGTGATTTTGCTTTTGATATTAAGAAAATTTGCGTGGAAGCCGATTCTTAAATCATTAAACGAACGTGAGCAAAACATTGCTGGCGCTATCGCTTCTGCCGAAAAGGTAAAAGCTGAAATGGCAGCGTTGCAAAGCGAAAACGAAGCCTTGCTGGCCAAGGCCCGCGAAGAGCGCGCTGCTTTGCTGAAAGATGCCCGTGAAACAAAAGACAGAATGATCAACGAAGCGAAGGAGCAGGCTAAAACAGAAGCTTCTAAAATTATCGCTGATGCCCAGCAGGCCATCAATGCTCAAAAAATGGCTGCTTTAACGGAAGTGAAAAATGAAGTGGGCAAGCTGGTCATTGAAGTAAGCGAAAAAGTGCTGAAGCAAGAACTGAGCAGCCCCAATAAGCAGGAAGCGCATATCAATGGGCTTGTTGACAGCATCAAACTGAATTAATCAACAGCCCGGCGGCTGATAGTGAACAGGAAGTAATTTTCAAATCATAAGTTTCAAATCGAAATATACAAATGCTTAATCCCCGTTTAGCATACAGATACGCCAAAGCTTTACTCGACATTGCGGTTGAAAAATCTCAATTAGATAAAGTTTTTGCCGACGTGCAGTGGTTGCAGGCCGTTTGCAAAAGCAGCAGCGAGTTTGTGAATCTGTTGCGCAGTCCGATCATCAAAGCCGATAAAAAGCAAAAGATCGTAGAAGCGGTTGCGAAAGATCATGTAGGCGAAATCACTTCAGGCTTTATTCGTTTGCTGATTAGTAAAAGCCGCGAAAGCCATTTGCCTGAAATGCTGAACGAGTTTGTTGTACTTTACAAAAAGCACAATAACATCAATACCGTAAAACTAACCACCGCGGTTGCCATCAGCGATGCCGTAAAGCAAAGTATTATTGCACAGGTTAAAAAGGCGGCCGGCGTTGAAAAGGTAGAGCTTGAAGAAAAAGTGGATCCGAATATTATTGGCGGCTTTGTCTTAGAAATGGGCGATAGAATGGTAGATGCCAGCATCGCTTACGATCTACGCGAAGTAGCCAAGCAATTTAAAAACAATGATTTTATTTATAAAGTGAGATAAGCTTTATAAATCTTATAAAGAAAAACCTCGGCAATCGCTGAGGTTTTTTTGTGTAGTTTATTGTCTTTTTACCACATAACTTCCCACTTCTGTACCATCGTCTTTTATCATTTTCAGGCTAAGCTCTTGTTGAGTAGCTTTAACTTTTATAAGTGTCCGCCTGCCTTCCTGCGGGCCGCCGCCGATGATAATCGGATAGTTGTGGGCGCCTTTTTCAGGAGCGAAAACGCCATATTTATGGGTATGCCCGCATAATACCATATCCACTTTATATTTATCAAAAAGCGGTGCAAAAAGTTCCCGGCAGTGCATGGTGCCGTGCCAGTCGCCCGAATAGAAATGAGGGATATGCATCATCACCACCCGAAACGGCGCCTTCTTAAACGCGGTGGTTTGTGCGATTTGTTCAAACCAGGCAGCCTGCTCTCTGCGGTACGAATCAAAATCGACGATTCCGGCATACACAGGCGCGTCGTCGGGTTTGTCTTCGCCCGTATCTATTACGATATTATAGACGGGGCCCCATTGATAACTGTAATAATAATCCCCTGAAGGAGATGTAAAATAATCTGCCAGGGCGCGACGAAATTTGCCCCTCGTTTCGTGATTGCCTCTGACAAAAAGAAAGGGCGTGTTGCTCGCAAATGTATCCGTACAAGGCGTTATCAAATGGTCGATGAGTTGCTTTTCGTCGGTTTGATAATCGAACATGTCACCATTCAAGAATACGTAGTCGTAGGGCGCCGCTCCGTTTAGTTTCATTAATTGCGAGAAAGAATGAGGCCTGTCGTGAATGTCATTCATCACCAGCCAGCTTACTTCTTTCGCTTCAGGGTCGACTGTTTTAAAGGTGTTGACGTCGCCTGTGATCGTTTCTCCGTAAGTAAGTTTATAGGGCAAAAACTCTTTTATCTCTTTGGAAACCACGCGATAGCTATATTCGGTGTTGGGTTTCAGGTTGGTTAACTTCACATTGTTGACCCTGTTATAAGCGCTTACCAAACCATCAGCAACTTCGTGGGCTTTTTGGTTGAGCTGATTGCCTTCGCCATATTCTACCCAGCTATAACAAAGCTTGTTAGTGATCCAAAAAATATGCATGCTGTTGGATGAAGGCGCCTGCAAATAGGGCTTCGATAGAAAAATGTGTCCGTCTGCTGCACGGGCTGCCACATCGTTTACATCATCAATAAGCGGAAAACCATGGCCGATGCCCAAAGCGCCCAAAAGCCCGGCTTTGGAAACATGATCCAAAAAATCGCGACGATTAATTGACATAGTTGAGATTTAAAAGTTTAGAGCGATTAATTATTATTTCGAATGCGTTTGTAAATCCTGATAGCAAGCATTAAAAGGATAACCAGCAAAAGAGTGCCTGCAATTCCCCATATCAGGCTTATACCTTGCTTTACAACTACCAGCATTACGATGCTGATCAAAAATAGGGTAGCTACTTCATTCCACATTCTCAATTGTTGTGAAGTTAATGTAAACTTTCCCTTCAGTTGTTGTTTGAAAATGATGTGGGTGTAGCAATGGTATCCGTATAAAAATAAAACCAGTATCAGTTTAAGCAATAGCCATAAGCCTTCTTTTTTAAAAATAGTGGACACCCAGTTGCCGCTGATCAAAACGGTGAGGCCAAACACTAAGGTAAGTAGGGCCGAAGGCCAGGTGATACCATACCATAAGCGTTTCATCATGACGGCGAACTGTGCCTGCAACACCTCTTTCGCATCTTTTTCTTTATCGTTGGCTTCCACATTATAGATCAGCAATCGTGGCATATAAAACAAGCCGGCGAACCAGGTAACAACGAAAATGATATGGATGGCTTTAAGGTAAAAATAGGACATAAAGAGCGTGTGCAATAATGAAAAGCTAAGTGTGAATAGGCAATAGTTATTGGTGAATGTTAAAAATAAAAATTATCTTGATTTAATTAGCCCGGATATTAATCTGAATGAGCTTTGCAGATAAATTTCTAATTTTCCTAACGAATAGGCTTTTAAATAGTCCAGCGCTTCTGCGGCTTCAAGAGCGGCGTCGATTTCTATAACAGATCCTCTCGCGATTTCAAAAAATCTTTTTCTTTCCGTTTCAGATTTTCTTGACGCTCCCTCGGCAATATTGAGCAGATTAGATAACGCGACGCGGCGGATTTGAGAAGCCATCCCGAATTTTTCATAATCGGGTAACCTGTGCGAAAGCTTGTAGCATTCTACCAAAAGGTTTTTAGAAGCCTTATAAACTTCTAATTTTTGATGATTCAACTCCAGGAACATAGCAACGATTTGGCTAAAAGTACTTAAAAAGAGCCGTTGTTTTATCACAATTTCTATGGACTCTTGATTTATGGCCCTTTCACGATTCACGATTCACCTTTCACTTTTGCCAATTGCCTCTTCCCTTTCACCTCTCAACCTCTTCCGCATCTCGGATCAATTCCATCAACGCTTCCACCCACGCCTCCTGCACGTTCATGCAGGGAACATAGTCATACTTTTCACCGCCATTTGATAAAAAGTCTTCCTTGCCCCGCTCCTCAATTTCTTCTAAAGTTTCAAGACAGTCGCTCACAAACGAAGGGCACACCACTTTTATTTTTTTAATGCCTTCTTTGGGAAGATTAGGCAAACGCTCCTGCGTGCTGGGCAGTAGCCAGGGATCGCGCCCGAGGCGGCTTTGATAGGCCTGCGCCCATTGATCTTTTTTTAAACCCAGCTTTTTTGCAACCAGTTCGCTGGTGATCGTAACCTGATGGCGGTAACAGGTAGGATGGGAGGCGCTCGATTTAAAACAACAATTTTCCACCTGCATGCAATGGCTCTTTGTCGGGTCGGTTTTCAGAACATGTCGCTCGGGTATACCATGGTAGCTAAACAATAACTGGTCATAATCATCCTGCAAATAGGGGCGCATACTTTCAGCCAGCGCATGGATATAGGCGGGGTGCTTGTAAAAAGGGGGAACAGTTTTTAATACAAACTTATAATTATGTTTTTTATGGATCTCCTTCATGTACTCAACCGCCGTTTCCCAGCTGCTCATTGCATAATGAGGGTAGAGCGGAACTAAAATGACTTCTTCAAGATCCGGAATTTTTGCCAAAAGGTTATCATAAGCAGTCTTCGGATGCGGCTTCCTGTAACGCATTGAAATTTCAATCGGCATATCTGTTTTTTGTTGAAGGGCCTGCTGCAAGCGTTCGGTTAGCACAATCAGCGGCGATCCCTGTTCCCACCAGATCGTCTTATAAGCTTCGGCCGATTTGGCGGCCCGGAAAGGCGTAATGATACCTTTTACGAGCAACAAACGCAACCAATAGGGTTTGTCGATTACGCGTTCATCCATCAAAAACTCGTCCAAATACTCCTTAACATCAGATCGGCTGGTCGAATCCGGCGATCCGAGGTTCATCAAAATAATTCCTTTTTTATTCATTAGCGAAAAATATAAACGGGCCTTTAGGATCTGCTATCTTTTTTACAAAAAATTGAAAAGAAGATGAAAGTAGCATCCACTTAAAAAATCATAACACAAACAAGAAAGGCCCTGCCTGAAAATTTTTGCAAAGTTAGCAAAATGTAGTTCCTTATTTTTAAAATTGATAGATATCATCTTCTACTTTTTTTTGATGTACATGACAAAAAAATGACGTTCAAGATCGCAGCCTTCTATACATTTGCAGGACTCACATGTCTGCCGAAGATTTTCATATTTCAAAACAGGTGCTCGATCGGTTTTGTGTTGCAGGAATCAACTATCATAAAGCTGATACCGCAACCCGCGGTTTATTTTCAATTAATGAAGAACAGTTTGCTTCTTTGGCGATTGCTGCCAAAGCAGCCGACTTGAAAAGTGTTTTTGTGGTTTCTACCTGTAACCGCACAGAGATTTATGGTTTTGCAGAATCGGTAATGCAGTTGGTCAATCTTTTGCTTGATCAATGCAAAGCCGACAGAAACACTTTCTTTGAATATGCTTATCTGAAGAATGGCAATCCGGCGCTTCAACATCTATTCAATGTGGCGTCAGGCCTTGATTCGCAAATTCTGGGCGACTATGAAATTTTGGGTCAGATTAAAAAAGCTGTTGACCTGGCAAAGCTCAACGGTGTGATTGGCCCGGTGATGGACCGCACGCTCAACTTTGTTTTTCAGGCGTCCAAACGAATTAAAACGGAAACAGCATTGAGCAATGGAACCGTTTCTGTTTCTTTCGCGGCGATCGAATTGCTTCAGGCCATACCCGATCTTTCTACAAAGAAAATGCTCGTCATCGGTGCCGGCAAGTTTGGGTCGAATGTATGCAAGAATCTTGTTACTTATTTTCCCGACGTGATGTTGACGGTGATGAACAGGACGGACGATACCGCGCTGGCTTTATCAAAATCAAACGGAATTCATTTTTCTGAGTATAAAAATAAAGCCCAGGCGATCAGCGAATCGGACGTGGTGATTGTTTGCACCAATGCCAACGAGCCTACCGTATTGCCGTCTCACTTCAACGAAACTGATGATAAACTGATCCTCGATTTGTCTGTCCCTGTAAACGTTCATCCCGGCGTAAAAGAGATGAACGGCAAACTGGTGATAGATGTAGATGAAATTTCTACAACCATTCTTGATAAAACCCTGGCCAGGCGCCGCGCAGAAGTGCCCAAAGCAGAAGCCATCATCGAATATTATACGCAGGAATTCTGGCAATGGCTTAAAGATTACCGCTATGCGCTGCACTTAAAAACCTGGAAAAGTAAATTGCAGGAAATCGACAAACTGCAATTACATCCATGCGAATTTGCGAGAGACGCTGATTTAAAACAACAAACGGTGAAGGCACAAAAAGCTGTGAAGCAGCTTGCCGTGAACCTGAAAACAAAAAATGATAAGGGTTGTCAGTTTATTAATTTGATTAATGATTACCTGCGAATGTCCTGATGCGAAAAGATCCCATCCGAATAGGTACCAGAGAGAGCCAATTAGCTATATGGCAGGCCGATCTTGTTAAAAAAAATCTTGAAGAAAACGGCCACGAAGCAACGCTGGTGGCTATTAAAAGCGAAGGTGATATCGACCTCGTTACGCCCCTTTATGCGATGGGCGTACAAGGCGTTTTTACCAGAAGCCTGGATGCCGCTTTGTTGAGCGGAAAGATTGATATTGCCGTTCACAGCATGAAAGATGTGCCGGTTCAGTTGCCTACCGGAATAGCACAGGCCGCAGTTTTAAAACGAGCCAACCATAAGGATATTTTAGTTGTGAATGATAAAAAGTCAATTGAACATCAATTATCGACTCCGTTTACCACTCATCATGCTCCACTTATCATTGCAACCAGCAGCGTTAGGCGCAAGGCGCAATGGCTGCATCGATATCCGCAAACAACGATAGAAAATTTAAGAGGAAATGTGAATACCCGCTTGAAAAAAGTAGCGGAGAGCGGTTGGCATGGGGCCATTTTTGCAGCGGCGGGCTTGGAGCGGATCAATGTCAGGCCCGACAACAGTTTAGATTTAGACTGGATGCTGCCCGCCCCGGCGCAGGGTGCCATCATGGTGGTGGCCCGCGAGAGCGATGCGGAAGTAAGAGATATATGTGCTAAGCTAAATGACCCATATACCGCTATTGCTGTGAAAATTGAGAGAGATTTTCTAAGTGCTTTGATGGGTGGTTGTTCGACGCCTATAAGCGCTTTGGCGCAGGTAAGTGAGGCCGGGATTGTTTTCGAAGGAAATATAGTAGCGCCCGACGGCAGTAAAAAAATAGAAGTAAATCAGCATTTCGAGCTGCGCGACATTGATCAGGCAGGCGCCTCCGCAGCCCAACTGATTTTAGAACAAGGAGGTGACAAAATCATCAGCGCGTTTAACAATGCAAAGTAATCGCGTTCAAATATTAAGTACAAAAGTTTTAGAGCCCGCTATTATTGAAAAGGCCGGGGCTCATGGGATTCTCATCACATGCATACCTTTTATTGAATCAAACACTGCTATTAATGAAGCATTGGCTCGTCAGATTAATGCGCTGGCAGCGGCCCCAATCAACGCAATTTTTACCAGTTCCAAAGCTGTAGCTGCCGTGGCGTCGGTCTTAACGCAACAGCCCGGCTGGAATATCTTCTGTTTGTTTGGCGCGACGAGGAAACATGTGGCCCAACTCTTTCCGCAATCTGTTATTAGAGCCGATGCCGAAGACAGCGCCGCGCTTGCCGGGCAATTACAAAGCCAGGCCTTGAAAGAAGTACATTTTTTTTGTGGTAATAAACGGATGGATACCATTCCGCAAAGGCTGGCCGGAACGCAAGTGGTGCTACATCAGCACATCGTCTATAATACAGAAGTCAAACCTCATAAAATCGACCGCGCTTTTGACGGTATTCTTTTCTTCAGTCCCAGTGCGGTTGAAAGTTTTACCGAGCTCAACAAAATTGATGCGAATACAACAAGTTATGCGGTGGGAAATACAACGGCAGCGGCTTTAAAGCCCCACACCGAAAATATTGTTATCGCTGAAACGGCCAGTGGTGCCGCCATGTTGAATAAAGTAATTGAAACTATAAAAGACAAATGAACAGAGATAGAACCATAAAGAACGACCTCATCGTTAAAACCTTACTCGGTGAACCAACCGAACGCACTCCGGTTTGGATGATGCGGCAGGCCGGGCGGTATTTGCCCGAATATATTAAGTTGCGCGAGAAGTATTCTTTTTTTGAAAGATGTCAGCAGCCTGAACTGGCTTGTGAAATCACATTGCAGCCCGTCGATATTGTGGGTGTGGATGCGGCCATTCTTTTTTCAGATATTTTGGTGGTGCCGCAGGCGATGGGCATGGAGGTGCAGCTGATCGAAAAGTTGGGACCCCTGTTGCCCGAGCCGATCAGGCAGGAGCGTGATCTGAAGCGCATTCAGGTGCCGGATGTTCATGATCGTTTAAATTATGTGTTTGAGGCGATCAAACTGATCAAGCAGGAATTAAACGACCGTGTGCCGCTGATAGGTTTTGCCGGCGCGCCGTGGACACTGCTTTGTTATATGGTGCAGGGAAAGGGAAGTAAAACATTTGACGAAGCGAAGGGTTTTTGCTATCAAAATCCCGAACTGGCGCATGCTTTATTACAAATGATTACAGACACGACGATTGCCTATTTAAAGGGTCAAGTGGCTGCGGGTGCAGATGTGGTGCAGGTGTTTGACAGCTGGGGAGGATTGCTGGGCAAGAAAGATTTTGAAACCTTTTCGCTCCGCTATATTCGTCAGATCGTTGAGGCGGTTAAAGAGGAAGTCCCCACGATTGTATTTGCTAAAGGTGCGTGGAGTTCGCTACAGGAAATGGCTGAAACCGGCGCTCATGGATTAGGGATTGATTGGTGTATTGAGCCAAAGATGGCCCGCCAATTTGCAGGCGACCAAATTACGCTGCAAGGCAATTTTGATCCTGCCAAACTATTGTCGCCGATACCAGTGATACAAAGTGAAGTAAAACAAATGCTTTCAGCATTTGGGCCGGGCAAACATATAGCCAATCTTGGGCATGGTATTTTGCCCAACGTTCCGGTTGATCATGCAAAGGCGTTTGTAGAGGCGGTAAAAAATAGTTGATAATAAGAAAAAACTAAGATGGAACAGGATTCAATACGCGATAAATGGGTGTCTATCATCCACCAGTTGCAGGACGATATTTGTAAAGGGTTGGAGCAGGAGGACGGTGCGGCTGTTTTTGTGGAAGACCGCTGGGAGCGCGAGGGCGGAGGCGGCGGAAAGACCCGTGTCATTGCAAACGGCGCTGTTTTTGAAAAAGGTGGCGTGAACACTTCTGTTGTACATGGCCCCGTAACAGAAACAATGCGTAAAGCCCTGGGCATTGGCGGCAGTCGATGGTTTGCGGCCGGCATCAGCCTGGTAATCCATCCATTCAATCCTTATGTTCCAACGGTTCATTGCAACTACCGAATGTTTGAATTATATGATGAAGAACATAAAGTGATGGATCGCTGGTTTGGCGGCGGCACCGATTTAACGCCTTACTATTTAATGGAGGAAGATGCCCGCCATTTTCACCAGACGTATAAAAATGTTTGTGACAACTTTAGCCCGGATTTCTATCCTGCATTTAAAAAGGTTTGCGATGATTATTTTGTGAATACCCATCGCCATAATGAACGGCGGGGTATCGGAGGTATTTTCTACGATCACCAAAAAGCGGATGCGCAAAAAGATGTCGCCTTTTGGATGGATTTTGGTAAAGCTTGTGGCAATGCTTTCCTGCCTGCGTATCTTCCCATTGTCAGCAAAAGAAAAAATACCAACTTTGAAGCGAAACATAAATATTGGCAGGAAATAAGAAGAGGCCGCTATGTAGAGTTTAACCTTGTTCATGACAGGGGAACCATTTTTGGTTTAAAAACAAATGGAAGAACCGAAAGTATTTTGATGAGCTTGCCGGCGACGGTAAGGTTCGATTACAATTATCACCCTGAACCGGGAAGTGAGGAGGATCAATTGTTACAGGTTTGTTTACACCCCAGAGAATGGGTGGATACAGATCGTATTTCCGAAGAAGATTGGGCCGCTCGGGTAAACCGATGTTAGGTTCCCTCTATAAAAAGGCGGCGATTTAAAATATGCAATATGTATTTACAGCGAAGAAATAGAATTACCCGCAGGTCGGCAGCAGTACGCGCATTGGTTGCGGAAACAGTGTTAACGCCAAATGATTTTATGGTACCGTTGTTTATTGGCGAAGGCGAAAATATAAAAACAGAAATTGCTTCGATGCCAGGTTATTACCGAAACAGCCTGGACATAACCATTAAAGAGGTGAAGGATCTTTGGAGCATGGGATTGAAAGCGGTGTTGCTTTTTGTGAAGGCCGATGACCAGCTGAAAGATAATACCGGCAAAGAAGCATGGAACCCGGATGGCCTGATGCAGCGCGCCATAAAAGAGATTAAGAACGCCGTTCCGGAAATGCTCGTAATGACGGACGTAGCATTGGATCCCTATTCTCAATATGGCCATGATGGCATCGTTGAAGTAGATAAAGGCACAATTTTGAATGACGAAACGGTGGAAGCGCTGACCCTAATGAGCCTTTCCCATGCCGCTGCCGGCGCAGATTTTATTGCGCCCAGCGATATGATGGACGGACGTATCGGCGCTTTTAGAAAGGCGTTGGAAGAAAGCGGATTTAGTGATGTGGGTATCATGAGTTATAGCGCCAAATATGCCAGTTGTTTTTATGGCCCCTTTAGAGACGCGCTGGACAGCGCTCCAGGTTTTGGAGATAAGAAAACTTATCAGATGAATTATGCCAACCGCATTGAGGCGATTAATGAAACCCTGCAGGATGTAACGCAAGGTGCGGATATTGTCATGGTAAAGCCGGCTATGGCTTATCTCGATATCATTCGGGAGATCAAAAATGCAGTCACCGTGCCGGTTTCAGCCTATCATGTAAGCGGCGAATACGCGATGATCAAAGCGGCTGCAGCGCGTGGCTGGCTCGATGAAGAAAAAGCTATTTTGGAAAGCCTTACTTCGATCAGAAGAGCGGGCGCCGATCTGATTGCTACTTATTTTGCAAAGGATGCTGTTAAAATATTGTCCGGCTTATAAAGATAAATTGTTGAGCCTTCGATTTAAAATTTGAATTATGCCTCGTGTTCGCGTTCCTCTTGATAAGTCTAAAGCAACCAAGCGGTTGGTGCTTTTTGTTTTGCTGCTTATCCTGTTTACGCTCATGGCAGTAAAGCCAAGCCTGCTCACCAGAAGCAGCGAGAACGGTTTTTTAAAAGTGATCGGCTATATCGGAACATTCATCTTGATTTTTCCTGCCGCATTAAATGCGCAGAAAGTGTTTACCAAAAAAGCAGGTTTGATTATCGATGACGAGGGAATCAGTGATAACTCCATGAATGTCTCTTTTGCCAAAATCGCGTGGAAGGATATTTCAGAAATCAGGCCGCTGCAAATTTCGGGCGACCCGTTTATTGCCTTGTTTTTAAAACAACCCGAACGTTTTATCGCAAACGAGCCGAGCCCGATCAAAAGAAAAATGTTGGAGTTGAATTATGCCTCGCTCAAAACCCCGATTAATATTGCAGCGGGCAGGCTGAATGCCGATTATAACAAACTGTTGGACGCCATTCTGAATGAATTTGAAAAAAGCCGTTAGGTTGCAACAGGTATTTTGGTGGAGGGGCTCGACTTGTCTTTCCTGATTAAAAGCAAGGCGCTTATTCTTTAAAAGATTGAAAGTATTATGTATAGTTACGAATCGAGCAAGACATTATTTGAAAGAGCGCAACAGTCCATCCCGGGCGGCGTCAACTCGCCGGTGCGGGCTTTTAAAAGTGTAGGCGGTGTGCCGCTATTTATTAAAAAGGCTAAAGGCGCTTATTTATATGATGCTGACGATAACCCATACATCGATTATATCGCATCCTGGGGGCCAATGATACTTGGGCATGCTTATGAGCCCGTGGTGGACGCCATTTGTGACCGGGCCAGGTATTCCACATCTTTTGGTGCGCCCACCGAACTTGAAATTGAAATGGCCGAGCTTATTAGGTCGATGGCGCCCAATATCGATTTGATTAGGATGGTAAGCAGTGGAACGGAAGCTTGTATGAGCGCTTTACGTCTTGCGCGCGGCTTTACCGGTAGAAATAAATTTATAAAGTTTGAAGGTTGTTATCACGGGCATGCCGACGCTTTTTTGGTGAAAGCCGGCAGCGGCGTTGCCACGTTTAATATTCAAACGGTACCAGGCGTAACCGCTGCCATTGCCAATGATACGCTCACCTGTGCCTATAACGACCTCGATGCAGTTCGCCAGTTGGTGGCCGAAAACAAAGGTGAAGTGGCTGCTATTATTGTAGAACCTGTCGCTGGGAATATGGGCTGCATTTTGCCGCAACCCGGCTTTCTGGAAGGCCTGCGAAATATTTGTGATGAAGAAAATATGGTTTTGATTTTTGACGAAGTGATGACTGGCTTTCGCCTGGCATTGGGTGGAGCGCAGGAAAAACTGGGCGTCAATGCCGACCTGGTTACATATGGAAAAGTAATCGGGGCCGGGATGCCGGTGGGCGCTTTTGGAGGCAGAAGAGAGATCATGGAATGCATTGCGCCGTTGGGAAACGTTTATCAGGCGGGTACTTTAAGCGGTAATCCCATTGCTATGATTGCAGGCTATACGCTTCTTAAAGCATTAAAGGAGCGTCCGTCTTTGTTAAAAGAACTGGATGAAAAAACCCTGTATCTGAAAGCGGGCCTTGAAAAAGTGTTAAACGAATGGGGACAGGCTTACACGATCAATCACTTGGGAAGCATGATCAGCGTGCATTTCAGCGAACGGCCGGTTACCGATTTTGCCAGCGCCGCTGCCTGCGATATTGAAAGGTTTAAAAAATGCTTCCATGCCATGTTGAAGCGGGGCATTTACCTGCCGCCATCGGCTTACGAAAGTTGGTTTTTAAACAATGCGCTAACCTATGAAGATTTGGATAAGACGATCGGGATGATGGCCGAGAGTTTAAAGGAAGTGTAAGCGTTTTTCATCAGAAGATTTTGAACGGTTGCCACTTTGCGGGCAACCTTTTTTTTTGAAGCCCCTTCGATTCCCGATTTCCTCACTGCACACTATTTTCGTCCGTCTTTCAATACGTCTTTAATTCCTTCTAAGCCTTCGACAAACTGGTTCATTTGCGCAATAATCTGGGCAAACTTGTCCTGGTCGGGCATGCCTTTGAGCATTCTGTATTTTTTAAACTGAACTTTAATGTCGTCCCATCTTTCCTGCTGTTCAGGAGTCATCAATCCCATGATTTCATGGAGCTTTAACAGGTTGGCTTCTGCATCCTGCGTCAGAGTTTGCGATTCATTGTTATAGTGATTGAGCAGGAGCGCCGTCACTTCATCTTCGTTCATAATGGGCTGTACATTCGCTAATATCTTGTTCATATTTCGATAGGAACCCTGAAGTTTGAATGGCGGCTCTTCGCGGAACGCATCGACGATGCCGGCTGATTTGATGTAATTTTCATTCACTTTTAAAACCACGCTGCGCGCCTGCAACGCATGCTTTACCACTTTGATATAATCCTGGATTTCCGAGGCGACAAAATTTCCGTCAAGGTTCGGCAGGTTGCTTTCTGGGTCTTGCAAATAAGCTACCAACCGATACAAGTTTTCGGTACCATTTTGTGTGAGCTTACGCAAATAAGGATTTGAGGTTAAGGCGTTCTCTAACATGCTCATCTCAAATGCTTCCTTATTGCTGGCCGTCATATCCCCCAAATTGTAAATGTCGGCTCTGTTGGCCAGCATATCCGGAATTTTAAAAACCTCGCCCGATTCCGTGTACGGGTTTCCCGCCATGATGAGCGCGAATCGCTTTCCGCGCAGGTCATAGGTCTTTGAAGCGCCGTTGAATACGCCATCCATCCGCCGCTGTCCATCGGCCAGGGAAATAAACTTTTGCAAAAACTCCGGATGGCAATGTTGTATATCATCGAGATATAACATAACATTATCGCCCATTTCAAAAGCCAGGTTCAGTTTTTTTAATTCATTTTTAGCCGCTGCATTTTTTGCTTCGCCGGGGTCGACTGAGGTAATGGTATGCCCTAAAGACGGCGCATTTATTTTTATAAAAACAAGCCCCAGTTTGTCAGCGATATATTCCATCAATGTGGTTTTGCCGTAGCCTGGCGGAGATACTAATAGTAAAAGGCCGCTTCTGTCGCTGCGTTTGGCTTCGCCGGCTTCGCCAATTTGTTTGGAGAAATTGGAACCAATAATGGGGAAATAAACCTGATTGATCAGTTGGTTGCGAACAAATGTGGTAAGCACTTCCGTGCGGAAGTTTTCAAGTTTTAATTCATTGTTTTTTTCCTGAAGCAGCGCGCGCTTCAGTTGCTGTAATTTATTGAAGTGAGGTACGAGCACGCTGTCAAAATGTTTCAGCAAGGAAACCCATTTGTAATGGTCTAGCAGAAATGGCTCGTTGGTAGTGTTGATTGATTTCAAGTCTTTTATTGCGACTGTTGCTTCCACAGCGTCAACTTCAATTTTGTTGTCCCACTCTACAATGAGCAGCGCGACTAATTCAGTAATAACATTTGCAGATAAGGGTAAAGCCTTCTGGCTGGCGAAGCGGCGTATCCAACTCTCCACAAGGGCCCACAGCCGCGCAGGATCGCCTTTCAGCTCCTGCATGTAGTCATCATATTTTTTATCAATAAAATCTGCTTTTAAATGTTCTTTAAAAAGCACATAAATTTGATGGTTTTGCCTTGAGATACGGATAGCGCCAGTCTCTTTGTTGTATAGGTAGCTTGCAGCGGCGTTTGCATCGATCCGCAATTGTGGAAAATGATTTTTTAAAAATATACGGAAAGCCCGGCTGGCTTCTTCAATGAATAACTGAATCTCTTTTCGTTGCTGGTAGTGGTCTTTTAAAAATCTTGCCGCATCTATTTGCGTTTTAAAATCTTCTCTCGCGACTGCGGGGAGGTAATGCCAAAAGAGATGTGCAAACGCTCTTTCCTCGGGTTGGTAAATTAACACGCCCAGGTCGTTTTGCAGAAGCAGCCAGGTTTTGGTAAGGGTAAACGCATCGGCATCATGCACACCTTTTACATAACCTTCCATAGGATGGCTGGTCAAATATTCATGGATGTCTTTCTGTAAATTTTCATCTGATGGTATTTTTGCAGGATCATAGTTTTGAAGCATGCGCCAGGCAAAATAAACAGCACGCGGAACGTCGGCATTTTCAGAAACATATTCCTGTTCAAAAACATCCCGCAGCGCATTGAGCTCGGCATTAACGACCGGCTCGAAATAGGAAGTCCCCGTTATATGATAATAAAAACCGTCGTTTTTATAGGTGATGGATAGCGCCACATTTTGCGATTGAATCGCAAAGCGAAACTTGCCCATTGCAAGAATTTGGTCGCCGTCTACATAAAGCTCATTCCTGTCTTTCAGATTGCGGATGGCTTCCTGTTGTACCACAAGCAGTTGCTGCTGAATTTCTTCTGACTTTGCCGCATCGTCCATTTTTAGAAGCTCCTGCGCAATTTGCCGGGCGCGATCCACCATAATGTCGGCCGAGAAAAAAGCATTAATTTCAGTATCGCTCCTTAGGGTTTTGACTTTGTTTTTGGCGCCGGTTATAATGCGTTCCGCAGCTTGCAGCAACTGTCCCGACTTCCGGTTTTTTTGTTCTACCAACTGCACGCTGCGCGCTTCAAAACTATCGTAAATCGATTGGCGTTTTTGCGCCGTCTTTTCTTGCACCTGATCCCATTCAGCAAATCGCATTTCTATTTCTTCGAGCTGAATGGTAAGATTTGATAAATAATCGCTTGCTTTCTGAGGCGTGTCGGCCATGTCAAGAAAGTTGATCACTGAACCAAAACCATATGCCTCAAATTATCACCGACGCCAATAATACTTATCTGACGATGTCGAAACGAGTTGAAAAGAATCAGCTGCTGCTCGAAGACCGGAAAATTGCGATGAAGGCGATTGTGAGTGTTCAAACCATCGTCGGCAGCTATCAGCCCTTTTCGCAGGCCAATTTATCAGCTAATGCCGAACTCGAGGTCATAAAACAACGCTTGTCTGCACTTGAAAAGCATTTGCGCTGACGGTTCATGCCCTCAGAATGAGCGCGTAGGTATTTTTTGGCTACCAGCCTAATATTTTGTTCTTTTGCTACCTTGTTTAAATAATTTTAGATACAATGATTAAGGTGGGGGGTACAAAACTGTCTTTAAAAGACTTTGAAGAAATTTTACTCTATAAAAAGCCGATTGCCATTGACACTGCTGCTATAGAAAATGTAAAGGCTTCCTTTGATTTTTTAAAGCAGTTCTCCAGCCATAAGCTTATTTATGGAATTAACACCGGCTTTGGGCCGATGGCTCAATATAAAATCAGCGACGATAATATTTTGCAGCTTCAATACAACCTGATCCGCAGCCACAGCAGCGGCGGCGGCGCTGTGTTGAACCCATTGCTGGGCCGGGCCGTAATGATCGCGCGGCTCAACAATCATCTTCAGGGATATTCTGGCGTGCATCTTGAGCTGGTGGAATTGCTTGCCGCCATGATCAATGCCGATTTGGTGCCATGTATCTACGAACACGGCGGTGTCGGCGCTAGTGGCGACCTTGTTCAGTTGGCGCATCTGGCGCTGGGTGTTATCGGGGAAGGGGAGGTTTGGTACCAGGGGCAACTGATGCCTGCCGCACAGGGCTTTGAGCTCGCCGGTTTGAAGCCGTTACAGGTGCATATCCGGGAAGGCCTTTCTTTGATCAACGGCACTTCGGCCATGACCGGGGTTGGGCTTTATAATATCATCAGGGCGCACAAGCTGCTCGATTGGTCGGTTATGCTTTCTGCCATTACTAATGAATTGATGGAAGTGTATGACGATCATTTCTCTTATGAGCTCAATATTGTTAAGCATCATAAAGGGCAAAACCATATTGCAGAAGCTTTTCGCAACACGCTGCAGGACAGCAAGATGATTCGCAGCCGCTCCGAACATCTATACAACCCTGAAAATATTCAACACGACGTTTTCGAAGATAAAGTGCAGGAATATTACTCGCTGCGCTGCATTACTCAGGTTTTGGGCCCCGTTTACGATACACTGGCGCAGGCTGAAGCAACCGTGGTGAACGAACTGAATTCGGTGAATGATAATCCGGTAGTCGACGTTGCTAATCAGAATATTTTCCACGGCGGCAATTTTCACGGCGACTATGTTTCCTTCGAGATGGACAAGCTGAAAATCGCGATCACCAAACTCAGTATGCTGAGCGAGCGCCAGTTGAACTATTTTTTAAACAGCAGGCTAAATCAAAAATTCCCGCCATTTGTGAATCTGGGCGTACTGGGGTTGAATTTTGGCATGCAGGGCATTCAGTTTACGGCGACTTCCACGACAGCAGAAAATCAGACGCTCTCGTTCCCGATGTACGTGCACAGCATTCCCAACAATAACGACAATCAGGATATAGTGAGCATGGGCTTTAATGCTGCGCAGTTGACCAAAAAAGTCATCGATAATGCTTACGAAATTATTTCCATTCAGGCGATGACCTTGTTGCAGGCGGTAGATTACCTGGAGTGCCAGGAAAAAATGTCTTCAAAAACAAGGGCCGTTTATGATGCCCTGCGCATTATCTTTCCAAAATTTATTGAAGATGGCCCGCTTTATAAAAGCCTTGCCAAAGTGAGAACCTGGCTCGAGGCTAATGCGCCGGATGCTGTGTTGGGGTAACTTTTAGGACCCATTGAAACGTCAATGGTATCGGCTTGGCCAGGCAGCCGACAGGCGGGCGACGCGTACTTTGTCGCAGGAGATGCGGTAAAAAGCGATTGCCCGTGATATTACCATCAGTCGTCACTATAAACTATGCTCCGTGAACCATCAATAATAAACCATTAACTCAAGAAACTATGAACTGTGCATTAGTAACAGGCGGCTCTCGTGGAATTGGAAAAGCCATTTGTGTAAAATTGGCTTCCATGGGCTATTTTGTATTGATCAATTATAAAGGTAATCAGCAAAAGGCGGAGGAAACGTTGACTGAAGTGAAAGCTGCTGGCAGTGATGGCGCCCTTTTGCAATTCGATGTTGCTAATAGGGAAGAAGTGCAAACGGTATTGAACGGCTGGATGGAAGCAAACACGGATAAAGTAATAGAAGTGTTGGTCAATAACGCCGGGGTGAAAGACGATGTGTTGTTGATGTGGATGAAAGACGAACAGTGGGATCAGGTGCTCGACACAAGTTTGGGGGGCTTTTTTAATGTAACGCGCATTATCGTAAACAGTATGTTGCGCCAGCGTTATGGCCGGATTGTCAACATCGTGTCGCTAAGCGGTTTAAAAGGCCTGGCGGGGCAAACGAATTATTCAGCGGCTAAGGGCGGTGTGATTGCGGCAACAAAAGCGCTGGCGCAGGAAGCTGGAAAGCGCAACGTCACTGTTAACGCAATAGCGCCGGGCTTTATCAAAACAGATATGACGGCTGATATCGACGAAGCTCAAATGAAACAAATGATTCCCGCAAATCGCTTTGGCACGCCGGAAGAAGTGGCCCACGCTGTCGGATTTTTTGTTTCCAAAGAAGCAGGCTACATCACCGGTCAGGTCCTTTCCGTCAACGGCGGCCTTTATACCTGATATTTACCATTTCATTAAAGCGCTGGCCCAGGTAAAGCCGCTTCCAAAGGCGGAAAGGCAAACCAGGTCGCCCTCGTTGATCCTGCCGGCTTCCCATGCTTCGCACAAAGCCAGAGGAACGGAAGCGGCGGTCGTATTGCCATATTTCTGAATATTGTTGAACACCTGGTCATCCCTTAGTTTTAGCTGTTGCTGAATAAACTGCGCTATGCGCAAATTGGCCTGGTGCGGCACCAGCAGTTTCAGGTCTTCCGGCTGGTAGCCGTTTTGGTTTAGCGCCTCGTAGATGACTTCCGGCATTTTAACTACCGCTCTTTTAAAAACGGCCTGGCCATCCATATAGGGAAAAATATCTTCCTTGTCTAACAATTCCTGCGTGATAAACATATTGCCGTAAGGCGTCCCGGGTGCGGGCGGTTTCCACTGCGCATTGTGAACGCCCGCATGAAAGCCTGGATTTGGCATGCTTAATATTTCTGCATCGGCGCCGTCGCTGTGTAAATGCGTGCTCAGAATGCCGCGGCCGGTTGTGGGCGCAGCCTGCAAAACCACGGCCCCGGCGCCGTCTCCAAAGATTACGGATACATTACGTCCGCGAGTACTAAAATCGAGCGCATAGGAATGCACTTCGGCGCCGATTACCAGTATGTTTTTGTACATACCGGTTTTAATGAATTGATCCCCGATGCTAAGCGCATACACAAAGCCGCTGCATTGGTTGCGCACATCCAGCGCGCCCACTTCTTTTAAGCCCAGCAGGCGCTGCACCAGCACGCCACATCCGGGGAAATAATAGTCGGGACTAAGGGTAGCGAAAATGATAAAGTCAATATCGGCGGCGCTAACGCCAGCGCGTTCCATTGCTGCTTCGGCGGCCTTTGCGCCAATGGTGGCGGTTGTTTCTTCGAAACGGGTGACGTAGCGTCTTTCGCGAATACCTGTACGCTCCCGGATCCAGGCGTCGCTGGTGTCCATCACTTTTGTGAGGTCGTCGTTGGTGACAATATTTTCCGGAACGTATTTCCCTATGCCTGCAATAATCGTTGAGTTCATGCTAACAAATGTTATGGTCAGCAAGATAGCAAATACCCGTAATTCGGGCTGCTGGAAATTCAATTATTTCGCTCACGTAAAACCTAGCCCGTCGATCGCTTTGGAAAGCGCCAAACGCTTGCAAATTGATTTATAAGGCCCAGGCTTTATCTCCTTTTTTATAGGGATAAGCGCCGTCGTAGCGGCCGGGCGTTTCCACGTATCTCAACGCTCGCGTCATCCCTTCTTTGGACGAAAAATAACCCCAAATGGCCAGTTGGCGCATCATGGTAAAATAATGCGGCGGATATTTCTTTTTCAGGTAAGCGGCGCCAAAATTTTTCTTAGCTGCCTCGGATTTCACCCATGCTTCCTGTTGCTGATCAAATATTTCTTTTTCTTTCTGATAAGCATCGGTGGCGGCGTATGCTTTTGCTTCCTGGTATAATGCTGTTAAAAATGCGGCCTTTTCAGTGGAGGGTAAATCCACAAAATCTTTTTTATACTTTTCCCTGCAGGAAGCGTTGAGTTGCTTGATGCCGTCCAGGAAAACTTTTTGCTCCTCTTTGTTATAACAATCAGTAACGATGGTTTTCATAAACGCACCCGAAAGCGCCGCTTTTCCGCCGCCAGACGCGGCAGTAGCAGGAATAATAGTTTCAGCTACTTCATCCAGCAGTGCGATATCTTTCGGGGTAAAAAGGCTTTTATCGGAAGCTGCATTTTTACATCCGGTTAAAAAAGCTTCGCCGCCGATAATTGCTACGCCCAATAAAGCCGAAACGCTGGTTAATGCTTCTCTTCTATTCATGATTTTTATGAGTTGGATTGATAAGAGTTAAAGTCCTGGCGTTTTACAAATTACCTTTTTTTAATTCGCCAAAGGCATGGTCGACGGCGCGCGCCGTAAAGGCCATATAAGTTAAAGAGGGGTTGACGCATCCGGCTGAAGTCATAAAGGATCCGTCGGTTACAAAAACGTTTGGCGCATCCCACACCTGATTGTATTTATTTAGTACCGAAGTTTTGGGGTCGTGCCCCATACGCGCGGTACCCATTTCATGAATGCCCTGTCCCATCACACCATCGTGGTCGAAACCGTAAACATCTTTTACGCCTGCCTTTTCCAGCATTTCCTTTCCGTCTTCTATTATTTCTTTTCGCATTTTTAGTTCATTGTCTTTTAACTCGGCATCAATCGACAAAATTTTCAGTCCCCACTTGTCTTTTTTATTTTTGTCAAGGCCAACGGTGTTTTCGTAGTAGGGCAATACTTCGCCGAAACCGCCCAGCCACCAGTTCCATGATCCTGCTTCTGTCAGCGATTGTTTCAACTGAACACCCACAGCGATTTCCTCGGCAGCATTAGACCCTCTTCCCCGGCCGGCTCCTCCCTGATATCCGTATCCTCTCAAATAGGCTCTTTTCTCGTTGCCGAGATTTCTAAAACGGGGAATATAAATGCCTGTCGGCCGACGTCCATAAGTATATTTATCTTCATATCCCTCTGAGCGCCCACCAGCGCCCGATCCCAAATGGTGGTCCATTAAATAATGGCCTAAAGCACCGCTACTGCTGCCCAAACCGCCGGGCCAGATATCGGTTGCAGAGTTGAGCAACACCCAGGTGCTGTTGAGCGTGGATGCGTTGAGAAACACAATTTTAGCTTTATATTGATAGGTTTTGTTGGTTTCGGTATCCAATACTTCCACCCCGGTAGCCCGCTTTTTATCTTTGTCATATAAGATTTTTGTAACAATACTGAGGGGCCGCAGTGTTAAGTTCCCGGTTTTTACCGCTGCGGGAAGGGTGGAAGCCTGCGTGCTAAAGTAGCCGCCGTAGGGGCAGCCTAAGTCGCATTTGTTGCGGTACTGACATTTGGTTCTGCCGGGTAGTGATTCGGTGAGATGCGCGCATCTTCCTATGATCATCCGGCGCGTGTCATTATATTCTTTTTTGATGCGCGCAGCAACATCTTTCTCCACGATATTCATTTCCATCGGCGGTTGGAACTGGCCATCGGGAAGCTGCGGAAGATTTTCAATACTGCCGCTGACGCCGATAAATTTCTCGACATGATCGTACCACGGAGCAATTTCTTTGTAGCGTACCGGCCAGTCGATGCCAATGCCTTCTTTAGCGTTGGCCTCAAAATCGAGATCACTCCATCGGTAAGTTTGCTTTCCCCATAAAAGAGAGCGCCCGCCTACGATATAACCGCGAAACCAGTTAAATTGCTTCACTTCGGCATAGGGCGCTTCCACATCATTTGCCCACCAGTCTAAATTTTTTTCATTGGGCCCAAATCCTCTGATGCGGCTGACCTGCAACTCTTTTTGAGCTAAAGTCAGGTTGCCGTGGTGTTCAAATTCCCAGGGGCCTTTGGCAGCATTCACATAATCTTTGATATGTTCTACGTTTTTACCGCGTTCGAGCATTAGCGTTTTTAAACCTTTTTCACAAAGTTCTTTGGCGGCCCATCCGCCGCTGATTCCGGAGCCAATTACAATGGCGTCGTAAGTTTGTTCTGACATCGATTCAATCGTTTTAAAGGAAATCTAAGCAAATAGAAAATAAAATCTCTTTATAATGGAAGCGTTTATCGACACCAAATGTAAGGTTTTTGATCAAAATTGTAATCGGTTTCATTTTTATTATTTTATGATTTATAATAATGTTAGCTAACCGAAAAATCACTCAAACAATTCTCCGTATTCTCTGTTGTAATGCTGCATAAGCAATTTGATTATGGCTTTAACTCTGTCTGAACCGAAGATCCGCTCGTTTAAAAACGTAAAACCGTTACCGGAAAAAAATAAAAGGATAGCCACCTGGCTTGCTTTTTTGATGATACCGCTCTCCGGGTTGATCACCGATATTTATATTCCTTCCATGCCGCATATGGCGCAGGACCTGCAGCAGCCCGAGCATAATATTCAACTGACACTGACCTTGTTTCTTGTAAGCTATGGCGCTTCGCAGTTTATCACCGGGAGCCTGATCGACAGCTTTGGCCGCTTTCGACTTACCTTGGTTTCGCTGGGTATTTTTATAGCCAGTAATCTGGTTATTGTCGCTACCCGTCAAATCGAGATGATCTATGCCATGCGCATTGTGCAAGGCATTACGACGGGCTTTATCGTCGTTTCGAAGCGCGCTTTTTTTGTTGATGTTTATGAGGGCCCGAAGCGCAAACATTATTTAAGTATTATGTCGATCGTTTGGTCAACAGCTCCGGTGGTCGCGCCTTTTATCGGAGGCTACCTGGAAAAATATTTTAATTGGCAGGCCAATTTTTATCTTTTAGCGGTTTATGGTTTGGTGATGCTGGTGCTCGAGTGGGTTTTTTCAGGAGAAACGGTTCAGGCCTGGCGCCCCTTCAAGTCGAAGCAGGTGTTGCGTGATTACAGGGCCATGCTGCGCGACCGAAGTTTTGCCTGGGGAATTGTGATATGCGGCCTTTCTTTTGGCGCGACGATGATTTTTAGTTTGGCAGGCGCTTTTATTATTGAGCATCGGTTGCATTATTCGGCTGTCGTTGCGGGCTATGCGTCGCTGTCGATGGGACTGGCCTGGATGATTGGCGGCTTCATCGGGAAGGCTACGCTTCATAAACCTTTTTTACTGAAATTGCGCTGGAGCAATGCCCTTCATTTGGTGTTTGCGGTGGCAATGATCGGCGCGGCAGCCTGGATGTATAATCTTTACACCCTTTTATGCTTCGCCTTCCTGATCCATATTTGCGTAGGATTCATTTTCAACAATTATTTTGCGTATTGCCTGGGCCATTTTCCTGCCATGGCAGGTTTGGCCAGCGGCCTTACCGGCGGTGGCGTTTATATTGTAACTTCCGTGTCAAGCTATGGCGCGGTGGGATTGTTGCAACCGCAAAACCAGACACAAATGGGTTACGGCTATTTGACTATGGCCGTTGCCACGTTTATCATTTTGCATGTTTTATTCAAAAAAATGACAATCCATCAATAAATATTACTGCGGTAATAATAATGTGTATTGATGGCCGGCTTTTACAGTCAGGGAATGAGCTCTTAACCAGGGATTCAGCGTTTTCAGCACTTTGTTGGAGGTGCCGTTATTGCGTGCAAAGGTAACCAGGTTGGGGATGGTTTGTGACACCGCTACCGTTTTGGTAGCAGGTTTTTGATAACGATAACTTTCGCTGATATCATATCCCAGTGTTGCTGCATTTTCCAGCAAATATTTGAAGGTGAGGATCCGGAAAATATAACGGTTCGTTTCTTCGGGAAGCACAAGGTCATAATAGTTTTTGCTGCCCTGCTGTGTGACGCGCTTATTATAGCCACCCATCCCACAATTATATGAAGCCGCCGCGGCCGTCCAGCTTCCAAACCTGTTATAAGCCTGCTTTAAGTATTTGCATGCCGCCTCGGTTGATTTGGACACATGATAACGCTCATCAACCGTTCCTGATACTTCAAGATTGTAACCCGGGGCCGTGCCCGACATGAACTGCCAAAAGCCGGTAGCTCCTACTTTTGAAATGAGGTTTTGTAGATTGCTTTCGGCTACACAGAGATATTTAAAATCGTCGGGGACATTATTTTTTTGAAGGATGGGTTCTATTTCGGGAAAAAACCGCTCAGAAAGTTTGAGGATGTACACGAGGTTTTGCGGCTGGAAAAAATTGTAGGTTAGCTCACGATCGAGTTGCTCTTTTATCTCCCACCGTTCCAGCGGCACCATTTCGCCGGCAAAGCTCATGGATTCCGGCAAAGCCGGCGCTTTATAAAGTTGTGCCGACGCTATTTTCTCATCTTGTTCATTTCCGTTTTTAAAGCTCAGCAACGCCATAACGCTAAAGCAGGCGCCTACGCCGGCAAAAAAAATGAGGACGGCAAGTGTCAGATTTTTCATGAGTTTATATTTTAGAATGAAAGCGCCGGTTGATTGGAAAAGAAACCGCTGCCAATTCAAATATAAGCCCAAAGAGCATGCCTTTTTCTAAGTGAGCGCCATTGCCTTTTTCGCCTGCCTGATATGCCTTTCGTTGTGGTAAATCACCACCCGCAAACTATCGCCTAATCGCAGTTTGATAAAAGCTGAAATGCTGACCGAAGTTTTAATTTTGTTTAAATCGGCATGCGTACATCTTTTTAAGAGTTTCAACATTGTTTGCTGCTGATCGATAAACACTTCGATAACGTTGCGATCAACCGGCGTGTTAGAAGGGTTCATCGCCCGAAACGTTTTCATTTTGTTCAGTTTCTCTTTCGGCCACATGGTTTTTGCAAAATAATTACCCAGCAGGCCACTTCTGAATCCCGGGGCGGCTCCGCCTTGATATTGTTGTAAACGCTTTTCTATTTCAGGCAGATAGAAGTGTCCATATCGGTTTAAATGCTCGATACATTCAAGCGCGTTCCAACTATCGGGCCCGGGCCTTTGCTGAAGTGTTGCGTCGGGCAACGAAAAAATTTGTTGGGCAAACTCTGCGTGTTGCAGGGTAAGGGCGGAAAGCTCTTTTAATAATTCCGAAGATTGAAGTTTCATCCGGCAAAATTGTTCCTATTCTTCAAAGTAAACATTGACAAAAGTCAAGGTTTTTTTAATCGGGACAGGGTTTCCGCGCTCATTCTGAGATAGGAGGCAATGTATTTGTTCGGGATTTGCTGAAAAAGCTGCGGACTTCTTTTCAGTACGCGCTGATACCTTTGCAGCGGCGATTGTATCAATAGATCTTTTTCGCGTTCGACCTGCTGCAGCACCAGGTCTTCCAGTATGCCGGTCCAAAGCGCCTGGTTCGCAGCATCGCGGCTGATAAATTGCTGAAAGTCTGCCTGCCGCACTATTTTTACGGTAGTTTTTTTGATGGCTTGTATATAGAAATCGGATGGAACGCCCGTCAAAAAAGAATCGAGGGCAACCACGATATTGCTTTTATAAGCCAGGCGCACAATCCGCTCTTCTGCTCCATCGAGGATAAAAACGTAGGCCGCGCCTTCCTCAATAAAATAAATATTCGTGTCAATGGTTCCGCCCTTTTTTAAAAAAGAGCCCCTGTCAAAGACAGCCGTTTTTTCGAAAAGGCTATGGGCTTCAAACAAGCGCGGGATATCAGGGGCACTCAATTTTTATTTTTTGGAACAAATTTCTTCTTTTTGCGAGAATTATTATTTTATTTACTTTCATTCTTTAAAAAAATAATTGATATGAACGGGAATTTGACTATCGTGTCCGAAGCTAATGATGTAGAACGGGCCATATTTTACAAAAAAACTTATCTGCACGTGGCGATCGCGCTACTATCCTTTATGGTGGTAGAAGGCGTTTTGCTAAGAATCGTACCACAGGAATTTATTTTACAAATGATGGGAGGAAGGCTGATCTGGCTTTTTATCATCGGTTTATTTTGGCTGGGCAGTGTGCTGGCCAACCGGTTTGCATTTTCCCTTGATAGAAATATGCAGTACCTGGGATTAGGGCTTTATATTTTGATCGAAGCGATCATTTTTCTGCCGGTATTATATCTCGCGCTGGTAATGACCGACGGCGCTGCGGTAGTGCAGCAGGCTGCCGTGCTTACTTTGTTTATGTTTGGCGGACTCACCGCCGTCGTATTTATGACGAATAAAGACTTTTCTTTTCTACGCTCGGCGATTGTAATAGGCGGCTTTGTTGCTCTGGGCCTTATCGTTGCGGGGGCAATTTTTGGTTTTAACCTGGGGTTGTGGTTTTCCGTTGCGATGGTGGCGCTGGCTGCCGGAAGTATTTTGTACCAAACCAGCCAGATCAAAAATAACTATGCGACCGGCCAATATGTGGGGGCGGCCCTGCAACTGTTCGCATCCATTATGTTGCTATTCTGGTATATTTTGAGGATTTTGATGAGCAGAAAATAAATTACATAGAAAATGATTTCAATCCTCTGTAAAGTCTTGCAGAGGATTTTTTGTGTCTTGCGTTTTGAACACAAATATTACCGCTGTATTAAAATTTAAGGCGATATAGGATAACCTGAATAAAAGCCGTACCTTTGCGCTCTTTTTAAAGAGATCACGGTTACGGGTAGCAGCGTTGGTATGCTTGGTTTGGCCTTCGATTTTGACACTCCTGCTCAGCCCGATACTCATAAAACTTCACAGGATTATTATGAATTTACGCAACATCGCCATCATCGCCCACGTAGACCACGGTAAAACAACGTTGGTGGACAAAATTTTACATGCCACAAAGGTATTTCGGGATAACCAGGAAACCGGCGATCTTATCATGGATAGCAACGACCTGGAGCGTGAGCGTGGTATTACCATCTTCAGCAAAAACGCTGCGGTAACTTATAATGATATCAAGATCAACGTAATCGATACCCCCGGTCACGCCGACTTTGGCGGAGAAGTGGAGCGCGTACTCAAAATGGCAGACGGCGTTATTTTATTGGTGGATGCGTTTGAAGGCCCGATGCCTCAAACCCGTTTCGTTTTACAAAAGGCGCTGGCTTTAGGTTTAAAACCTATCGTGGTAATTAATAAAGTAGACAAGCCAAATTGCCGTCCCGATGAAGTGCATGATGCGGTATTCGATCTTTTCTTCCACTTAGACGCTACCGAAGAGCAGCTCGATTTCCCTACTTATTATGGCTCTGGTAAAAACGGATGGTTCAACGATTCTTTAACGGAAATTGATAATATTAATCCTTTGCTGGATGGTATTGTAAAACATGTTCCTCCGCCGCATATCCATCACGGAACACTCCAGATGCAAATTACATCGCTTGATTATTCTTCATTCCTGGGCCGCATTGCGATTGGCAAAGTGGGCCGTGGTTCTATAAAGGAAAACCAGCAGGTGGCGCTTGTTCAGGCAGATGGATCCATCAAAAAGACCCGTGTGAAAGAATTATATGTGTTTGAAGGAATGGGTAAGAAAAAAGTGAGCGAAGTGCATGCAGGCGACCTTTGCGCGGTGGTGGGAATTGACGATTTTAATATCGGAGACACTATTGCCGATATCGAAAACCCCGAAGCGCTGCCGATTATCAGCGTAGATGAGCCAACGATGAACATGATGTTCGGTATTAACAACTCACCATTTTTTGGGAAAGACGGTAAGTTTGTTACCAGTCGTCATTTGCGCGACCGGTTGACCAAAGAAATGGAAAAAAACCTGGCTTTGCGCGTTGAAGAAAGCGAGGGTGGAGAAAGTTTTCTAGTGTATGGCCGCGGTATCCTGCATTTGGGCGTTTTAATTGAAACCATGCGCAGGGAAGGTTACGAGCTTACGGTGGGCCAGCCCCAGGTACTTGTAAAGACCATCGACGGTAAAAAATATGAGCCTTACGAAACACTGGTTGTAGATGTTCCGGAAGAATTTGCCAGCAAAGTGATCGATTTGGTAACACGCCGCAAAGGGGAGATGTTGGTGATGGAAACTAAAGGAGAGATGCAACATCTCGAGTTTGATATTCCTTCGCGCGGGCTCATTGGTTTGCGTACGCAGATGCTCACCGCGACAACTGGTGAAGCTGTGATGGCGCATCGCTTTAATGATTATCAGCCATGGAAGGGTGTTATTCCCGGAAGGAACAATGGCGTGTTGATTTCAAAAAATCAGGGTAAAACTACCGGGTATTCAATCGATAAATTGCAGGATCGCGGCACTTTCTTCGTTGATCCGGGCGAGGAAGTGTATGCCGGCCAGATCCTGGCGGAAAATATTAAGCCGGGCGATTTGATCGTGAATGCGACAGAAGAAAAGAAATTGACCAACCACCGGGCGAGCGGTAGCGACGACGCTACGCGGATCGCGCCGAAAACTTTGCTCACACTTGAAGAGTGTATGGAATATATCCAGCATGATGAATGTATCGAAGTGACGCCTAATTTTATCCGGATGCGGAAAGTAATCTTGGACGAAATAGAAAGGAATCGCCAGGCTAAAAAGCTCGCAGCAGAAGCTTAAATTATTGATTCACAAATATTTTAAACACATCTTGGCACAACCCGGGATGTGTTTTTTTGTTTATAAGTGGAAAGTATAACGCCAGACCTGAAAAAGTCTGAGTGGTATTTCAAGATTTGATGTTGGTACATTAAAATATTTACCGCCGCTTTCGGGCGTAATCCTACCTTTGCACTATGGTAAGAATAATTACGATATCCATCGCTTTATTTTTTCTGAATTTGAGCGCCATGGCGCAGTGTTCCGTTTGTACAAAAACAGCGCAACAGCTGGGAGATGGCCCTGCACACGGCCTTAACACCGGCATTCTTTACCTGGCTTTCGTACCGCTCATGGTGATCGGGCTCATTGGTTATCGCTGGTGGAAAAACGAAAAGCATAAGAGCAACTAATACGCTGGCTTTTTTTAATGTATAACTTGTTGCAGATTTGTGTCTTACAAATTTGATGCGGATGTTATTTGAATTGCCGTATTTTACAGCCTCATTTAATCACCAAAAAATAAACCATGCTCGAACAAATTTTAGATCTTGTAAAGCAACAAGGCCAGGAATCGGTTGTGCAAAACCCTGAAGTTCCCAACGAAAAAAATAACGAAGTAATGCGGGAGGCCGCCAGCACCATCACGGGAGGTTTTCAAAACATGTTAAGCAGCGGCGGGCTTCAGAACCTGATCGGTATGTTTGGCAATAATGATCGTTCCGGAAAGAGCGGGCTTTTAAACAATCCTATGATTGCCGGCCTTATCAGCCAGCTGGCAGGTAACCTGATCACCAAGCTTAATTTAAATCCGCAGGTAGCGAACAACGTGGCCGGCAATCTTATCCCGGGCGTATTAGACAAACTCATCAATAAAACCCGCAGTACGGACCCGCAAGACAATGCTTTCAACCTGAATGATTTGATCGGATCGTTCACCGGCGCATCGGGCGCGCAAACCAACGGCTTCGATTTTCAAAGTCTGATTGGCGCTTTTACCGGCGGTGGAAAGGATCAGGAAATCGAGCAGGCCAACCGCTCTATTTCGGAACAAGCAAAGCAAAAACAACAGGACGGCGGGGGTTTTTCAGATTTGATTCAAAATTTTTTCAAATAGCTAAACTGTTTTAGCTATTTGGCATGATTTCTGTTTCTAAATAAATGTAGTTCTTACAAATTTTAAAGTAGTTTTCAAGCCGGCGGCTTTTAAATTAGTTTAACAATTCAAGTAAAATAAAACAATAGTCTTGTACGTTTATAGAGTATAAGATTTAAGATAGTCAATTTTCTCATAAGCAGTTAGTTTTGGTTGCGACCCCTGTTTCTACAGGGGTCTATTTTTTTTGTAAACGATGAGACTGAAAATAAGGCCGGCAACGGCTCCCACGCTATCGGCGGCCACATCCCACATATCGTAATCCCGGTTGGCGACCCAGAATTTCTGAACTAATTCCATAAGATAGCCAAAAACGATGGCGGCGATAGTAATAATCGTAAAAGGCAGCGTTAGCCTGGCTACCGGATTTTTATACCTGACAATGCCGCACCACAAAATGACCAGCAAGGCAAAAAGCGCCATGTGTACCCACTTGTCGGCGTGCGGGATATTCATGAAGTTAGTTTCGTTGGGCAAGTCTGACCCGGGAATACTAAGGAGTATAATAATAATGGCCGACCAAAAAATGGCCGGCCAGTAACTATGATTCAGTTTTTTCAAAGCTCGGAATGTTTAAGGTTAATGCTGCATCAGCCCGTCACGCCTTCATAACCGGCGGCATCGAGCAGTGCATCTACATCGGCAGGATTATCTACCGTCATTTTAATCATCCATCCTTCACCATAAGGATCCGTATTTACCAATTCGGGCGCATTGGCCAGGGCGGGGTTGAGCTCATCGATGGTTCCATCAACAGGCAGGTATAAATCAGAAACGGTTTTCACAGCTTCCACCGTTCCAAACACCTCGTTTGCTTTAAGCGATTTACCGATCGTTTCAACTTCCACAAACACAATATCGCCCAATTCACGTTGCGCAAAATCGGTGATGCCAATTGTTGCGATATTACCTTCCAATTTGATCCATTCGTGATCTTTAGTATAGCGAAGCGCTTCCGGATAACTCATACTCGTATAGTTGTTTAAATTGAAATACAAATATGGGTAAAAGCATTGAATTTTTTCAGAAACAGAATCTTTTTTTATACGATCTGTTCATTTCTTCTCTTAAACGGATCCTTCAAACAACGCCGCTGTAACATTTGCCCTGCTTTTTCGACTTAAATGAATACACATCATTATTCGCCAAACCACTTATGCGGCATTTCATCACTTTTATCGGTCGTTTTACACCATTTACCGCAAATGCCTTTGCGCAGGCCGGGTACGAGGATAGATTTGCTTCTTTAAACCTTTTTTATGCGCTCCTTTTTATTCGTACTTTTTATTGTTGCTATTTCCCAGACAGTCAAAGCCCAATCTATTACGGGAAAAATTACTACTACCGACCAGGCGCCGGTTGCTAATACGTCCGTATCGCTGCTTGCTGCCACCGATTCGTCGCTTACCAAGATGAGCGCTGCCGATAAGAACGGCAATTTTTCATTCGACCATATTGCTTCAGGGAGTTATATTTTGATGGCCACCAGTGTGGGCTATGCCAATACCTATTCGGCCCCTTTTGCCTACGACAGCGCTAAAAGCATTGCGCAAAATTTAATTATCGATAAAAATACCGTGCAGTTAACCGGAGTGGTTGTGACCGCTAAAAGGCCGCCTATAGAAATGAAAGCCGGAAAAACGGTGGTAAACGTAGATGGCCAACCCACGAATGCGGGGCTAAACGTGCTGGAAATATTGGAGAAGTCGCCGGGGGTTTCGGTTGATGCGGATGGCAATGTGAGCCTTCAGGGAAAAGGCGGCGTGATGATTTTGATTGATGATAAACCGACCTATCTAAGCGGGACACAGCTGGCAGCATACTTAAAAAGTATTCAGGCGAGCGGGCTTAACCAGATAGAAATCATGACTTCGCCGCCCGCCAAGTATGACGCAGAAGGCGGCGCCGGCGTGATCAATATTAAAACTAAAAAGGGGTCGATCAGGGGCTTTAACGGTAACGTGGACCTGAATTTTATTCAGGGCTTTTATCCGAAATACAACGGTGGCGCCAACCTCAATTACCGCAATGGCAAAATGAACATTTTCGGCAGCTATAACGGCGGGGTTTGGGAAAGCCTGGGTGTTATGACGATCAACCGTAATTTTTATAAAGATGGTGTGTTTACCGATTCCTCTGCGCAGGTGACGCATAGAAAAAACGACAGTAAATGGCACAATGGTCGTGTGGGTATGGATTATTATTTCACGGATAAGGATGTAGCGGGAATCGTGGTGAGAGGCGGCTTTAATGAATGGAGCGGCAATAACAACAGCATTTCTAACCTTTATGATGAAAACAAACTTCTTCGTTCTTTGCTCAGTTCGCAGGGCAATAATTTGGGGCGGTCAAAAAATATCAATGTTAATGCAAATTATAAACGCACCATCGACTCGTTGGGAAAAGAGTTGTCGGTAGATCTGGATTATGGATTGTATGATGATGAGGGCAGCAACCTGCTCGTTACAAAAGCGTTGACCAGTGATCAATCGCAGATTGGAAATATTATTTCGCTCAAAGGCTCGCAGCCTTCGCTGGTGCATATTTACAGCGGCAAAGTCGATTATGTGCATCCTTTTTCTAAATCATTCAAACTTGAGGCTGGCTTGAAAAGCAGCTATGTAACCACTGATAATAACGTACTCTATTTGCGCGACACCAGCACCGGCTGGTTTGTAGATCTTGAGCGGAGTAACCATTTTATTTTCAAAGAAAACATCAACGCCGTATATGGTATTTTTACAGCAAGTTTGAAAAAATGGGAACTGAGCGGCGGGCTCAGGCTCGAAAACACGAACGCAAAAGGCGAACAGGTGAAGATTGACAGCAGTTTTACCCGCAAATACACCAACCTGTTTCCTAATGTGGGCGCCGTTTACAGCATTAATGACAACAACAAGCTGAGCTTTGCCTATAGCCGCCGCGTGCGCCGGCCCAACTACGACAACCTAAATCCTTTTGTTTATTTTATTGATTCGCTGACCTACGGCCAGGGCAATCCTTACCTGCAACCCGAATTTTCAAACCGCTTCGAACTAAGCCATACGTATAAAAACTTTTTAACTTTTACGGTGAGCCATACCCGCACTGATGATATTATTACACAACTATTAAAACAAAATTCTGAAAAGAAGACCACGTTTCAGACCACCGAAAATTTTGCTAAAAGAAGGCAGTGGGGCGCTTCGGTTTCTTTAAACAAACAATGGGTGAAATGGTGGAACCTGAGCTTATACGGCGGTGTGTTTAATAATGAATACAGGGGGTTGTATAATGATGGCAAAGAAAATATTCCTATAGTTGTTGGGTTGAATGTGGTAGACGCCAATATGGCCAATAGTTTTTCCTTTGCCAAAGTGTGGACGGCTGAAATCAGCGGTTGGTTTAGTTCAAGCCCTTCCGACGGCCTGATTATCGGGCGGCCTATGGGCGCTATGAACGTCGCTTTGGCAAAGCAGGTTTTTAAAAAGAAGGGAACGTTGAAGATTGGAGCAAGAGACCTGCTGCGTAGCAGTAATTTCCGCGGCTATTCGCGCTACGCGGATGTTGATATTACGGTAGATAATAATCGCCGGATGGATAACCCGCAATTCAATATATCATTCGTTTATAAATTTGGCAGCAATGATATAAAACCCGCACGCAGACGGACGGGCAGCGCCGATGACGAGCAAAGCCGGATCGGCGGTGGCGGCAATTAGACAAGGCTTTTTGAAGGCCGGAACTTGCCATTCACCCTTGTTTTTCAACCACTCATCGGCTATCAGTTTTTGAACTCGGTAATAAGAAATAAGTTTGCGCCTTACTTTAATAATCAATGACTACAATGAGGGTTTTATTTCTTGGACTGGCTATAAGCTTTCTTCCATTTAATCTATTGGCGCAACAAATTACGGGCACGGTAAAAGATACAGAAGGAAAAGCTTTACCGGCTGCAACCGTAAGTTTGTTAAACGCGGCAGATTCTGCCATCGTGAAATTAAATGCAACTTCCCCATCCGGCGGCTATGTTTTTGAAGGAATACCAAGCGGGCGTTACCTTGTGGCGGCGAGCATGGTGGGATACTCAAAAGTGTGGTCAACGCTGTTCAGCTATGAAGCCGGCGATAAAAAACTACAGGATCTCGTGCTTGAAAAAAGTGCTACCGAACTTTCGGGCGTGGTGGTTACCGCGCGCAAACCCCTGATCGAAGTACGGTCGGATAAAATGATCGTCAACGTGGAAGGTACGATCAATGCTACAGGCAATGACGCGCTCGAACTGCTTCGGCGCTCACCCGGTGTTTTGGTTGATAAAGATGATAATCTAAGCATGGCCGGTAAAAGCGGCGTAAGGGTTTATATCGATGGAAAACCTTCGCCCTTGAGAGGCGTCGATCTGGCCAATTACCTTAAATCTATGCAATCTTCTTCTGTCGAGTCGATAGAACTGATCACCAACCCTTCGGCCAAGTATGAAGCAGAAGGTAATGCCGGTATCATTAATATCCGATTGAAGAAAAATAAAGCTTACGGCTTTAACGGCTCGGCCAATGCGGGCTACAACGTTGCTAAATACGGAAAATATAACGGTGGTATTAATCTGAACTACCGCATGAAGAAAATAAACGTTTTTGGAAATTATAATCATAACCAGGGACTGCGGTACACCAATCTCAGCCTTTACCGAGAGCAGGCCGATAGTTTATTTGATCAATATGACAATGTGGTAATCGACCTTAAATCACACAATTTCAAGGCGGGCCTCGATTATTTCATTGATAGCAAAAGCACATTGGGTGTTATCGTAAACGGAAGCCTCTCGGATGCGGTAACAAATCACAACGGTGAAATGACGATTGCGCCGCAAACGACGGGCATTGTAGAACGCATTTTAAAAGCCAATTCTGACATCAATCAGCGCAATAAAAATTTTAATTATAACTTGAATTACCGGTATGCGGACACCAGCGGTCGTGAGTTGAACCTCGACGCAGATTATGGATACTATAATATCCGGACCAATCAGCTCATTCCGAATATTTATTATGATGGATCCGGCGTTAATGAATTATATCGAAATGTTTACAGAATGGTGGCGCCAACTGATATTGATATTTATTCTTTCAAGGCGGATTATGAACAACCCTTCATGCAAGGAAAACTTGGTTATGGCGGGAAAATCGGCTATGTAAAAACGGACAATGATTTTGCTCAATTTAATATCGGCAATACCGGAGATGAGTATATTGACCGTGACAGAAGCAATCGTTTTCAATACACCGAAAACGTCAATGCGTTATATGCGAATTTTAACAGGCAGCTAAAAGGCGTTGCGGTGCAGCTGGGTGTCAGGGCGGAGCAAACCAACTCAGAGGGATTGTCCACCGGGGAGCAGTGGCGCAACGGGCAATATATACCCTACGATTCGGCTGTGAAGAGAAGTTACCTGGATTTTTTCCCGAGCGCAGCGATTACCTTCAATAAAAATCCGATGAGCGTGTTTAATATCACCTACAGCCGCAGGATTGACAGGCCCAACTATCAAAATATGAATCCGTTTGAGTTTAAATTAAATGATTATACATATTCAAAAGGAAATACCAACCTGCGCCCTCAATACACGAATAGTTTTGGGTTAACGCATACTTACAAATACAAACTAAACACCAGCCTGACTTACAGCCATGTCAATGATATGTTTGCACGCATCCTGGAACCGGAAGGTTCGGTTCAATATCAAACGCCGCGCAACCTTGCTACGCAGGATGTGATTAACCTGAACATCACTTACCCGTTCAGTTATAAATGGTATAGTTTCTTCACCAGCCTTTCGGGCAATTACACTTATTATAAAGCAGATTTTGGTAACGGAAGAAAAATCAACCAGGATATGATCAACGGCCAGTTCTATATGCAAAATACATTTAAAATTCATAAGGATATTACGGCAGAGTTGACAGGTTTGTATCTCACGCCTTTTATTTGGGAGGGAACGTTTAGAGGCAAATCGATGGGCTTTGTAAGTGCGGGCCTGCAAAAAAACGTCCTGAAAGGAAGAGGGACTTTGAAAGCCAGCGTAGATGATATTTTCAAAACCATGCGCTTTAGGGGTACTAATGATTATGCCGGCGCACACAGCCGCATTAATGCCGCCTGGGAAAGCAGGATGTTTAAGCTCAATTTTAATTATCGGTTTGGCAGCAACCAGGTAAAAGCCGCTCGGCAACGCAAAACCGGTTTGGAGAACGAAAGCAAAAGAGCGCAAGATTCGGGAGGAACCCCCGGCCAGTAAGAGCTTAGTTTTGTTGGTTTCATGAAAGTTGTCAGCTTTTGTTGGCAACTTTTTTGCATGTAAATAATTGAATGTGCGCAGTAGGGGTACAGGTAAAAATATACATGTGAAAATCATAATCATTATACTCTTCATAACGGTAGCCCTGGGCTGCAATAATACGTCGCGGATGAACCGATCGGAAGAAGCGCCGCCGGTAGCCATCGAAACGGTGGGAGGCGACGGCATTGTGTTGGACAGTATTACCGAGATAGACAGCGCCTCCGCCACACTGCCATCGCAGTCTGTCATTGAAGTGCGCATTCCAGCGGAAACATTGCCTGTCACAAAGCTGCGCCGCGCTATAACCAATGACCGGCAATCCGTTCACGTTCAACTTACGGATCTGGATGTGGGACTGCTTAGGGTGGAACTAACGCATAGCCGGCCCGACGCCAATGTGCGCACTAGCCAAATTATAAAGCCCGACGGCAGTATGGACGGCCCATTTGGCCGCCAGTTAACTTTAGATATCAAACAGCGGGGCGATTATATACTGATTATTAACAAGAGTAATATGGCCTCCGGAACGCAGGTAGGCGATTTGTTTTTGACGATTGAAAGGTAGGCGGATAGGTACGATTATTGTAAATTAGTAGTTGAAAAAAATAGAATTAACACTTAAAAACATTGTATATGAACGACGAAGAATTAAAGAAAAACAATAAAGACGGCAACGAAGACGCGCCGGTAAAGCCAGATCCTGAAACACTCGGCAAAACGGATCCACAGGAGGATATGGAAGGACCAGTTTCTTCGCTAATGCAAAAAGGAAGCAAAGTAATGGAAAGCAAGGAAAATAAAAAAGACGCTTCCAAGCGTCATGATGATAATATGTGATGTTTCGCCGAAGGGAATGAATAGGCTCGGCCTATTCATAAATCCCATCAATGACAGCTTTATATTTTTCCATAATCACTTTTCTTTTAAGACTCATTTTAGGAGTCATTTCGCCGCCTGCTACGCTCCATTCGTGTTGGAGCAGCACGAATTTTTTGACCTGCTCCACATGGTTAAAGCGGGTGTTATGATGATCGATCACCGATCGGAATAAATCATGTATTTCCTGGCTGTTGATAATTTCTTCGTCAGACATTTCTGCCACGTTATTATCTTTCATCCATTCCCGTATCGCTGTGAAAGACGGTACCACCAGCGCACTTACAAATTTCCGCTCGCTGCCCAAAACGATAATCTGTTCAATAAACTTACTTTCCTTCATCTTATTTTCAATCGGCTGCGGCGCTACATATTTGCCCCCGCTCGTTTTAAACAGCTCCTTCTTTCGATCGGTAATTTTATAAAAACGGTTTTCAATAATGGTCCCTATATCGCCGGTATGCAGCCAGCCCTCGGTGATGACCTCGGCCGTTAGTTCGGGATGTTTGTAATAACCTTGCATGACGGAAGCGCCTTTTACCAATATTTCCCCGTCTTCAGCCAGTTTCACTTCAATTCCGTCAATCGGCGGGCCAACGGTTCCTAAATAGGTTTCATTATTCCCTTTCCTGTTGACACAAATAACCGGGCTGTTTTCTGTTGGGCCATATCCCTCATAAATTGGAATACCGGCTGCATTGAAAATGCGCAACAACTTTTCTGACGCCGCCGCTCCCCCGGTGATAATAAAATCGATGCGCCCGCCCAATGCTTCGCGCCATTTGCTAAACACAAGTTTGCGCGCAATATTCAATTTGACTCTATAGAACAAGCCCAAATCCTTTCGGTTGTCATATTTCATGCCCAGGCCCACGCTCCAGAAAAATAACGCCCTTTTAATTCCCGTAAGCTCGCTGCCTTTTGACATGATTCTTTCATAAACCTTTTCCAATAATCGGGGTACGGTCGTGAAACCATCGGGTTTTATTTCTTTAAGATTATCGCCAATCGTTTCCAGGCTTTCGGCATAATAAATACCAATGCCGCTAAAAAGATAGATATAGGTGACCATCTTTTCAAAAATATGATTCAGCGGAAGAAAGCTTAATACTTTGGTCTGCGGCTGATCGGGAAAAGGGAAGCTGGTTTTAGAAAAGAATACATTACTTACAATATTGCTATGGCTCAGCATCACACCTTTTGGCGTTCCCGTAGTTCCGCTGGTATAGATGATAGTGGCAAGATGGGTATTAGGAATATTCTTTTTTATAGTAGCGACTTCTTCTAGCAGCGTTGCGGTGGAAAGAGCAAGTAATTCAGTATAATGAGCGGCGCCATTAACCGTGTCAAAAGTATAAATACCCTGTAGAAATTCGCTGTGAAGTGATTGCACTTTTTCTAGAAGATCTTCATCGCTGACAAATAGGTACTTTGCTTCCGATTCTTTTAAGATAAACTCCAGTTCAGCAGGGTTGGTAGTGGGGTATAGTGGCACTAAAATGGCGCCAATTTGTTGAACCGCCAGATCAGTTATGACCCACTCGGGCCTGTTATTGCTAATGATGGCAATTTTATCACTTTCCTCCGGCGAAAAATCGCGGCCGCTAACTCCTTTCGCCAACAATCCTGCAGATAACCGGTTAGCCAGGTCTGCCACATCCTGTGTAGAACAGGATTTCCATTCGCCCTTGATCTTCGCATTGAGCATATCATTTTTTGGAAATGAAGTTAGCTGGTGATCTACGGCATCAAACAATCGGTATTTTGGATAATCCATAAAACAGGTATCTTTTAACAATGTACAAGTTAAGAAAAAATGATAATAGAAACCGCAGTGCCTGAGCAGGTGATATAAAAAAAACCACCTGTTGAGGTGGTTTAAAAAAACTGTGTTTTAGCTATTTATTTTAGAGAGTAAGTTTGGCCTTTAGGCATTTTAAATACTCTTGATTTATGGAAATCTGTGAACTTGTCGTACTCCGCTTTATGAGCTGCCACCCACTTTTCAAATTCGGGCTGATCGCTAACGGGGCCAAACATCCACTGGTTATAGGAATCGAATAAACCGTCTTTCATCAATTGTTGATGGTATTCAAACAAACGGAAAGGATAGGTTTTGGCAAACGAAGTGTTCCAGTCTAAGATAAAACGCGTGCGAATCATCGCCAGGCTTTCTGGAGTGATGCCCTGTGCAGAAATGCCCGATTGTTTGGCAAAGGTTTCGATAACGGCCTTTGCAAAAGCATTTTTCTGATTTTCAGCATCAGCTTTCAGGTTGTTGGAAATAAAAAGCTTGGTTTTATAAGCATCCAGTACCATTTTTTTAATGTTGTTGGCCTTTGGGTTGAGGCTTTCCATGTTCGCATAAATTTCGCCATAAATAATCGCCCAAACCTTATCGTCCTGTTGCTTATAATAATAAACCGCGGCATTATAATAGTTGCCACCGTAAGACGGCGCCAGTTGAATGCCTTTTTCCCAGTGCTGAATAGCGCCTGTCGGGTTTTTCATGATTTCCAGCAATTCGCCATAATCGTTATACAGCGGCCCGCTATTGGGAAAATCCTTCAATCCATCCTTATAATTCCGCTCTGCTTCTTTATAATTTTCCTGTGCCTTATAAATATTTCCGGCCAACTGATAGGCGGCTGGGTCGCAATCCGGACTTGCAATAACCGGGTGAATTGTTTCTAACGCTTTTGCATAATTTTTTTGATAATAATAAGCCAGGGCCAGATCTTTTTGAAGCCCAACGTCGCTTTTATTGGCTTCGATCGCTTTCGCCAAAACTAAAACTGCATTGTCCAAATCCCCTGCCTGCATAAAATTACGGGCGCGCTGCCGTTCGCCAGACATACTGTTTTGAGCAAAAACGCTAACGCAACCGATTATAAGTAAAGTCGTTACAAATATTTTTTTCATTCAATTCAATTTTTGATACCTAAATGAGCAAAAAGTAAGCCGATTATCAGGCCGGCCGCATTTGAGATGCAAAAGTAAGTTAAAGGGTGGCAGGATACCGAAAATTTATTTTCATAGCAAGACGAGAAATATAAACTTACAAGCGATTAAAATAGCAGAATGTTAAAACGCCGGTAAGCTGATGATATTACTGATCAGTGAGTTACATTTGTAAAGGCCGTGCAGCATACGCTACAATGAGGAGTCGTGACGCTTGAATGAATGGATGCTGGTATGCGCCTGGTCGTCAAAAATGCATATTCCATGCTGTCAGATTTTGCTGTGGAAACTAAAAGTCTGAATTTAGGCCGCAAAAATTTAATTAGAATACATGAAGATAGCTTTAGCCCAACAAAATTATCATATTGGTAATTTCGATTCCAACATTAAAAAAATCATTGATGCTATTAGCGAAGCCCGCCGGCAAAATGCTGATCTGGTCGTTTTTTCGGAGTTGTGTATCTGTGGCTATCCTCCCCGCGATTTCTTAGAGTTTGAGGATTTTATTAACCAGTGTTATGCGTCGATCGACGCGATCAAAGTCCATACGCAGGATATAGGCGTTTTAATTGGTGCGCCGGCGCGCAATCACAACCCTTTAGGAAAAGATTTGTTTAATGCCGGTTTTTTGATTTACCAAAAAGAAATCAAAGGCGAAGTGCATAAAACACTGCTACCTACCTATGATGTTTTCGACGAGGGCCGCTATTTTGAGCCAGCCTACGATTGGAATGTGTTGGAGTTTAAAGGGAAAAAACTGGCGGTCACCATTTGCGAAGATATCTGGAACATGGGCAGCAACCCGCTGTATCGCGACACGCCGATGGAGCAGCTGATCAAATTTGAACCGGATTTGATGATCAACCTGTCTGCTTCGCCTTACAATTATGCCCAGGATGTGGTGCGCAACAGCATTGTCAAAGCGCATACGTTGAAATATAACCTGCCTATGATTTATTGCAACACGGTAGGTTCGCAAACAGAAATTGTTTTTGATGGCGGCAGTTTGGTTTATGATAATGGCGGCAACAAAAGAGCAGAGCTAAAATACTTTGAGGAAGATTTTGCGGTGGTTGATGTGGACCAATTGACTGGCCAGCAGCCTGCTGCCGGTGATTCAAAAGTATATTTCGCAGCGTCGGAGGTAGGGCTTGAGAAAAATGTATTAGATTACCTGGCCGATGAAAAAAATATCGAAGAAATTCATGCTGCCCTGGTGTTGGGCATCAAAGATTATTTTACCAAAATGGGTTTCCGGAAGGCAATCATCGGCTCCAGCGGAGGGATTGACAGCGCTGTAACAATTGCCTTGGCGGTAGAAGCCCTGGGAAAAGAAAATGTAAGAGCCGTGCTGATGCCTTCGCATTATTCGACTTCTCATTCGGTAAGCGACGCAGAACAGTTGAGTAAAAATTTGAACAACCCCTACGATATTATCGCTATCAAAAATATCTACGATGCTTTTCTGCAAGAACTAAAACCGTTGTTCCAGGATTTGCCTTTTAGCGTTGCTGAAGAAAATATCCAAAGCAGGACGCGCGGCAACCTGCTGATGGCCATTGCTAATAAATTTGATTATATTCTTTTGAACACATCAAACAAAAGTGAACTGGCCACCGGGTATGGCACTTTATATGGCGATATGGCCGGCGGATTAGGCGTCTTGGGAGATGTTTATAAAACGCAGGTGTATGCGCTTGCAAAATTTATCAACCGCAATGGTGAAATTATCCCGGAACATATTTTAACCAAAGCGCCTTCGGCAGAATTACGCCCCGATCAAAAAGATAGCGACAGCCTGCCGGAGTATGACGAATTGGATACTATTCTCTTTAAATATATCGAAGAAAGGCAGGGGCCGAAGGAGTTGATCCGGCAAGGTTTTAATGAGCAATTGGTGAACCGTGTTTTAAAAATGGTAAATAGAAACGAATACAAGCGCAACCAGTTTTGTCCCATTATCCGGGTCAGTTACAAGGCGTTTGGAGTAGGAAGAAGGATTCCCATTGTGGCAAAATATTTGAGTTGATAGGCCGGGCCTGAAAGATTTGCAGGAGCAGGAACTATTTATCAGCAATTTATCGCGTATGTTAAAAACAGCAGAAGATATAAAAATACTCAATGAAAAAATTGCGGAGGTTGGCGCTTTCGTTGACAAGCTAAAAAGTGCGGTCGGGCATATCATTATCGGGCAGGCTCACATGCTTGATCGTTTATTGATCGGGCTTTTGAGCAACGGCCATGTATTGTTGGAAGGTGTGCCCGGGCTGGCAAAAACGCTGACGATTAAATCGCTCGCCACAGCCATACAGGCAAACTTCAGCCGGATTCAGTTTACGCCCGATTTGCTGCCAGCAGATGTGATCGGAACGCTCATTTACAATCAGCAGCAAAATGATTTTATCGTTCGCAAGGGCCCCATCTTTTCCAACTTTATTCTGGCTGATGAAATCAACCGTGCGCCGGCCAAAGTGCAATCGGCCTTATTGGAAGCGATGCAGGAGCGGCAGGTAACAATCGGCGACACTACCTATGCATTGGAGGAGCCCTTTCTGGTGCTTGCCACGCAAAACCCGCTGGAGCAGGAAGGCACATATCCGCTGCCGGAGGCGCAGGTAGACCGGTTTATTATGAAAGTAATTGTGCGTTATCCCGAAATGCAGGAAGAGCAATTGATTTTGCGATCCAATGTGCAGTCGATAAAAATGGCGCCGATAGCGCCGGTGGTGAGCGTGCAAGAGGTGCTGGAAGCCCGCGACCTGGTGCGCAATATCTATCTCGATGAAAAGGTCGAGCAATATATTTTAGATATTGTTTTCGCTACGCGTTATCCGGGCCGCTACGAACTCCAAAAGCTGGAGCCTTTGATTGCTTATGGTGCGTCGCCGCGGGGCAGCATCAACCTGGCCTTGGCAGGCAAGGCCAAAGCGTTTCTTAATAAGCGCGGTTTTGTCATGCCGGAAGATATCAGAAGCATAGCCCATGATGTGCTTCGGCATCGTATCGGACTGACTTATGAAGCCGAGGCTGAAAATGTCAATGTGGAAAATGTGATTGATGAAATATTAAATAAGGTGAACGTTCCTTAACCGTTTGATACGCTTTGTAAGCGCCCAAAGTTTTAGTGATAACATGCGCAGCACATCTGAAATATTAAAAAAGGTAAGAGAGCTTGAGATCAAAAGCAAAAAGCTGGCGAGGGATTTGTTTTCGGGTGAATATCACAGCGCTTTTAAAGGCAAGGGAATGGCTTTTAAAGAAGTGCGCGAATATGCGGCGGGCGACGATGTAAGGTTTATCGACTGGAATGTTTCTGCCAGGTTTGGCCATCCTTTTAGTAAAATATTTGAGGAAGAGAGGGAGCTCACGGTTATGTTGCTGGTGGATATCAGCAACAGCTCTTTGTTTGGTACCCATTACGGTTCAAAGAGAGAGGTGGCTACAGAAGTGGCGGCAGTGCTGGCCTTTTCGGCGGTTAGCAACGGCGATAAGGTTGGCGCCGTGTTTTATAGCGATCAGGTTGAAATGTACATCCCTCCTAAAAAAGGCCGTAAGCATGCCTTGTACATTGTGCGGGAAATGCTGAGTTTAGCGCCTCGTGGCAAAGGCACCCAGCTAAGTAACGCGTTGAGATATTTTACTAATGCCATCCGACAGTCGAGCATTGCTTTTTTGTTAAGCGATTTTATCGATGCGAATTATGAAGAGGCATTGCGGGTCGTGGGCAAAAAGCACGACCTCATCGGCATCAAAATTTATGACCAGATGGATCAAACGCTCCCAAAAGCCGGACTGATGCAGATGATGGACGCGGAAACCGGTGGCGTGAAATGGGTGGATACCGGTAATGCCTTTGTCAGAAAAAAATACGAGGAGCAGTTTTTTGACGCCACGGCCCATTGTGTCAATATTTTTAAAAAAGCAGGGAGTGATCTTTTGCATATCAAAACCGGCGATGATTATGTGCATGTATTACAGCGATTTTTTAGAAGCAGGATTGGTAAAGGCCATTAGTGTTTAGCCGGCTTCAGCATTTAAAGTTGAAAATTTGCAGATTGATTTTTTTAATACCGTTGTAAATAGCAGATTAAAGCAGTTGATGAAAAGCGCTTTGTTGATGGGATTGCTGCTTTTGTCGATACAAACTTATGCGCAGCCGGTTTCGGTGCGCGCATTTACTGATAAACAAAAAGTATTACTGGGCGAACCTTTTTGGCTGACGCTGGAGGTGAAGTCGCTTAACAATGTGAAGCCACCCGCTTTTAAAGTTGACTCGCTCGCGCATTTCGAATTTATCACGCGGGATAGTTCGGGCGTTATACAGCGGGGCGACACCTCTTATTACCATCAGTATTTTCAGCTACGGAGTTTCGATTCGGGGCGATGGGTTATACCACCTTTTACCCTGAGGCCGTTTGTAAAAACGAGCAGTTTGCTGATCGATGTGATGTTTACTGAAAACTTCGATCCCCGGCAGCCTTATCACGATGTGCAGGAAATAAAAGGCGTTCCTTTTAAAATAGATGCCGACATCGAAAAATGGTGGTATTTAATCGCCGCGTTCCTTATCTTTTTAACCCTGCTTATTTATTGGCTAACCGGTCCGCGAAAACCGGCAGCCGTGAGGAAACGTAGCGGCTCAGCAACGCCCTTTGTAAAAGCAGTCAACAGTTTGGAAGATCTGAAAAAAAGCCAACCGGAAGAAAAGCTATTCTATGCGCAGCTGGTTGAAATCTTCAGAGATTATATCGCGGAAAGAACGGGCATTACATCTCAACAGCAAACCTCCAATAACCTGATTGGGAAGATTAAGCTTTTGATGGCCGACGAGGTGAAATATGAAAGCCTGGCGCAGGTGCTTTATTTATGCGATTTTGTAAAGTTTGCCAAATATCATCCGGAGCATAGCGAAGCCGCGTCCGCTTTTGAAGTTATTGAAGATGCAATTCATTATATAGAAGAAACCCTGAAACGGCAGCCTGGCCTGGTTTCAGAAGAGTGATCAAGAGGCAAACATGATTAAGAAATGATTTACGACTGGCTACAAAATATCACCTTTGTGTGGCCCGAGAATTTTATCCTTCTCGGCATTTTGCCTTTTCTTATTTGGAGCTATATAAATAATGAACGGCGTGCGAGCGGATCTATGATGGCATCCGCTGTTCCTGCCAAAATACCTGAAACATTTAAAAACAGGTTGCGCCACCTGCCTTTTATTTTAAGGATGCTCGCACTGCTATGCCTGATCATGGCATTGGCAAGGCCGCAGCATCAGACGGACAAAAGCCGGTCGGAAGGAGAGGGGATTGATATCGTATTATGCATGGATGTGAGCGGTAGCATGGGGACAGAAGATGTGGTGCCCAATCGCTTTTCAGTGGCCAAGGATGTGGCGATAGAATTTGTAAAGAATCGCCCCGTCGATCGTATTGGCCTTGTCATTTTTGCCGGCGAAAGTTTCACCAAAAGTCCGATCACATCCGATAGGAATGCAGTGCTCAACCAGTTAGGCAGCTTGAAGATTATGGATGGCGGCTACCTTGAAACCGGCACACTGATTGGCGAAGGTTTGGCGATGTCGGTCAACCGGATTAGTAAAGGCACCGGCAAAAGCCGCGTTGTTATTTTATTAACCGATGGAAAAGAAGATGCGCCGCCAACAAGGATTATTGATCCGGAAATGGCGATGGAAATTGCGAAAGCCAACAATGTAAAAGTGTATTGTATCGGCCTCGGATCGGCAACGCGCACTGCCGAACAAATTGTTACAGATATTGCAGGCAACAGCGTTAGGAATTATATCGATGAAACCTTGCTGAAAAGAATTGCATCAAACACCGGCGGCAGGTATTACCGCGCCATCGATCGGCCTTCGCTTCAGGCCATTTACAGCCAGATTGATCGGCTGGAAAAGTCAAAAGTGGAAATCATTAAGTATAAAGAGGTAAAAGAAATGTTTATTCCACTGGTGCTCGCGGCGCTGTGCTGGCTGTTTCTGGAAGTAGTGCTGCGGTTTACAATTTTTAAGAAATTCCCTTAGCCGGATGATATCAGCGGCTTCGTGCTATTTTTTTTATAGCATGCCTTTCAAACGGCCTGATTGCTTTTTTCTCGCCAGGTAAAAACATTACTTATTTTGACAAGCGGCAGGGTTAGTTTTGCAGATGTTTCGTGTTAGTTGGTTAGCGATCGAAAAACAAAGTAAATACAAAAAAAGCAGCCGAAGCCGCTTTTTTTTGTATTAGAAATCATTAAAAATCCCGGTAAGTTCCGCTGAGGTATTGATTGGCGGCCTCTTCTTTAAAGCGCGCATTTTTTCCGTCCCAGTTCAGTGTTTGACCAGGGAATCTGGCAGCTATCACACCTAATAAAATTACTTCGGTAAGTTTTGCGGCGTAGGAGAAGGGCGCGCTACATTTAGCCTTGCCCAGGCAGGCATCCACGAATTCGTGATAATGTTTTTCTCCCTCTACATCGTAGCTCACCGTTGGTTTGCCTGCTTCGCCTTTCGTGTCATATTTTTTAATATCGATAGTTTGATAAGCGTCGTTGATGATCAGTTTGGGAAGCTGCATAAAGTGAGGCAACAACAGGCGCTGGCCATTTTCGCCGATAAACATGGCGCCCTGATCAGGAAGCTTTTCACCGTTCGGAAGTTTTAATTCTTCCTGCAGTTCGGGAGCCCCTTTGCCATCATACCAAACCCACTCTAATGTTTTAGCAGTATAGGGCGTTCCGGGGAATACATAGGTAACATGATTTTTTTCTGCATGCCCAAAATCGTTGGGAGCGCGGCATTCGTTTTTTACTGTCAACGGAACGCTGAGTTTAAGTGCGTTGTAAGGCGTGTCGAAAATATGAACGCCCATATCGCCCAAAGTGCCGCAGCCATAGTCGATACATTTACGCCAGTTGCCCGGGTGATAAAACCCTTTTTTATAAGGCCGCTCTTTAGCCGTTCCCAGCCATAGGTTCCAATCCAAACCTTCCGGTACGGGGTCGCTTCCTTCGGGCGCCGGCCCGTCATAGCCCCAAACCTTGGGCGACCAGGCAATTACTTTTTTTACCTTCCCGATGATCCCTTTCTGAATTAATATAGTCGCCAGTTTGTAGTCATAGAAAGAGTGCACCTGGATACCCATTTGCGTCACCAGTTTTTTCTGGGCCGCCACAGCTTCCATCTTGCGCGATTCTGAAATATAGTGTGTGAGTGGCTTTTGGCAATAAACATTCTTATTCATTTCCATCGCCATCAACGAAACCGGCGCATGGGCATGATCGGGGGTGGAAACCACGACGGCATCAATTTCATTCCCGATCTTTTTAAACATTTCCCTATAGTCGGTAAACACTTTAGCGCCGGCATATTTTGCTTTTACCGCATTGACTTTATTCATATCCACATCACACAATGCCACCACTTCTACCGCAGGGTGCGAAGCTATATCCTTCAAATCAGCTACGCCCATCATACCGAGGCCCACCTGCGCGATCCTCAGTTTTTTGTCGCCATTAAACGCCGAAGATGGAAACGGAAGCAACATGGCCAATGCTCCCGCCGCGGTAGTTTGTATAAAATGTTTTCTTTTCATTCGTATGTGTTTTTGTTTTTTTAGTTTAATATTTCAACGGAAGCAAACGGTACCACCCTTAGCGATAGCTAAAGCGGCTTTACTTTTACATTTTTAAATGACAGCGAACCTCCATGATGTTGAAACGCGATATATCCCGATTTGAACTTTCCATAGCTTTCGCTTTTTGCCCATTTGCCGGCCTTCTTGCGTGCTTGCCAATCAGCAGAGCCGGGTTCAAAACTGAGGAGTTTCACACCATTGAGCCAGTGCTCGGTTCTGCCGGGCGCTACTACAATTTTAGTGGTGTTCCATTCGCCCGCAGGGTGCAATACTTTTTTTGATTCGTCGGCAGTATGCATGGCATAATCTGCTCCCGCCTTTTGCCAGTCTTGCAGCTGATCAGGATGAGCCGAACCAAACTGCGCATTATAATTTTTTAAACCCGGGTTCATGGCTGCGAAGTTTACATCGTCAATAATCTGGTATTCCGGCGCCATCTGGGTTGGCGACCCGTAGCCTTCCTTCACATGATAGAAAATACCGCTGTTGGCGCCTTTTTCGATTTTCCAATCCACGGTTAATTCAAAATATTCAAATTCCTGGCCTCCGTAAATAACATCAAGCCCGCCTTTATAAGAAGTGTCTTTTTTTACGGCATGATCAAGCGATAAAACGCCGTTATCAACCGTCCAGCCGGGAGGCAATGTTTTACTGTTGTATCCGCGCCACTGCGCTGCATTTTTTTTACTCAACAGATCGATCTGCTTTTTTCCCTGTGCATAACAAACCGATGTTGTAAAAAATGCAATGAAAAAAGTGATCCGTAAGAAAGGGTTCTTAAGGCTAAGGTGAATCATTTTTTTTAAAAGTTTGATGGATGAGAATTCTTACATAGCAAGTGCTAAAAATAAGAAATAAGTTCACAACTTATTTGGCCTCAACAAAAATTAGTCGAAAAATTATAGGTTTTCGTTGCAGCGCAACCGTTTGCACAACGCAGTTCAATCGTTGGGGTTATACTTTTTTCTACCTTCTTTAAGATGGCCTGTTCGTTTCTTTTGGTCTAAACGCTTTTGCACGGCCGCCGCTGATCGTTTTGTAGCGATGCGCGCTTTCTTTTTTTGCAAAGCGTTGGCCAGCAACTGAGATATCTTTTTGCTTGCTTCGTTTTTATTGGCCAGTTGGGTGCGGTGGGTTTGGGCTTTCACCTGCAAATACCCCTCTGCGTTAATGCGAGAGGCCAGCTTGTTTTTTATGGTTTGCTTCTGCGTTTCTGTGAGCAGATCCGATTGGTCGATATGAAAGGAAGCGATCACAGCGGTTTCTACCTTGTTCACGTTTTGACCCCCTTTGCCGCCGCTGCGCATGGTTTTAAATACGATTTCTTTTAAGACGTCCATTTTTATGGTTTAATACTCTAAGGTAAATTTTATATTTTGCATGGTAATGAAGGCAGTGATTCAACGTGTTCAGAACGCAAGCGTAACGATCGATGGCCGCGTGCACGCAGCGATTAATAATGGACTTTTGGTGCTGCTGGGTATTGAAGATGCGGATACCCGCGCCGATATCGACTGGCTGAGTCAAAAAATAGCCAATCTGCGCATATTCAATGATGGCGAGGGCGTCATGAACCTTTCAATTAAAGACAGCGGCGGAGATATATTGCTGGTCAGCCAGTTTACGCTGCATGCTTCGACAAAAAAAGGAAATCGTCCTTCTTATATTAAAGCAAGCAAGCCGCCAATTGCCGTGCCTTTGTATGACGGTATGATCGCTCAAATGGAGACGAATTTGGGCCGAAAAATATACACCGGTGTGTTTGGTGCTGATATGAAGGTGGCGCTCATCAACGACGGGCCGGTAACAATTATTATCGACACAAAAAATAAAGAATAGCCGCCATCAATTAAGGAAGCTAATATAAATCACTACAACATATGACGTTACAGGAAGCGCAACAAAAAGTCGATGAGTGGATTAAAACGGTGGGCGTGAGATATTTTAGCGAGCTCACCAATATGACGATCCTCACCGAAGAAGTAGGCGAGCTGGCTAAGCATATGGCCCGTATTTACGGAGAACAGTCTTACAAAAAAGGAAAGGAGCTAAACGCTACGCAGCAGCAGGAAGCGCTGGCCGACGAAATGGCAGACGTTTTGTGGGTATTACTATGTTTGGCAAATCAAACCGAAGTTGATTTAACCGCGGCTCTGAAGAAAAATTTTGATAAGAAAACGATACGCGATCACGAAAGACATACAAGTAATGATAAGCTGAAAGAACACCCATGAAAAAAACCTGGAAAATAATCAAGCAATCTTTTGAAGATGTTTTTGATATGCGCATTTTTAAACTGAGCGCAGCGCTGGCCTACTACACTATTTTTTCAATTCCCGGACTAATGATCGTAGTGTTGTGGACGGCAGAGTTATTGTCCGGCCAGGATGCCAGTATTAAAGCGGGATTATATGGGCAGATATCCGATCTGGTGGGCGCCGATGCTTCCGGCCAAATTCAAAGAACGATCAACAACGCAGCCAGTGACCTTTCAGGAAAAAGTTTTTCGACGATTGTCGGACTCGCGACGCTTATTTTTGGCGCTACCAGCATGTTTGCGGAGATCCAGGATTCGATTAATTATATATGGCGCTTAAAAACCCGGCCTAAAAAAGGCAGGGGCTGGCTCAAGCTGATTCTTGACAGGTTGCTTTCATTTTCGGTGGTGGTGTCGCTGGGCTTTCTACTATTGGTTTCCCTGATCGTCAATGGTATTATGGATTTGTTTATATCGGAACTCACAAGAAAGATTCCGGAAACACAGGTCACGCTGGCCTACCTTTCTAACCTGGGGCTTACTTTTTTGATTACTTCTGTTTTGTTTGGACTGATTTTTAAGGTGTTGCCCGATGCCAAAATTCGCTGGAAGGCCGTTCGAGCGGGCGCTTTCGTCACCGCATTACTTTTTATGGCGGGAAAATTTGTGATCAGTTATTACCTGGGTAATAATCGTATGAGTTCCGCCTATGGCGCAGCCGGTTCTGTTATAGTTATCCTGCTCTGGGTTTATTATTCAGCTGTGATCCTGTATTTTGGCGCCGTTTTCACCCGTGTATTTGCTATTCATAATGATATGAATATTTATCCGACGCAGTATGCCGTTTGGGTAGAACAGGTCGAAGTGGAACATGAAGACTCTATTCAAAATCTACATAACGACAAAGTCGTAGCAGCACATGAACATGATGTGTTGGAGGAGAACAAGCCCCGGATGTAGCCCAGCTTTTATAAACCGGCAATCATCTTTGCTACGCGCTCGCCATCCATGGCCGCGCTGACAATGCCTCCGGCATAACCCGCGCCTTCGCCGCAAGGGTATAAGTTTTTGATTTGTGGGTGTTGCAGGGTCTGCGCGTCTCTGGGAATTCGAACCGGCGAGGATGTGCGCGATTCGGTAGCCACCAACACCGCCTCGTTGGTGTAGTATCCCTTTCCTCCATAGCGGGCAGGCATTTTTTTGCCAAATTCAACGAACGCCTTTTGCAACGCATGATGAATAAAGGGAGGCAATACGGTTGAAAGATCGGCGCTCGTAATGCCGGGCAGGTACGAACATTTGGGCAGCGACTGAGAAACTTTGTTAGCGCAGAAATCTACCATGCGTTGTGCCGGCGCCTGAAGGTCTCCGCCGCCGGCAGCAAAAGCCCGCTGCTCCACTTCTTCCTGAAAATTTAATAAAGAAAGCGGATCCGGGTTTTTAAGGCCGCGCTGGTTCATCACATCCTTGAGTTGCACCTGCACGACGATGCCGGAGTTGGCATAAGGATTATTTCTTTTTGAGGGCGACCAGCCATTTACTACTATTTCTCCCGGCGCGGTGGCTGCAGGCGCGATGATGCCGCCCGGACACATGCAAAAGCTAAATACCCCTACCTGCTGAACCTGCTGCACCAGGCTGTAGGACGCCGGCGGCAAATAGAAGCCTCTTGCATCACATTTATATTGAGCCTGATCGATCAGTTCCTGGGGATGCTCGGCCCGCACGCCCAAAGCGAAAGGTTTGGCTTCAATTAAAATCTTCTTCTCATGAAGCAGGTAGAAGATATCCCTGGCTGAATGGCCTGTAGCTAAGATTACAGCAGCCCCGTCAAAAACATGTCCGTCTGCGGTGCTGACAGCAGAGATGGCGTTGTCTTTAATGCGAAAATCCACCACTTTTTTATCGAACAAAACCTGCCCGCCGCTTTCAATAATTTGTTCGCGCATCGCCGTAATGATCTGCGGCAATTTATTCGTGCCAATATGGGGATGGGCGTCGTATAATATTTTTTCATCGGCGCCAAAATGGACAAAAAGATGGAGTATGCGGTCGATATCACCGCGTTTGTTGCTGCGCGTAAAAAGTTTGCCGTCGCTGTAAGTTCCGGCTCCGCCCTCGCCAAAACAATAATTACTTTCGGGGTTTACAATCCCTTGTTTATTCATCGCGGCCAAATCGCGCCGCCGCGATTTAACATCCTTTCCGCGTTCGAGCAGGATAGGTTGAATACCGGATTCAATCAGCTGAAGTGCGGCAAAAAGCCCTGCCGGCCCCGCGCCAACGATGATTACTTTTTGATCGGCTTTACTTACGTCCTGAAAGCGAAAATTTATTTTTTCACGTGCGGGATGCGGCTGTTTGATGGATACAAAAAGTTTCAGATTGATCCACGGTTGTCGCGACCGGGCGTCAATCGACCTTTTCAAAATGGTGTAGCCTGAGATGTGTTGAAGCGGGATTGAAATCTTATTCGCAATGGCGTGAAGTACAGTTTCGTCTGAAGCCGCTTCTTCGGGGGTAAGTTTGAGATCTATAGTTTGCTGCATATTGTCAGGTTTTTATCCTGAAGAGTTGATGCAAAGAAACAGCTAAATCCTGAAATAGAAATTGTTCTGAAATAATCGATGGCGAGAGGTATATTATTGATCGCTATTGTGGTTTATCATCCCTCATATCCACATACACGATCTTGTAACGATTGCTTTTTTCGCCGCCCCGGAATTTCCTGTTTAAAAATAAACCTGCCGCGCCGATACCTGTTGATATGGCTACGTTGCGGGCATTGCGGTCATCCAATAGCGGATCAGCTTTTTGTATCAAACCATTAAACAGGTTTAGAAAAGTGTATCCCAGGCCGCCGATGGCCGCATACCTGCCCAGGGTGCCCAAATAGGCTTTGCGATAAGAAATTTTTGGCGCATATACATAGCGTATGGCCTTGTAATGCATTTGAAGTACATAAGTTGTGACCGTGTCGTAGCTTATCGTTCCAAAAATATTGGTGTAGGGCGACAGTGTATAATAGCGCAGATAAAGGCTGTCATTGGCAATGCGGTCGATCAGGGCGTTGTAGCGCCTTCCGTCCGTCGCCATAAAAGAGATTTCTACGCCGGCATAATAATTTTTTACGGAAATGCCGTTCTTCTTTTTTACAGAAATAAAATCAGGTACCTGCGCATGAGTCAGCAGGGATACGGAGATAAGGCAAAAAATCAACAGCAGTCGTGACATTTGCGCTAAAGGTAAAGTATAAATAGAATCGGTGCGCGATGAAAAATGTTAAAGCAATAAAAATTCTTTACAAATGCATTCTTTTCGCAAACTCCGGATTTAAGTAGCCCTTCAAATCGGAAAAAGGAATCCAGATATTAATTTGTCCGTCCGCATAAGAAGCGATCTCGTAGGGGGCGTAGCAAAAACCGATTCCGGTTGGCGACAGATAAAAATTGTTGTTGGGCGCGAGCTTATCTACAAAAAGGCGCTGGCTTAATGGTGTTCCCGCCGGCACTTCGTATTGCTTGCGGTACTGCTGTTCGAGCAGCCTGCCTAATACAACCGAATCGGCGGAAGTGATGTCAGAAAGCTTCAGTTCTTTTCGGTTAGTCAGGTCAAAGCAGTGCATCGAAGTGGCGTGGTTGCCGTGAGCGCCACCGGTGTAGGCATAATTAAATACGCTTAAGGTGAGCAATCCATGCTGGTTGAAAATAACGTTGGAAAGCGTTTCGTACTCCCGATTTAAGAAATAATGAGGCCCATCATCGTCAACGCCAACAATGCTGCTGTCTACTTCGGCCTCATAGCCGTTGACTGCATCGCTCACGAGCGCGTCAACCGTTTGCGATAGCGAGAGGTTTTTAAGTTTTTTATTGCCATTGGCGATGATTGATTTTACGCGGTCGTTTAGCCATTCCGCATGGTCGTCGTGGCCCGAAGCTGCTACCACCGTTACGGCAGCTTTTAGCGTTGGCGTGTCCGATTTGAAGCGGGTATAATAAGCAGTATCAATTTTGCTCATCGCGATCAGTTCCAGGGGCGCATCAGCGCTGGTTGTTTTAAGATCGATCGGATAGGAGGCGGCGCCGTCCGCGCTCGTCCATGTTCCACGCAAGCCATTCGTAACGATGGCCATGGATAATTGTGCAGATTGGCCATTGGAAGGGTTGGTGATCTCTATAAAATAAAAACTGTCTTTTGCTGTCTTTTCCCAGTTTTTCATTAGGAAAATCGGTTGGCCTTTTTCTGTATAATAGTAGTTCGCATCAAGGCGGTTGCCTGTTTTCACCAAGTTGAGCACTACAGGTTTGCCGGCAATAGTGCCTTCTAAAGATTTATAAAAGTAAGGATCGGTGAGGCTTTGGCTAATCGCGCTGTCTTTTGTCAAAGGCGCACTACCTTCAGCTTTTTTATCTTCATTTTTACAGGAAGCGAAAATCAGCAGCGAAATTGCTAAAGCAAAAATCCGGTTGTTCATAAATATAAGGTTTGGTGGTGGTAAAAACCGCTATTCTCACATAAAATTTCATGCCATAATTCTAAGTTCAGTAATTTGCCGGCATAAGCCCAAAATTACAATTGGCTATGCTATTTTTAATTGTATAAACTATTTTTTTGTCTACAGGTTTCCAACTACATAAGGCATTACTGATGCGAAGCGGTTTGCGGCTGCATCGGTATTTAAAATATACTAAAGCGTCAGTGTTATTACTGTTGCTTTACGTTGCCGGCCGGGCTCAAACATCTCAAAGCGATACTGTAAAGTCTTTGTCGGAAGTTACCGTGCGCGCTTTCGGCCAGCACGAAGTGCAAAGTACGGCTTCGGTTGCGCATATAATGCCCGCCGCGCGTACGAACCAGTTGTCTTTGGTTAACGACCTGAACGCTGTTCCCGGCGTAAGAATGGAAGAGCGGTCGCCGGGTAGCTACCGAATCAACGTGCGGGGAAGTTCGCTTCGGTCGCCTTTCGGGGTGAGGAATGTAAAAGTGTATTGGAATAACCTTCCTTTGACCGATCCGGGTGGCGGCACTTATTTCAATCAGTTGGCGTATAATAATTTTTCATCGATCGAGCTATTCAAAGGCCCGGTTGCAAGCATGTATGGCGCCGGTACGGGAGGGCTTCTACTAATTAATAACGAAATCAGGCCCATAAATCATTTTTCTTTAGAATATATCAGAGGCAGCTATAATTTACAGAGTTTACTGGCCGCTGCCGATCTGACGACAGGCAAAGTGGCGACGAAATTTACTTATGCGCACAACGAATCAGACGGTTTCCGGCAACAGTCGGCTTTAAGGCGCGATAATCTATCTTGGCGGTCAGATTGGAAGATGAATGATAAACAACAATTAACCGCTGCCTTGCTTTTTACAGATATGTATTACCAAACACCGGGCGCCCTTACACTAAAGGAATTTGAATCCGATCCAAAAGCAGCGCGGCCCGCAGCCGGTATGTTCCCTTCTTCGGTTGATGCGAAAGCGGCCATTTTTCAAAAGAATTTGTTAGCCGGAATTACTTACGGACATCAGCTAACCGCTCATCTCAAAAGCACCACCAGCTTATACGGCGCTTATACGGATCTGAAAAATAGTGCGGTAAGAAACTTTGAAACCCGGATAGAGCCTCACTTTGGAGGACGAACGGTTTTTGATTTTGATAAAACGCTGAATGACCGCTTTCATCTCGACTGGAGCGTGGGGGCCGAGCTGCAACAAGGCGATTTTAGTATTGCTGTTCGCGGCAACCGCGGCGGCGCGCCCGACACTTTACAAACCGATGACCGGGCAAATACGCTGCTTTATAGCTTTTTCGCCCAGGCGACCATCAGCCAATCTTCGAAATGGTATTATACAGCGGGGCTGGGTTATAACAAAAGCCGGTTGCAATTTCGGAGGCTTAACGCCGTTCCTGAAGTGCAGCAGCCTTTTTCGTTCAGCAACGAAACAGCGCCACGCTTTTCGGTAATGAGAAAGATTGCAAATGATTTTTCGTTGCTGGCTTCGGTAGCCAAAGGCTTTTCGCCTCCAACTGTTGCGGATTTATTGCCATCAACAGGGGTCATCAATACCAGTTTAAGGGCTGAAAGCGGCTGGAATTATGAACTTACCGCCAAAAAATATGTATTGAAAAATCAACTTTTTGTAGAGGCAACCGGGTTTTATTTTGATCTGAAAGATGCGTTGGTGCAACTGCGCGATGAAGCGGGCGCCGATTATTTTGTAAACGCCGGACGTAATCTGCAAAAAGGCTTGGAGCTGACCGCGTCTTACACCTGGCAACCGCGTGTTCAAAAATGGTTGACTTATGGGTTGGTAAAAGGCGGCTATGCTTTGAGCGATTTTAAGTATAAAACTTATGAAAGCGCCAGCGGGGATTTTTCCGGAAACAGGCTTCCCGGTATACCGAAGCACGCTTTATCTCTCGTGCTCGATTTAATTTTTGATCGCGGCTTTTATGCCAACAGTTCTTATTATGGCGCTTCTTCGATTTTCCTGAATGATGCCAACGCTGTGTCGGCGAAGCCTTATCATGTGTGGACAGCAAAGTTGGGCTATGATTTAAGGCTCGAGCGTATCCGGCTAAATTTCTACCTGGGGGCAGACAACCTGTTGAATGAAAACTATAGTCTGGGAAATGACATCAACGCCTTTGGCGGCAGGTTTTACAACGCTGCGCCAAGACGTAATTATTTCGCAGGAGCAGTGATTCAATACCAAAAGGCAAAAAAGTAGCAGTTTTTATCTGAATACGGCGGTGGCCATATTCGCGGCTTCGTAAGCCATTTTGACATTGTGGTCGAGTGTAAGCTTTTTAATATTAATCAAATCCACGATGGTGCCGATAAAGCACAGTCCGGCTGTGAATACGTATAAAATGCCCAGGCCAATATCACCTTTTACAAACCTGTGAATGCCGGCAACGCACACAAAGCCAAGCAAAGCCAGCACCAACATTAGCGTTTTATCCTTTCTTTTTCCAGAATAGATGGATAAAAAAGTTTGCTGTTGTTGTTCGTTCATGCTCTGCATGAGTTTTAGCAGGGTAGCCATCTCGTCATACTCCATATCAGGAAACATTCTCAGTAGATGTTGTTGTTGCTGTTCCATATTGATTTGTTTTGTTGATTGTATAAATAGATTTACAACTTTGATAGCAGATGATCAGGGTGGCGGGAATGCCTAAAATATGCTCCTGTGTTGCTTTCAGAAATTCAAAATGTAATGTGTGGTGAATGGCATGTCCCAAACCACAACCGGGGCACCATGTTATCCCTAATTGTTTTAACAAGCAAAAGGAAAAGGAATTGTCGGGGTTCATAAGGCCCAGTAAAATAAGCGCCCCGTTCCAAAGCAACACTTCGCTGTATTTGTGTAAGAATCTGATCATCCGCATTTTTTAAATGATGAACGTAAAGATACTTACGTGCAGCGCGCCAACATATTATAAATCGGTAAATAACCCCTTAGCGGCGGCAAGCGAAAAAAAATGGCGATAACCCGTCTGAAAACAGGCGAGGAAAAATATCTGGCTTGTCTATTTTCGCATCGCCCATTTCATCATTTCTTTCCAGGTGGGTTTTTTGCCGTACATTAAAATGCCTGTCCGGTAAATTTTCCCGGAAAACCAAACCATAAACAGAAAGCTGGCTATCAGCACAGCCATGCTCAGCGCCAGCTCCCAATAAGCTACCGTGCCGGGAACACCGTAAGCCACGCGCGCCATCATCACGATCGGCGACGTGAAAGGGATAATGCTCGTCCAAACTGCGACCGGGCTGGTGGGGTCTTTCATGGCGATCGTCAGCATGAAAATGGCGAAAATAATAATCATCGTTATGGGGAAAGACAGGGATTGCGCCTCGCGGATATCCTCGTTAACCGCGCTGCCTACCGCAGCATAGATCGACGAAAAGAAAAAGAAACCGCCCAGGAAATAAAAAGCAAACAAGGAAAGTATTAAAGGCATATTCACACTTGTGAAAACTTTTTGCACGCCGCCTACAATTTCACCCATCGACGAGGAGTCAGCGTCGGCAGCGGCAATGCCCGCATTGTAAATAACAAACACGAAAGCCACCCAAAGCAAAAACTGCGTTAAAGCCACGAGGGCGATCCCGATGATTTTGCCAAGCATCAATTGAAATGGTTTTACAGAAGAAACCATGACTTCGGCGATGCGATTTGTCTTTTCCTCCATGACGCCCATCATAACCTGAGAACCGTAAATCAGTAAAATAAAATAAACAAGAAACCCTGCCACATAGCCAATCACCATCGCATAGCTGCCATCCGACTTTTTATCCCTTAGGTTTTCAGCAGATACGTTTAAGTGGCTTTCGGAAAGCGTTTGGCGTTTGTCGGTATCAATATTCAAATCTTCGTACTTGATATCGTTCCAAATAGCATTAAGTTTCGATCTTACGTCGGAAACCGCGCCCAGCGTTCGATTCGACTTGATGGAAATTTGATTGGCCGTGCCGGATACCATAGTGTTTTTGGGAATAACCACATAGGCGTCATAGCCTTTTGCCTCAAATTTTTCGGACAGATCGCGCGGATCTTCCTGCACGAGCGTCAGAATATTGGCTTTATTATGCTCATTGGCTTCCGCGATTTTTTCCGCGGTAAATTTGCCGGAAGAATCAATAACGGCAATTTTTAACTGGGTGGACGATTTTTCACCGATATAAGAAGTGCCGAATATCAAGCCCAGATACAAGAGCGGAAATAACAATGTTGAAATGATGAAGGTTTTCTTTTTAACGCGCGTTAAATACTCCCTTTGTATAATTAAAAAAGTCTTGTTCATGCTTTTTGAAGATTGATAAGTTGATTAGTCGATTTCCTGGAACCTGCGCGCAAGTGGCGTACCTTCTACCTGGCGGATGAAGATGTCGTTAAGGCTGGGTAAGATCTCATTAAATGCGTCGATGGAGTGGCCGTTCATCAACAAATGTTGTAACAGTTCGTTGTTGGACCTTCCTTCTTTTTTCTGAACAATAACGCCGTCTTTCAATGTTGCTTTGATCGTAAAAATGTCGTTGTCTTCGAGCGTGGCGGGCCCATCGGCCAGCGCTATTTTATAAAGGTTTTCTTTAAAATCCTGCTTCACCTGGTCTACGGTTCCGTCTAATATTTTCTGGCCTTTATTGACCAGCACGATATGGTCGCAAATTTCTTCCACCTGTTCCATACGGTGCGTGCTGAAAATAATGGTGGCCCCTTTTTTTGCGAGGTTGAAGATCTCGTCTTTAATTAAGTTGCTGTTCACCGGATCCAATCCACTGAAAGGTTCGTCGAGGATAATCAATTTAGGATGATGCAAAACCGTCGTTACAAACTGCAATTTTTGCTGCATACCCTTCGAGAGGTCTTCAACCTTTTTATTCCACCAGCTTTCCATTTCAAACCGGGCAAACCAGTCTTTTATTTTTTCGGTAGCTTCTTTTTTACCAAGGCCTTTTAATTGTGCGAGGTAAAGCGTTTGCTCCCCGATTTTCATTTTTTTGTAAAGCCCGCGCTCCTCCGGCATATACCCAATTTTAGCAATATCATTGGCCGGGTCAAAGGGCTTGCCATCAAAAATAATCGATCCGCTGTCTGGGTAAAAAATACCCGTGATCATGCGGATAAGCGTCGTTTTTCCCGCGCCATTTGGCCCCAGTAGCCCAAAAATTTGGCCTTGCTCAATGGTAAGGCTGATATCGTCGACGGCTTTTTGCGTGGCAAAATATTTCTTCAGATTTTTGACTTCAAGTAGCGGCATAGTTTCTTATTACAGGTTGAATTTTACCAAAGATAGTTGTTTCAATACCTTTTCTCTGTTTCGCCCGCTGAAACTGCTTCCAATCAAGAACCTTTCTTTTTACGATTAAATAATGCGCTGCGCCTCTAATTAATTGCTTATTTCCTGCAACTTTGCATCTATTCTAATCCTATCATGATCAAAAGACATTATATCGCAGTTTTAATATTGTTGACAACCGCGCTGGCCGTTTCGGGCTGGGGCTTTTTGGGCCATCGGACCATTGCCCAACTGGCTATTTACGAGCTGCCAAAACCCATGCGCGCGTTTTTCTTCAGCCACAAGGATTCCCTCGTTTATGGTGCGCCTAGGCCCGACATAAGGCGCACCCAGGATGAATCAGAAGGGCGTAAGCATTATATTGATATGGAAGGATTTGGCCCCAATGCCTTTCAGGAAGTGCCTCACGATTTCCAAAAGGCGATCGAAAAATACTCTTTAGACACCCTGCACAAATACGGTACGCTGCCCTTTGTCGTGGTGGAATATATGGACAAGCTGACGGATGCATTTCGATCGAAAAACGCCGACAGCATTCTCTTTTATGCGGCTGACCTAAGCCACTATATTGCCGACGCCCACGTTCCGCTACACACATCGGTCAACTACGACGGTCAGTTGACGGGACAGCATGGCATCCATGATCTTTGGGAGACTACCGTGCCCGAAGTAATGATCACCCATTATGATTTGAGCAGCCGGCATAAGGCCAGGTATATTGCTTCGCCTGCGGATGAAATCTGGAAAATTATTGAGCATACTTTTTCGCTGTTGCCAGAAATGTTGCAAAAGGAAAGAGAGGTGTCGGTGAATTTTTCGGATAGCGCCAAATACAGATGGGAAGTGCGTTGGGGCAAAAACAGAAGATTTTATGCTAACGCATTTGCGAAGCAATATGCGCAGGCGCTGCGCGGTTCGATCAATGAACAGCTGGTGGCTTCGGCCGATGCCCTGGCTGATTTTTGGTTTACCGCTTGGGTGAACGCAGGCCGGCCAGATCTAAAACCTCTGCTGGCGGATGGGTATCATAAAAAGTCATTGAAGGCAGAGCGAAAAGCATTCCGCAAAAACGAACTTGTAAAAAATAAAATGCTCATTTCAACGAGGCGGATGACCAAAGATTAAGACTCCACTGGCAGCAGCCTTTTCAAACTTTTAGACGATTGATGCAGATTGGCCTTATATCAGATACACATGGTTTTTTAGATCCCCAGGTTTTCAAGTATTTTGAAAAATGTGATGAGATCTGGCATGCGGGCGATTTCGGCAATAGTGGCATTGCCGACGAACTGCGGGCTTTCAAACCTTTGCGGGGTGTTTATGGTAATATTGACGGCGCTGATATTCGCAGTCGGTTTGGAGAAGTTTTGCTTTTTGAAGTGGAGGCCGTGAAAGTTATGATGCGGCATATTGGGGGATATCCGCCGAAGTATAACACCGAAACCAAAAAACTAATCATAGCAGAGAAGCCACAACTGTTTATCAGCGGGCATTCGCATATCCTGAAAGTTATGTTCGACGATGCGCTGCAGTGCCTTCACATGAATCCGGGCGCGGCCGGCAAACAGGGATGGCAAAAGGTAAGAACGCTCATCCGGTTTTCGATCGAAGGGAAAAATTTTTCAAACTGCGAAGTAATTGAGCTGGGAAAAAAATAAGCTGGCGCTGCAGCGATTAAAACCAACCGCGGCCTTGCCCCACTTCCCTAAACGGCCAGGGAATTGAAGCCAGCATAATGATAAACGAAATCACATAAAACAAAACAGTTTTGCGATGCTTAACGGCATCGGGAATATTCTTCTTAGCAAAAGACCGGCCTACATGAACTAATGCGATCGCCACGATCATGCCAAGTAAATGTTCAACAGCAAAAAAGCGGTAAATGGGCGCTTTCATAATATCCCCCATAGGCATTTGTTGAAAAAGCTTAAGCCCGAAAGTGCCCGTAAACCATTGTACCAAACCAACCAGGAGATTGATGTCGCAACAAATCATCAACAAAAGGCCCGCCGTTGCATGGCCTTTGGTAAAGGGCTTGTTGCCGGCTCCCAGGCTTTTAAAGATGGCTATCAAAAAAAATAAAACAATAGCCCAACGCAAAAAGCTGTGTAAATGTAATAATCCGGTTTGCATAGTTTTCGAGATTTATGTTTGCGAAAATAGGCAATTTCGTTTTGTAAAGGTTTACTTTGCAATTCTAAAACCTGAGAAATTATGGCGTTGGTTGCACCTTCTTTGCTGGCAGCTGATTTTTTAAAGCTGCAATCCGAATGCGAGCTGATTAATAACAGCAGTGCCGATTGGCTTCATCTTGATGTGATGGACGGGATGTTTGTGCCGAATATAAGTTTTGGTCCGATGGTGATTGATTTTGTGCGCCAGGTCGTGCAGAAGCCCTGCGATGTGCACCTGATGATTGAACAGCCCGGGCGCTACGCCCAGGAGTTTAAAAATGCCGGAGCCGATCATTTAACGATTCATATAGAAGCCTGCCCGATGCTGCACCAGGATATCAGCGCTATTAAGGCGCTCGGTATGAAAGCGGGAGTGGCCGTTAACCCGCATACGCCTGTGGGTTTGCTTAGCGACATATTACATGAAATTGATATTGTAAACCTGATGAGTGTTAACCCGGGTTTTGGCGGCCAGAAATTCATTCCTTACACGCTTGAAAAAATCAAGCAGCTGAAAAAAATGATTGTAGAGCGCGGTTTAAATGTGTTGATTGAAATAGATGGCGGGGTGACGGTGGAAAATGCCAAGTCAATTATTGACGCGGGCGCAGACGTGCTAATTGCGGGAAGTACTGTTTTTAAAGCCGCAGATCCTGTGTTGACAATCGAGACGCTGAAAGCGATATAAATTGCGAAAGGAAATTGTGGCAGATTGGAGGAGTCTATAAGCAATTATTTAGTAATGGGCACGATACAGAATTAACATTTGTTAATAACTTATAAGAGGCTTTTTCACTTTATAAATAATATATTTGGATTAGAAGAGCAGGCATGCTGCAAGAAAGTTCGGCATGACGAAGCATAAGCCGGTTCGCTCTTTGCCGGTAGCCTCAATGATAAACTTAATTTGAATTGACAGAGACAATTATTAACCTGGAAACCGTTAACCCTCTCGATTTTTTAGGTGTTAACAATGCAAAGCTCGACATACTCAAAAAGAAATTTCCATTACTCAAAATCCTTTCTCGTGGCACCCAGTTAAAACTGAGCGGATCGCCCGAACAGATAAAAGCCGCCACAGAAAAAATCAGCCTCGCTATTTCTTATATCGAAAGAAACGGGAGCATGAGTAATAACTATTTCGATCAGATTTTGGGTGGCGATGATGCAGAAGTGATCGACAACTTTATGGAGCGCAATCCCAATGAAGTTTTAGTTTTTGGTCCCAACGGCAAAAGTGTAAGAGCCCGCACCGCAAATCAGAAAAAGCTCGTGCAGGAAGCTGAGAAAAATGATATCGTTTTTGCTATGGGGCCGGCAGGTACCGGTAAAACCTATACCGCAGTGGCGTTGGCGGTGCGCGCGTTGAAAAATAAGCAGGTAAAGAAAATTATCCTTACCCGTCCCGCTGTGGAAGCCGGGGAAAGCCTTGGTTTTTTGCCCGGTGATCTGAAAGAAAAGATCGACCCCTACCTGAGACCGCTTTACGACGCGCTCGATGATATGATTCCGGCAGATAAGCTGGGCTATTTCATGACGACCCGGACTATTGAGATCGCTCCGCTGGCGTACATGCGCGGCCGAACTTTAGACAACGCTTTTATCATTCTTGATGAAGCGCAGAACGCCACCGATCTTCAATTGAAAATGTTTTTAACACGGATCGGGGCCAATGCCAAAGCGATTATAACCGGGGATATGACCCAGGTAGATCTTCCCAAAAATCAACGTAGTGGATTGAAAACAGCGGCGCGCATTTTAAGGAATATTCCAGGCATCGGCTATATCGAGCTGGATGAAGAAGATGTTGTAAGACACAGATTGGTTAAAGCCATCATCAAGGCTTATAACACCGAGCACGAGCGCAATGCAGAAAAAGAAGCTTCAAGATCATAGAGGTAAAATCCATTTTACCTTTCAAGGTATCCGTTTCGGCGGGTGCCTTTTTCTTTTTTGCCTATTGGCCTGCGCAAGAAACCATAAAGCGGGGCTTGGCGAACTACAGCGTTTAAAGCCGCTGCTGCAAAGCGGGGATCTTATTTTTCGCAACGGGATTGACGAGGTAAGTGAGGCTGCACGGCACATGAGCCGGACAGATAAATCTTTCTCCCACTGTGGCATTATCCAGGTTGAGCACGATACTGTTTTCGTCTATCATGCGCTGGGCGGGCGTTTCAACCCTTCTCAAAAATTATTAAGACAGCCACTTGAGCTTTTTTGTGATCCAAAGATCAATGACAGGATTGCGGTCTATCGATATCAACTGAACGCATCAGAAAGCGAGTCGCTGGCAAACTGGATCCGCGAGCGCTACAGCGAAGGGCTGCTTTTTGATCTGTTTTTTAATTTAACAACCGACGATCGTATGTATTGCAGCGAATTTGTATTTAAAGGTTTGAGCGCTGCGACGAATGGTGCCTTATTTAAGCACTTAAATCAAAAAGATGATCTGTCGTATGTGACAATTGATGATTTGTATTGGAAGCAAGGTGCCATTGAAATATTTGATTTTGTGTTTTAAGTGCATCGACCACATCTATTTTCATTGTCCTATTTTATTGAGGTCACGTAAGCTGTTGTTTCATTGGCTGAGAGATAGCATATGCGATGCTACTGTCCCTTTGAAGTGGGGGAAGTAAAGGTCTTGATTTGCTTCTTATCAGCTAAAGTCATAATTTTTTGTACGTGTTGCTACTTCCGATGAATATTTGTGAAATACATACGGCCGCAAATGAAAATGGCCCTCATTGCTGAAGGCCATTATAAAAATACGGGAATCTTGTGTATTTATAATAAAGTATTAGCGTGGTGATAGTCTCAAATCGGGGCAAGCTACATTCAGGCGCCCGCTTTGAAAAATTGGTTAAAGAATCAACAACGCATCACCATAGCTGAAAAACCGGTACTTATCTTTTATCGCTTTTTTATAGGCTTCTACCGCCAGGTCGTAACCTGCGAAAGCCGCCGTCATTATCATGAGGCTTGTTTTGGGCAGATGAAAATTCGTCACCAGCGAATCAGCGATATTAAACTGGTGAGGCGGATGAATAAAAGTATTGGTCCATCCCTCGGCTGGTTTCAACATTTTGTGAGCTGTGAAAGAAGATTCCATGGCACGCATAGTGGTAGTACCGATAGCGCAGATGCGATGGTTGGTTTCTTTTGCTTTATTCACGATTTTGCAAGCCGGTTCTTCAATTCTGAAATACTCGGCGTCCATTTTATGTTTACTCAAATCCTCCACTTCAATCGGGCGAAAAGTGCCCAGGCCGGTATGCAAGGTGATCTCTGCAAAACGGATACCTTTAATTTCAAGGCGTTTGATTAACTCCCGGCTGAAGTGCAAACCGGCTGTAGGAGCGGCTACTGCGCCTTCATGCTTAGCATATACAGTCTGGTAACGTTCTTTATCATCTTCATCGGGCTTGCGTTTGATATACTTCGGTAGCGGCGTTTCGCCCAACACTTCCAACTGAGCGCGAAATGCATCTTCTTCGCCTTCCCATAAAAATTTGATGGTGCGGCCGCGGCTGGTGGTATTGTCGATTACCTCGGCTACCAGCTCTTCATTTTCGCCAAAATATAATTTATTACCCACACGTATTTTTCTGGCGGGGTCCACGATCACATCCCAAAGGCGATTGGGTTTGTTCAGTTCTCTTAATAAAAACACTTCGATCTTCGCACCTGTTTTCTCCTTACGTCCATACATACGCGCGGGAAAAACTTTTGTGTTATTTACTACAAATGCATCCTTATCATCAAAGTAATCCAGGATATCGCGAAAATGCTTGTTTTCGATCTCGCCGGTGTGACGATGAACGACCATCATGCGCGCATCTTCTCTTTTTTTAGCCGGATGTTGAGCGACAAGGTTTAAGGGAAGGTCGAATTGAAATTGTGAAAGCTTCATTAAGATTATTCTTTTTCTTTTAGTGATTCAAAATCAATAAAACAGTGGGGTATGAAGCTGAGGTTGGCAGTAAAAATTCCTGAAAATCAGGCAATTTATCCTTCCGAGCCCCGGTCTTACGGCACCGGTTTTCGATTTTGTGGCTGCAAAGGTAGCGTTTTTTTGCTATTTTTCTTTCATTTTTTTGAGGTGAGGGTTTATCGAAGCGTCCCGCCACATCCAACACGCCTGATCATTGCGGAATGGCGTCGATCAACCGTTTGGTATACTCCTTTTCGGGGCTCTCGTAAATATCGTCGGCTGGGCCTATTTCTTCTATTTCGCCGCGGTTCATAACTAAAATCCGGTCGCTGAAATAGCGGACGACGCTCAGGTCGTGACTGATAAAAACAATGGTAAATCCAAATTCTTTTTTCAAGTCGTTCAGCAGGTTTAAAACCTGCGCCTGCACGCTTACGTCAAGCGCAGACACCGACTCGTCGCAGATAATAAAGGAAGGTTGCAGCGCTAAGGCGCGCGCGATGACAATACGCTGTCGCTGGCCGCCGCTAAATTCATGGGGATAGCGATCATAATGTTCTGGCATCAACCCTACTTTCTGCAAGAGCTCCTGCGTTCGCTGCTTTCGCTGAGCAGCCGTTTTAAAAAGGCCGTGCACTTTTAAAGGTTCTTCAATCGCTGCGCCGATCTTCTGGCGCGGGTTTAAAGACGAATAAGGATCCTGAAAAACAATTTGCAGGTGGCGTCGCAATTCGCGCAATTGCGCGGGATTATAACGATTAAGATTTTGCTCCTTATATTTGATGGTGCCGCTCGTGGCAGGTATCAGCTGCAATAAGGTTCGCCCCAGTGTCGATTTGCCGCATCCGCTTTCGCCCACAATACCCAGGGTTTCATTTTCATACACTTCAAAACTGATATCATTAACCGCTTTGACATAGCTGATGGGGCGCCCCAGCCAGTTTTTCTTATTTGTAAACCAAACCGATAAATGCTCCACGCTAACGAGCGTTTTACGGGTTGCCTCGCTAGCCGGTTTCTGCTGTTGAATGGCTTTCGGCGTAGCCAGCTGTGGTTGCAGCTCCGGCTCGCTATTTAAAAAGTCGCGCACGACGGGCAGGCGCTGCCCGCGTTTATGGTTGACCGGCCTGCATGCAATCAACGCTTTTGTATAGGGGTGTTGAGCCTTATGAAAAATATCGTTAACGGGGCCTTGCTCTACAATCTTTCCTTTGAACATGACGATAGCGCGATCGGCAATTTGTTTCACAACGCCAAGATCATGGGTGATGAAGATGACGCCCATACCAGTTTCGCGTTGCAAGGTTTTGATCAGCTCGAGTACATTTTTCTGAACCGTGACATCGAGCGCCGTCGTCGGTTCATCACAAATTAGTAGCGAAGGCTTGCAACACATGGCCATAGCAATCATCACTCTCTGTTTTTGGCCGCCGCTCAGCTGGTGCGGATACCGGCTGTACAAATCGGCAGGATTGGGGAGCTTCACTTTTTCAAACCAGGCTATCGTTCTTTTTTTTGCCTCTTGTTTGGTGAGCTTGTGATGCGCTAATATCGCTTCGCCTACCTGGTAGCCGCAGGTGAAAACAGGGTTGAGCGAGGTCATGGGTTCCTGAAATATCATCGATATTTTGTTGCCCCTGATTTTTTGACGCTCAGCAATGCTGCACCTGAGCAGGTCCACCGGGCGGTTACCGTCTTCATTAAAAAGGATCGTGCCCTGATCGACCCGGGCGGGAGGACTTGGAAGCAATTGTAGCATAGACAGAGAAGTGACCGATTTTCCGGAACCGCTTTCTCCTACCAGCGCAACGATTTCACCGGCGTGAACATTAAAAGAAATATCGCGGATAGCGTTGACTACCTGATCGCCAACATGGAAGCTGACTGAAAGGTCATTTATAGAAAGAAGAGGCGTTGCCATTATTCCTTAACAATTTCAAGCACTTTGATGTTCAATTTTTTTGCCGGTGTAGGATAGTAAGCCATGCAAACCATGCAACGGTTGGGCCGGTTGCTGTCTATTTCAAAATAAAATTCATCGCCTACTTTCAATCCTTCAGGCAGGTCGCAGGGGTTTTTGACGCCAAAGGCATTGGTGTAAGTGCTATCCGACTGGGGGTTAGTCCAGCTGGCTGCTACCAGTGAGGTGTCAGCCATTCCTTCGATCAGGCTAAAAGTGTAATTAGAGCAAATGCCTGCTACTTCAAAACGGGCTTTCAGCTTTTCCTTTCCTTTATTGAGCGCAGTTGTATTGCTGCAAGACATACATAAGGAAAGCATCGAAAATAGGAGCGTGGTTTTTATGGGAGCGCGCATCGGGTGAAATTTTAGATGTGGAAAGATTGGGTTCCGGGGCCGGGCTTTATCGTGGAAAAGCAGCAAAACTGATGCCACAAGCCCTTTTGTCAAAACCTTAAATGCCGGATGGTTTGTTGGTTATTAATAAGCTGCCGCAAAGATCCGATGCCGATCTTCAAATGATTTTCCACATAGGTGGCTGTCACTTTTTTGTCGCTTTCGGCGGTTTTTACGCCATCGGGAATCATCGGCGAATCGCTGACCAACAAGAGCGCGCCTGTTGGAATTTTATTAAAAAAACCCACGCTAAAAATGGTTGCCGTTTCCATGTCGATAGCGTAAGCGCGAATTCTTTTCAGATATTCTTTAAAAGGTTCGTCATGCTCCCAAACCCTTCTGTTCGTGGTATAAACAGTGCCGGTCCAATAGTCGGTTTGCGCTTCGCGGATGGTGGTACTCACCGCTTTTTGCAGGGCAAACGCAGGCAGCGCGGGCACTTCCGAAGGGAAATAGTCGTCGGAGGTTCCTTCTCCTCTAATGGCGGCGATGGGTAAAATAAGGTCGCCCACTTTATTCCTTTTTTTAAGGCCGCCGCATTTTCCTAAAAATAAAACGGCTTCGGGTGCAATGGCTGTTAATAAATCCATGATAGTGGCTGCCGTGGGGCTGCCCATTCCAAAGTTAATGATGGTCATATTATCTGCCGTAGCGCATTGCATCGGCTTTCCTTCGCCCACCACTTTCACTTTGTGCCACTCGGCAAACAGTTGCACATAGTTGCTGAAATTGGTAAGCAGGATATATTTTCCAAAATTTTTCAGGTTTTCACCAGTGTAGCGTGGCAGCCAGTTGGCTACGATATCTTGTTTTGTCTTCATATCAGTTTCTTTAGCTAAGCGCTTATTTAAAATGAGCTACAAAATAACTTCGCTTAACAAATTTAAACAGGCTCTAAAATAATCTTTTATTTTTGGACTGATGATGAACATAGCCTACCCGACGCCCGATTTCAAAATCGAGCTGCGCAATAATCAGCCTCATATTTTCGATCCCATTCGTAAAAAATGGCTGCTGCTTCAGGACGAAGAGTGGGTGCGCCAAAATTTCATCGCTTATTTGATTCAGGTGATGCGTTATCCGAAAACGCTGATCGCGCTTGAGAAAGAAATTTATCTGGGGGAACTTAAAAAGCGTTTTGATATTTTAGTTTATGCTCCCGATCACCGGCCCTGGATGTTGATCGAATGTAAAAGCCATAAAGTGCCTGTCGCGGAAAATGTTTTACATCAGGTGCTGCGATACCATATTACGATGCCTGCCGATTACCTCGTGCTAACCAACGGCAATCATCATTATGGCTGGAAAAAAGAGCATGGCCAATTGGTGGCGATTGACTCACTTCCTGAATTTGCTGCTCACCACTAAATCTTTGCTGCCGGGTGTATACACGTAAAAGCCTTCACCCGACTTTACACCCAGTTGGCCCGCTGCCACCATATTGGCGAGTAGGGTGCAGGGCGCGTATTTGGGGCTGCCAAACCCTTTTTGTAATACTTGTAAAATGGAAAGGCAAACATCAAGGCCGATAAAATCAGCCAATTGCAAAGGGCCCATCGGGTGGCCCATGCCCAGCTTCATGATGGTGTCTATCGATGTTACGTCGGCCACACCTTCCTGCAAGCTGTAAATTGCCTCATTGATCATGGGCATCAAAATCCGGTTAGCGACAAAGCCGGGATAATCGCTGGCAATGGCAGGCGTTTTTCCTATCTGTTTACTCAATTCTACAATCGAGCCAGTGACGTAACTGCTGGTGGCATAGCCATTAATAATCTCTACCAGTTGCATGACGGGCACCGGGTTCATGAAATGCATCCCGATCACCTGCTCCGGTCTTTGGGTCGCAGCGGCTAATTTCGTAATCGAGATAGATGATGTGTTGCTCGCTAAAATGCAATCCTGGGGAGCTGCCGCATCCAGCTGTTGAAATATTTTGAGTTTGAGCGTTTCGTTTTCAGAAGCTGCTTCGACAACGAGATGCGCCGTTTCTACACCATCAGATAGGTTGGTTTTTGTTTTTATATTTTCAAGAATTTTCGTTTTCTGTTCCTGACTGATCAATGCTTTGGCTATCTGCCGGTCCAGGTTTTTTGAAATGATTGACAGCCCTTTTTGTAGCTGTTCGCCATCAATATCTACCAGCGTCACATTAAAATGGTGCTGCGCAAAAACGTGGGCGATGCCGTTGCCCATGGTTCCGGCTCCTATGATGGAAACATTTTTTATCATCATGTTTTTTTAATCGTTGAATTGTTTCGAAATAACGTTAAACAGGGTTTTAAGTTAATGAAAAATTGCGATGAACGGGCTGTGTGTTAATTGCCTAAGTTTGCAAAATGATGATCAACAACAAACGTGTCGCCATCATAGCGCTGCTGATTCTCATCGTTGGCGGCATTATTTTTTTAAAAGACCGAAGCGTCAGTGAAAAGGTTCATTCGTCTGCCGATACGGCCAGGTTGGCTATTGATGAGTTGACTAGTGAAAAGCTGGTTGTGCCTTATGTGAAGAAGCATAAGCGGCTACCTGATTATTATATTAAAAAAAGCGAAGCACGGAAGCTGGGCTGGGTGGCTTCGGAAGGGAATTTATGCGAGGCGGTACCCGGAAAAGCGATTGGCGGAGATGTTTTTTTTAATCGGGAAAATAATCTTCCGTCGGCGCCGAATAGAAAATGGTTTGAAGCTGATCTTAACTATCATTGTGGCCGCCGCAACGCTGACCGGCTTTTATTTTCGAGCGATGGAATAATTTTCGTCACTTACGATCATTATAAAACTTTTGAGCAACGATGAACGAAGCAGCATTCGATTTCGAGCGTATTGGAACCATGGATGACTTTTATGCGATGGCTAAGACTTCGCTTCAGCTGCCCGCGCATTTCGGTAAAAACCTGGATGCTTTGTGGGATTGTATTACCGGCGATATGCCGCTGCCGGCGACCGTTAGGTTTTTGAATATGTCGATGACACAGCTCGAAACATTTGACAAACTGATTCTCCTTTTTGAAGATGCGGCTGACGAGTTGGAGCCTGATTTTGGGTTTGAATATTACCTCCGGAAGCCGGGATAAAGTTCCGGCGAGCTTCAGAAGCTAAGGTTTTTCAAACCCCTGTGGGTCATTATTAATTTCGAGCCAGTAATCGTCAGGATCCTGAATCCAGATCTGGCGGATGCCATCCGGCCTGGCGGTGATGCTTCCTTTTTTGCCTGCAGCATCTTCCCATTCAATTTTTCGTTGCTTCAAAATTTCGATAAAGGCTTCCAGCGAAGGCACACTAAAGCAAATATGGTGGTTCTTATAGTATTCCTTTTTTTCCGTTGCGCCTTTGATTAAGTGGAGGGAAGTGTGGGGCCCGGTTTTGAGCCAGATATGCCGGCCTATTTTAAAAGGTTCTTCTATCTGCTCGAGTCCGATAACTTCTTTGTAAAAATTACCCGACTTTTCCAGGTCTGTAACATAGAGCGCCTGATGATTGAGCACTGCCTTTGGCTGGGCCTTGCTTTGCGCTAAAACTGGCACACCGGCCGCAATACACAGATATAATAGAAAATATTTAAGCATTGTTTATTTTTTTACAATGAGTTTACTTGGTTTTAAAAAGCTCCTCCTTCGAAACGACCTTCACCTTGTCGCCGTCTTTTAAGGTTTGGCTTACCACACTATAAGGCCCCGTAACGATCTGGTCGCCGGCTTTAAGGCCGCTGGTAATTTCGATATAATTAATATCCTGGATTCCTGTCTTAACCACACGCTTTTTCACCACACCGTCCTTCATGATCATAAAAACAATTTCTTCCATTTCGTCGTTGTTTTGATCTGCGGCGGCATCGGTTGTGTTAGCCACTTCGTTTTCTTTTTTTGATTCGGAGAGGCTTTTATCAGTTCCTTTTACGCGGGCATTGACCGAGGCAATCGGAACGGATACAACGTTGTCTTTTTGGCGGGTTTTAATATCAGCGCGCGCGTTCATGCCGGGCCTGAAAGGGAATTTTTTATCCTTGATCAAATCCTGGTAAGAAGATTTATCCAGCCGGATGCGTACTTCATAATTGGTTACTTCGGTGCTTGTGGCAGCGCCGCCCAAAGCCGATTTTACGCTGCTCGCAATCTTGGTTACCATGCCTTTAAACTTTCTTTCGTTGTAAGCGTCTACTTCCACATCGGCAATATCGCCGATGCTTACTTTCACAATATCATTTTCGCCTACATCTACCCGGACTTCCATCGAGCTCATATCTGCCAGCGTCATCATTTCGGTGCCGGCCATTTGAGCGGTGCCCACAACGCGCTCTCCTTTTTCAATTTTAAGAGAAGATATAACGCCGCTCATAGGCGCAGTAATGGTCGCCCGGCTAAGGGTGATATTTGCAGAGGTTAAGCCCGTTTGAGACGACTGAACACCTGCCTGCAGGCTGCGGATATTTTGGAGCGCCGCATTATAATTGGCTTTTGCTGAAGAAAGACTGGCTTCAAACTGTTCGAATTCGGCTTTTGAAATGACGCGCTCGTTGTATAATTGTTTATTCCGGTCATACTGCTGCTGGGCCTGGTCGAGCGTCGCTTTCAAAGCGCCTAAGGCAGCCTTGCTATTGGCAACCGTGGCTTGAGACTGGCCCACTCTTGCTGCAGCTTCGTCGCGCTGCAGGGCATACACGTCGGCATAGACGCGGGCTAATACCTGGCCTTTCGTAACGCTATCGCCTTCTTCTACCGTAAGCTCGGTAACCTCGCCGCTGATGTCAGGGCTGATCTTTACCTCGAATTCAGGATAGATTTGCCCGCTCGCGGTAACGGTTTCGGTAATGGACCGGGCCGCCGCCTTCTCGGCAGTTACCTGAATATTTCCTTTATCCTTATTGAGATTGACCATGATAAGAAACACAGCGGCCAGCACTGCGCCCCCAATGATTAATATTTTCTGCCAACGTTTACTCATTCTTTTTATCGATTAATATTTTTCAATTAGAAAATCCGGAAGAGTGACCGGCTTAGAGTTTCAAGCCCAGGCCTTTGTAAAATTCCAACAATTTCATCTTAAAAACAAAGTCATATTGAGCGGAGAGCTTGTTGATTTTAGCCCGGAACAAATTATTTTGATTTAAGATAAGATCAATGGGTTGCAGCAAACCGACATCAAACCGCTTTTTACCAAAATCGTAAGCCTTTTGGGCTGACGCCACGGCGATCACGGACGCATTATATTTTTGAAGCGCGGCAACTGCGTTGGTATAAGATTGATAGATATCCTGCTTTAAAGTGCGGGTGTCTTGTTCCTGAAGCAATTGCTGATTTTCGACCTGCAGCCGGGCTTTTTGCCAGTTGATGCGTGCCGACCCTCCGTTAAAAATAGGGATATTCAAGCCCAGGCCTACATTCTGACTGAAGTTATTGCTTAATTGCCTGAAATAAGTGTTTCTGTCGTACCCCAGCGGTTGTGTGATTTGCGACGTCACCGGATAGGACACGCCATCCACGTCCACATTACCAACGGGAACAACGATGGTTTGAAAACTATTGGGGATCGTCCTTTGTGCGTTGGAGTAGCGCGAACTTAATCCGCCGAACAACGAAATCGAAGGGTACAAAGCCGCTTTGGCCACGGCCACATTTTTTTCGGTGGCCTTTAGTGTGAGGTTGTTTATTTTCTGTTGCGGAAGATTTTCTAAAGCAGACTGGTATACAATTGCGGGATCTAGTTCGGCAAGTGTTTCAACGGGGATAGATTCAACGGGCGGCGCTTCGATATCGAAGGGAGCATCCGCTTCAAGGTTGAGCAAGGCTTTCAGTTGAAGCAGAGAAAGCGTGTAATTAGTTTGAGCGGTAATAAGGTTGGCGCTATCTGTGATATACTGGGTTTCCGATTCGGCCTGGTTCAGTTCGGGCAAAGCGCCGGCGGCTACCTGTTTTTTAATAATGTCGAATTGTTCGCGGCTTTGATCTACCTGTACCTGGCTTACGTTGATTTGCTCTTTATTAAGCAGGGCCGCGAGATAGGCGTTTGCCACGTTCAGCGCGATGTCGTTTTTTGCTTTTTCCAATTTGGCCACGCTGGCCTGAGCGAGGTAATCATTGGCTTTTACCGTATTTTTTTTGCTAAACCAGTTAAAAAGATCCAGGCCCACATCGAGCCCGTGGTTGGCAAATAGGATTTGGTTGGTGGTAAACTGGTTCGATGTAGGATCGATCGAGCGGCCGAACTGAAAGCCGCCGCTGTGCTGGCTGTTAATTCTCGGGTAGAGGGCCAAAACGCTTTGATCGTGGGTCAGTTTGTCGAACCGCGCCTGCACGTCGGCCTGCTTTACGGAGATATTGTTGGCGATGGCATAGTCGACACAGCGTTTCAGGTTCCATTTTTCCTGAGCTGCGGAGGGATCGGTTAAAATAGATAATAATAAAACAAACAAAAGATACCTCATAAGATTAAGCTCTAATAATGATTGGGATAAAAGTACGATAGAATGAAGATATGGAGCTTTTTGCAAAGCCGTAAATATTAGGGGGTGTTTCCTGAATGATGGTTCCATAATCCGGCATAAACCTTTGGGGTAACCAACAGTTCGTCATGGGTGCCCCATTCGGCCAGGCTACCGTTTTGCAATACCAGAATGATATCGCATTTTTTTATTGTGGATAATCGGTGCGCGATAATGATAATGGTTTTGCCCTGCTGCTTAAACCATTCGAGGGCCCGCTGTACTTTTTGTTCGCTTGCCGGATCCAGGTTACTGGTCGCTTCATCCAAAATCAGTATCTCCGGATTGCGGTAGAGCGCTCTGGCGATCGCCAGTCGTTGCCGCTGCCCGCCGGAGAAGTTCACTCCATGTTCGCTAACAATAGTATGATAGGTATTTGGAAGTCCTTCGATAAAGTCGCTAATTCCGGTAAGTTGTGATAACATGAGAATTTTTTGCATGTCGGGATTCATATCTCCAATAGCAATATTTTCGATAATACTGCCTGCAAAAAGATCTACCTGCTGGGGAACAACGCTAATTATATTTCGAATGCTTCGATTGTTAATGTACTTGAGATCATAATCGCCAATCATAATCGACCCTTCGTTTACCGGGTATAAATTTTGTAGCAGCGCCATGAGCGTTGACTTGCCGCTGCCACTTTCTCCTACTATTGCAGTACTGCTTCCTTTTTTAATACACAAGTTCAAATGCGTAAACACCTGAGTGCGGGTGCCGTACCGAAAAGAAACGTTTTGAAACCTTATGTCGCCGATGAGGTCTGCCGTTAAGATTATTTCGTTTTGATTCTCAGTTTCGGCCTCCAAGTCTATTATCTCAAATAACCTGTCGGATGCTATCAACGCGTCCTGAATACTTCGATTGGCACCGATAAGAGCAGCTGCAGGGCCCGTAAAGTACCCGATCAGCGCGTAAAAAGACAGGAGTTCGCCGGGAGATAGTTCCCTCGCAATAACAAAATAACTGCCTGCCCAAAGCAAAATGATTGTGAAGAGGCGTGTAAAAAATTCGGAGGCATTACCTGTGTATAATCCGTATACTCCCGTTTTGTATATTGTTTGTAACAGTTTGTAAAACCGGTTTTCTGTTTTATCATTAGCGTATGATTCCAGTCCAAACCTTTTTATGGTTCCTGCTGCAGTTAAGCTTTCAACGAGTTGGGTTTCCAGTTCAGCGCTGTCTTCCATTAAAGTACGCTGCCATTTTTTATTGATTTTATTACTAAGAACATATAACATGATATAAACAGGCACTATGGCTAACATTATCATCGCCAGCTTCCAGTAATATAAAAACATCACAGCTACCGAAAATCCTAAAATCAAGATATTCACAACCATAGTCAGCGCGATGTCGTTGATAAAAAGCCGTATTTTCACAGCGTCGTTTACGCGGCTGATAATCTCTCCTACGCGCATAGTGTCGAAAAATCGCTGGGGTAACTTCAGCAGATGCTTGTAATAACCCAGAATAAGACGGCTGTCGATGCTTTGCCCTGTTTGCAAAGCAAACAAGGACTTGTAATATCCAATCATTAGTTGAAATATCAGAATGACAATCATGCTGAGGCTAAGCAGGTTTAATAACCTGGTATTACCTTCCACCAGAACAAAGTCTATAATTTTTTGAATATAAATGGAAGTTGATAAACCTAAAACGGTATAGACGACGGCTCCAACTAACGCCTGTAACATAACACTTTTATGTGGCTGTATGAGTTGCCAAAACCGAGAAAAACTGGAAGTTTTTTCATTACCTTTTACGAAGTCAGCACCGGGCAATACCAAAACGATAACCCCGCTCCATATTTCCTTGAAAGCCTCATGTGTTTTTTTATGGATACGGCCATCAGCAGGATCCATTAGCAGTATATATTTCTTAGCGGCTTTGTAAATGACAACGTAGTGGTGAAGCCCGTTTTTCAGCACGATATGGGCGATGGCCGGTAGCGGAATTTTAAACAGACTTTCGAATGGCCCCTTAGCGCCTTTGGCCTGCAATCCCAGTTTTTCAGCAGCTTCGATAAGTCCAAGTATATTGGTGCCTCGTTGATCGGTGCCGGCGTATTGACGTATCCGGCTTACAGGTATTTTTAGTTTATGAAAAGCAGCTATGGATGCCAGACAGGCCGCGCCGCAGTCGGTAATGTCGCGTTGTTTCACTTTTAATTTTCTCATTCCTGGTTAGTTTTTTAAATATCGGTATTTGGCGTGTGCCGACGCACGGCCGATGCTTTTCTAGGTTTTACTATAAGCGAAACTTTTGTTAATGCATCAAAGCAGGCAATATCACTGATTTTTTTAGGAATCTGTTGTCGGCGCGGCAGGGTTTAACCAATCATCAATTTTGTCAAACAGCAACTGCCATAACGTTCTTTCGCCAATAATAAAACGAGCCTGAAGCGTTAGTCCTTTTTTTAGTTTGCCTGTATAGCCATTTTTCAGGCGAAGTTGCTTGGCTTCGAAACTGCAGCGTACTTTAAATATTGGTTGGTTATCTATTAATGTAAAATCATTGTCGATATTAATAATGGAGCCTGTAAGAATACCAAAGTAGTTGTAGTCAAAAGCATCAATTTGGAACCGGACCGATTGACCGGCTTTTAGTAAACCCACATCCCTTGTGTTTACATAGCATTCAGCAATCAGGGCGCTGTCCGGAGAAACAATAGCAAGGGTTTGACCAGCCTGTACAACACTACCCTGGTATAAATTGTTAATTCCCTGCAGTACGCCGCTCACAGGGGCCTTGATTTCATAATTTTTTTTGTCAACGTGAATTTGTTCGCGCGTAGCTTGCAATTGAGATAATTCGGCCTGGTAAGCAGCCAGTTCCTGTTGCCACTGCGCTATCTGGTTACGCCGGAAAGCTCCGTAAGCCGCTTGCAGCTTTTCGCTTTCAACCTGTTTGTCGAAAGCTTCTTTAGGCGCTATCACTTTATCTTTTATGAGAGTGGCATTGATATCTAGTTCTTTTTGCACTTTTTTGATAGATGCCTGCTGATCGGTGGACTGGTATTGAAAACGGTTGAGTTGCTGTTTGTATAATGGACTATGTAGGCGATCCATGGCGATATTTCCCTGCGTTGAAGTTAGCAGACGAAGGTCGTGTATGAATATTTGTCGCTGGTTAATATCGTAATTGTTACTGACGGTTTGTGCGGGTAGGTTATCATTGCGGATCAGCGCAATAACATCATTTTGGCTCACCTGGCTGCCTTCTTTATAATATATTTTCTCCACCATTCCCGTTATCAGTGGCTTTATTTCGGCGCGTTCGCTAACCGGGCGGGTGATGCCCGTGGCTCGTGTGGAGATGGTGGTGGAGATAAAAGGCAGGGCTGCCAAGGCTGTTATGGTAAGCAAAAGTATTGTTCCATATATATAGGGGTTGGTTTTTTGGAAAGCCATATTTGAAGCATTCTCTAATAGCAAGGTGTTTTTAATTTTTAGGTGAACGATCGCCGGGTGACTACATAGTAGATCCCATAAAGGAACATGGTTTTATAAAATACCCTGCTCATGATAATATAGGCTGAATAAAGAGGCAGCCCTTTTGTAAAAAAAGTAATGGTCAGTTCTAACGCGCATAGTATCAGAAGTACATTGCGTAAGTCTATCAGGTGGTTATTTGTAGATAAGCGTTTCATGATTTGTAAGAATATTTACACAAAAGGTGTTCGAAATTAACGGGAATAATAGCCGTCTAAAAAGCCCTGCTTAATATCTTGCCAATTGAGTATTATTAGGGTGAGGATAAAAATGGCGATTAGTAAATAAATATATTTTCGTTTCATCAGATTAGTTTTATAGATAGTTTATAATTGTGAATGGCGTATTTACCAGCATGTGAAGTAATATCGCCCAGCCAAACCCATAACGCATACGTGCAAACGCAAAGCCTACACCCATAATAAATTGAGGTAACACATATACCGGATATAACCAAATAAGCGAGTACTGGAGAGGTTTGAAGTTTGAAATGTGTGATAAGGCAAATAAAACGGTACTTACATAAAAAAGAAGTTTAATGTAACTGTCTCTATTTTGTTCTGTAAATCTTTTTTTACTAAAAAATAGCATTAGGAAAAAGTAGAAAACCAAAGATGTTATAATGCCTACACTGAGTTTGTGATCTAATTGAGCGCTTCCAAGTGAATAAAAGCCACCTAACAAAAAAAATGCTAAGGATAGCGAAAATCCTAAAAAACTCCTTTTCCCGTTCAGCGGTAATCGAAAAACCAACTCTTCTATCAGCGGCCCGACTACGACAATTGCTATAAATTGAAATTGTCCCAATTGCTCTGCCAACAGCCTATTCGACTCATGTAATGCTTTATAGATAGACGGTTTTTGTAGAATGTATATCACAGCGTTGTCAATAATCATAAGCAGAAATGCACATAATATTATACCACACATAATGAACAGGTACAGTCTGCATACATGGGTGAAGGTTTTCTTTCCTTCATTGGGACTATTTATGATATATAGTGGTGATCGGAAAAAAAACACTAACTCTTTTAGCATATCAATGGGTAGTTGAAACAAAATGTAAGACAAAGAATTATTTCTTTGTCTTACATACTTTTAATCATCTTAAACCTCTAAAAAGGCGGCCAAGGCCTATTAACTTTAGGCCAGCAGCTATACCTTCCCCTAAGGCTTTGCCTACATTATAGGCAGTTCCGTCATGGCCTCCATTAATTGTTAGAAGTTCTTCGTTTGATAACCTTTGTAAGGTTATGTTTTTGTTTAACGTCATAAAAATTTTGTTGAGTGTTAAGGAATCTATTTGCGTTTTACCTACTCTACCTACCTAAGAAGCCCTTTACGACGCCTCTTCCAAAATCATAAAAGGTGTGAATCAAATTGGCCATCTGTCGACCTTCAAAGCGAGCATCTCGTCCGGGGTGATAACCATAACCTCCGCCAACATCATTAACTTCTTTTGAATCGAGTTGAATTAAGCTTAGTTTTTCTAACAATCTTGGGTTCTTAAGCTCCAATTTTTCTACCATAAAATTTGTTTTTGAAATTAGTGTTTCTCGTCTTGGGTGTTTTGCAGACACCAGGCATACAGTTTTTACTCCCTCATAGCTCGTCAGCTAATCCTTTGGTTGCTGCGTTTTGAAAGTTGGTTAGCTTTTAGGTTAGCAACAATTACCTGCACGGCTACCAACCGTGCCATACAAAGATAATTAGTAGTTGAATAAAGTCCTAACCGTTTTTCATATAATATTATTAGTTTTTCTAATAATTTTAAGACTTTTGACTATGGGGCTGCGTGAAAAAATGGGTTACTCACAATGGAGGATGGGGGTTAATCCTCGTTTTCAGCTGCATCATTATTGCTGCGCTTTTTGCGAAGCCGGTTTTATAACCATATTGGTGTTGCTTTAAGTTCTTCAATAAGCTCCTCATTTATTTTTTCTGTTTTGATGATTAAAGAAGTGACTGCCATACTCCCGCTCATTGTTATTGTCGCATTTGGGATACTGGCTGTTTCTGAAATTTTTGTAAGAGCTATCTTTATATTTACAAACTGGTGCTGTCGTTGTTGATCCATTTGTATTAAGTGTTTGTATTATGCTACCGTGATAATTAATCAAAAATGTACCCTATCCCAAATGAATAATTTGTAAATGTTGCAAATGGAGATCGCTCAAATGTTCTCAAAGGGGAATAAAAAGAAAATGTTGTAAAAAAGTTGCTTTTCTTGGTTCGCTCAAATAATAAATATATATCAGATTCCCACGTGTAAAATTTCATGCTTTGACCCAAAGATTTCTCTTTTACTTTAGTTGTAGAAATTCCCGTACCAAGCGCAATTATTATAGCCCGGTTTTTTTTGTTAAATATTATTTCGTTTGATAAATTCAAGCTTCTTCTTCGTAGAGATACATTGCTGATGCCAAAATTTGAACTTGCAAATCCTTTAATGAATATAGATCTGTATAAACGAAAAGACACACCAGCGCCTAAGCCATATTCGGCAATTCGTTTACTATTTTCTGACATCCGAACGGGAAATTTATGAATCCCGTATTCTCTTTTAAGGGAGTTGTTCATTAAGTATTGAGATAGTTTATTTTTGGCGGTAAGTTGAACTTTGTTTTCCGTTGTGTCAATTTCAGGAGGAGGCACTACAGTAAGGACTCCTCTTAATTCCTGTTCAGAGATAATTTTTTCGTATTCTTTCCAATTAACCTCCTTTGATTTTTTCTGTATTTTATTATCTTCAACTGATCTTTGCACTACATCGGCGTACTTGAAGCGATTGACTGCCGAATCCCGAAACTCAAGTGATAAAAAATCAATCGAACCCCTCCCTACTATTTTGTCTCTGTAAATAGCTTCAAAATGTGTGTTGTTTATGATCCACTTATTGTTACGCAATTTATATATGGCCTCAACGGTGGCTACATTAATAGGATAAAAACCAAGAGACGAACCTGAATTCTGCTTTTTGTAATAAACTCTGGAAAATCCTAAACTGATACTATCAACTTCTAGCACACCTTCAATTTTGTTTCCTTTTTTAAAAAAAATGGAATCTCATAAGTCACTCTTCCGTTGACAGTTTTTTTTCTGGGCGTATGATAAAGAAATTCATCCAAATGGGAAAGTTGTAGAAAATTAGGTTTTGTAAAAACTAAGTCATGGATTTGCGAGAACCCGCCCACCCATTTTCCTTTAAGAAACCATTTCTTTGTAGAGTCTTCTATCGAACTACTTTCGATATGGTCTATCGATATTTGTTGTTTTTCGCTTTTTGAGCTATAGGAAGGCGAAAAAACGTTAACCTTTGCATCCCCTTTGTAATAATAACTTGAATCAACTATTTCAATAATTCTCATAATCCCCATAGCGAGCGTATTATGAGAATAATAATTGTCCTGTATTTTCAATATAGCTTCTTTAACTATGTTTTTACCTTGAGACGATACTACAACTTCTTCAAGGGTTTGAATATTTTTTTCCAAACTAACAGTTAAGAATTGGTTGGATTCAACAGAAACTTTTATCGGTGTATATCCAACAGACGAAAATGAAAGTTCTATTCTTTTTGCATTATTTTTTGATATAGTCATTTCAAATTCACCTTTCGAATCGGAAATAGTTTTATTAATATTCTCTAAGCTAATGGTAGCGCCTGTTATATTTTCTTTGGTGTTTTTGTCGATAACCTTTCCTTTAAGTATTCTGTTTTGGGAATATATATTCGCAAAATGCATATTTAATCCGCAAAAAACGAGCATAAGATAAATTACTTTTAAATTACCCATATTTGTTTTTTAGTTTAGGCCAGTAGGGTTTATAACACGAGTTAAAATATTGCCATCGAAGGGTACGATGGCAATATGTTTTTAATTATCTGGAACCATATAAAGCAGGCGTTGGAACCGGTGGTTACCTATTGCAAAAGAAGAATGGCTGGCAATGTTAGCATCCCTGCCGCCCATGCTATGTCTTCATCGTGAGCACTTACCCGATCTTTAAAATCGTTCCAAACGCCCGTCAATCCACTAGCCAATTTTTTTTAAAAAATTTCCCCCGTCAACAAATAGTAATTCATACTCTGTCAAAGGCCTCAATTCCATTTTGTTTAAATCAATAGATTGTACCATAAAACTTGTTTTTGAAATTAGTGTTTCTCGTCTTGGGTATTTTGCAGATGCCCGGCATACAGTGTTTACTCCGTCATAGCTCGTTAGTTAATCTTTGGTTGCTGCGTTTTGAAAGTTGGTTAGCTTTTAGGTTAACAACAATTACCTGCACGGCTACCAACCGTGCCATACAAAGATAATTGGGAGTTGAATAAAATGCTAACCGTTTTTCATATAATATTATTCGTTTTTCTAATAGTTTAGTCTTAAAGCAGGGCACAAAAAATGCGCTGCTCCATATTAGGGAGCAGCGCATCAAAGTATTTTTTTAATTATGTTTAAAATTCGCGGGGCTGAAAGTTTTCAAGTTCTTTGGCGACAGCCGTTACAAAAGTAGCGCCAAGGCTTCCGTCAATAATGCGGTGGTCATAACTCATGCTGATATACATCATATGACGGATCGCGATACTGTCGCCATGCGGCGTCTCTATAACCATCGGGCGTTTTTTGATGGCGCCCACCGCCATAATAGCGGCTTGGGGCTGATTGATAATAGGAGTGCCCATCAAACTGCCAAAGGTGCCGACGTTGGTCAGGGTAAAAGTTCCGTCCTGCGTATCATCGGCCTTCAGTTTCCCGTTGCGCGACGCATGTGCCAAATGGTTCACTTGTTTGGCCAGTCCAACCAGGTTGAGCTGATCCGCATTTTTGATGACGGGCACGATGAGGTTCCCGTTTGGCAAAGCCGTAGCCATTCCGATATTAATATCCTTCTTAATCAGAATACGGTCGCCATCTACCGAACTGTTGATCATCGGAAACCTTTTGATGCACTTGACGATCGCTTCGATAAACAAAGGCATAAAAGTGATCTTGGTACCTTCTCTTTTTTCAAAATCATTTTTCACCGCGTCGCGCCATTGTACAATATTAGTGACGTCGGCTTCGCTGAAACTCGTTACGTGCGGGCTGGTGTGCACGCTGCGCACCATATGCTCTGCGATCAGCCTGCGCATGCGATCCATTTCCACAATCTCAACATTTCCTCCCGTTTGAGCGCTATGGCCAGCAATAGCGGGGCTGGCGGATGATACGCTTAGGGCAGCTGTAGTTGTCGAAGCCGGCTGGTTTTTTTTCTTTGCAATATATTGAAGCAGGTCGTTTTTGGTGACGCGCCCTTCATTGCCGCTGCCGGGCATTTGTTCCAGCTCGCTCAGCGAAACACCCTCTCTTGCCGCAATATTCAATACCAGGGGAGAATAAAACCTGGTGTGGCTTTTTTTCGCGGGTTCATGTTTTAGCTGGCTTGAAACTACTTCCGCAGTTGACTCGGTTGCTTCTTCTGCAGTGGTTGCTGCTATTTTGGCAGGCTTCGCTTCCTCTTTTGTTGCCGGCGCCTCCTCGCTGTTTTCAATGCGCGCAATGACAGCATCAATCGGCACCACATCATTTTCTTGAAATAATATTTCCCTGATCACACCTTCGGCAGTACTGGGCACCTCGCTATCTACTTTGTCGGTTGCAATCTCCAACACCGCCTCATCCATTTTTACAGGGTCGCCAACGTTTTTCAGCCATTTTAAAATGGTGGCTTCCATAATGCTTTCGCCCAGTTTAGGCATTACCAGATCAACTATCGCCATAATGATACTTCGTTTTAATTATTATTGAACCAGCAGCAAATAAAGTGCATGGGAGCTTGCGCCGCCCTCTCGCCTCAATTATTTCTTCAAGTCGGGCCCGCCTTACCGTCCCGGTTATAACTCATCATCCCATAAACCATTGCTATCCCTGGTCAGATCGGGACGATCAGACCATGTGCGTCACAAAAGTAGGGAAATGGGCTTTAACCTCATTATGCCGCTACTTAACGTCGTTTGCGATGATAAATTGCCTGAGCAAATTCAGTGCCTGAACCGCCGTCGTTTGCACGTTCCGCTCGCGGTCGAAGCCAAGGTGGAGCTGCTTTGTCACTATTTTTTCTTTGTTACCTGCGGCAATCCAAACCGTGCCTACGGGCTTTTCATCATGTTCGGAAGGCGGCCCCATTATACCTGTAGTCGCCACAGCATAGTCGGCCGCAAATCTATCCAGCGCGCCTGCAACCATTTGGCGCGCGGTCGATTCGCTGACGGCGCCTTCGGTTTCCAGGGTTTCGTGGCTCACGTTCAAAACTTGCTCCTTTGCTTCGTTGTTATAGGTTACCGCAGCGCCATTGAAATGAGCAGAGGATTTGGGCACGCTTGTAATGAGGTGGGCAACATACCCACCCGTACAGCTTTCGGCGGTTGCTAGTTTCTTTTTTTGCTTTTGTAATAACTGGCCGATAATAATTTCCAGGGTGTCGTCGTTTTCTGCAATGGCAATGTCCTTCAGCATCGAGTGGATCTGATGGTAAAAAGCGCTTAATTGCTTTTCCAAATCTTCCCGGTTGGACCCTCTGCCGGTCAGCCGCAGTTTTACCATGCCGTAGCCGGGCAAATAGGCGAGCTTGATATGAGCAGGCAGGCTGCTTTCGATGGCGGCTATTTTTTCAGCCACACTCGATTCTCCCATGCCGAATGTTGAAAGCACTTTGTGCAACACGACATCACTTTTAAAAGCCGCTGCAATTTTTGGGAGCGCTTCTTCCGAGAAAATCTTTTTCATTTCGTAGGGCACGCCCGGTAAAGAAATGACTACTACTTTTTCCCCGTTTTTGTTTTTGGTTTCAAACCACATACCTGATGCGGATCCATGTGCATTATGTAACACTTCACAGGTTTCGGGCAGGTCGGCCTGCCTGATGTTTTGAGGTGAAAGGGCAGCCTTGCGTTTATAAACATTTATAAAAAGCTCATGAATATGCGCCAACACGGCTTCATTTCTGACAAGCCGGGTATGAAAATAATCGCAAAGCAGCGGTTTTGTAATATCATCCGCAGTAGGCCCCAGTCCGCCGGTAAGAATAATCAGGCGGGCATCCTCTTTTTCTTCGTCAAGCGCTTTCCAGATATCTTCGTAAACATCGCCAACGGCTACGCGGCGTTTCACCCAAATACCGATATGGTTTAATTGCTGCCCGATAAAGGCGCTGTTGGTATCGATGGTTTGCCCTATCAATAATTCATCGCCAATCGTAATAATAGAAGCGTTGATCTGTTCCATGTGTACTTCCTGCTTTTAAATACAAATATCTTTTAAATAAGCATAAAGAAAAAAGTAAATTGCAGCAATAAATGCTTACAGATGTATTTAAAACCCTATGCCCTTTTTGTTATTTGTCTGTTTCTTGTGAGTGATGTTTTTGCGCAGCAAAGCTGGGTGGCCTGCGGTGGCGATAAAGTGATGATGCTCGATAGTGAAAAATCAACCGTTGAAAAACCTGTTGTAACATGGAGTTGGGACGTGAAGGAAGCGTTGGGTATTCCAGCGGCTTATCAAAAGCTGCTGGTACCGCTTGATGAATGCAAACCTGTGGGGCAACACCGACTTTTGATCACCTCGTCTGGCGGCGGCGTTGTACTGCTTGAAAAGTCCACGAAAAAAGTTTTATTTTATGCCAACGCGCCCATGGCGCATTCAGCTGCGCTATTACCCCGGAACCGGGTGGTGGTGGCATTGTCTACCCATAAAAAGGGCAACAGTATCGAGTTGTATGATTTAAATCACGCTGAAAAAGTTTTATTCAAAGATTCATTATACTCCGGCCACGGAGTGGTTTGGAATGCAAAACAAGAGCGATTGTATGCTTTGGGTTTCGACGAGTTGAGGGCGTATGAATTGAGGCATTGGGAAACGCAAAAGCCCGTGTTGCAACTTGTAAAATCGTGGAAACTGCCCGATGAAGGCGGTCATGACCTCTCTATGATTGACGATAATGAGTTGCTGGTTAGTACGCATCATAACGTTTTTGTATTTGATAGCAACAAAGGCGGCTTTCGGGTGTTTGACTTATTAGCCGGCAGGGAAAATATAAAATCCGCCAACTATGATAAGCAGCGCGGATCGCTGGTTTACACGCAGGCGGAGGAAAGCTGGTGGACGCATCATATCTACCAAAAAAATCCGGATAAAACCGTTACAATCCCCGACTTGAAGTTGTATAAAGTGCGTGTTATAGATAATAAAAGCAGATAGACCTTATGAGCAAAGTGTATGTTTTATTGATATTTTTTTTGTTTCAGTCATTTTTCGGCGCTGCGCAGGTGGGTAGTTCATTGAAGCATGCCATGGGCGCTTTCAATGCTGACGACCAATTGCGATTTGCCACAGCGGGGCTTTACGTGATAGATGCCAGCTCGGGCAGCGTGGTTTTTCAGCATAATGCGAAAACGGGACTCGCGCCGGCTTCCACCGAAAAAGTGATCACTGCCGCTACCGCGCTCGAACTCCTCGGCGCTGATTACACGTATCAAACGAGGTTTGGTATTGTGGCTACGCCGAAAGGCAAAAGCCTTTATATTGAAGCAAGTGGCGACCCGACATTGGGTAGCTGGCGGTGGGACGCCACCAAAGAAGACGTTGTTTTCGCGGCGATCAAAAAGGCTGTCAAAGAGCAGGGCGTTACCGAATTGGGTTCGATTATTATCAACACAAAAAACTGGATCAAAGACGATGGGTTACCGGCCAGATGGACCTGGGAAGATATCGGGCAATATTATGGCGCCGGCTCGCAGGGATTGAATTGGCGGGAAAATCAGTTTGATCTTATTGTAAAATCAGGGCCTGCCATCGGCGACCCCGTAACGATTTTACGGACAAAACCTTTTCTCTACAACTATAAAATCGTTTCTGAAGCGACAGCGGCGGGAAAAGAAACAGGCGATGAATCTGCACTTTATTATCCTTCCAAAGGCGATGCATTCAGCGTTTTAAAAGGCACGATTCCTGCGGGTAAAAACGAGTTTACTATTTCGGGATCGATCTATGATCCGGCGCGTCAATTTGCGCATAGCCTTCGCGATGAATTGAAGGGGACGGTGTTGGTGAAGGATGATATTCAGATCACATCGAAAACGCATCGCGAAGTAACCTGGATTTATACGCATCAATCGCCAACGCTTTCAAAAATTGTGTTTTGGTTTTTGAGAAAAAGCGTCAACTTGTACGGCGAAGCATTGTTGAGAACAATTGCCCTGAAAACCAGTGGCGAAGCGACAACTGAAAAGGGAATCGAAGCCGTTCAAAATTTCTGGGAGGACAAAGGGATTGATAAGGAAGAGTTGCATTTGTACGACGGTTCCGGTCTATCGCCTCAAAACAGGATCACGCCGCACGCCGAAGTGATGGTTTTGAAATACGCAAAAACCCGTAGTTGGTACGACGATTTTTATGAAGGGCTGCCCTTGTACAACGACATGAAAATGAAAAGCGGTACCATCAACCGTGTCAAAGGGTTTACCGGTTATCAAAAATCGAAAAGCGGCAAAGCCTATATTTTTTCGATGCTGGTCAACAATTATAATGGCAGCCAATATGGGTTGATCAGGAAAATGTATAAAGTATTAGATCATTTAAAATAGCATCATAGAAATGAAATTTTCAGACAAGCGTTATACTGAAATGGAATATCGCCGTTGCGGTGAATCAGGCCTTTTATTACCCGCTCTTTCGCTGGGGCTATGGCACAACTTTGGAGATGTAGACAGCGAGCGTGCTTATCGGAAAACGTTGCACACAGCGTTTGATCACGGCGTCACTCATTTCGATCTTGCTAATAATTATGGTCCGCCGCCCGGCAGCGCCGAGGTAAATTTTGGGAAGATTTTACACACCGATTTTAAGAGCCATCGCGATGAGTTGATCATCTCTACCAAAGCCGGTTATACCATGTGGCCCGGCCCCTACGGCGATTGGGGAAGTAAGAAGTACCTGGTCAGCAGCCTCGATCAAAGTTTAAAGCGCATGAACCTCGAGTATGTAGATATTTTCTATCACCACCGCCCCGATCCGGATACACCGCTTGAAGAAACAATGGCTGCGCTCGACCTGATTGTCAGACAGGGCAAAGCGCTTTATGTGGGCATCTCCAATTATAAAGCCCATGAGGCAAAAAAAGCCATCCGGATGTTGAAAAAAATGGGAACGCCTTGTGTAATTCATCAACCCAAATATTCGATGTATGAACGCTGGGTGGAAGAGGGCTTGCTGGATGTGTTGGAAAAAAACGGCGTCGGTTGCATACCCTTTTCGCCGCTGGCGCAGGGTTTGCTGACCAATAAATATTTGAAAGGGATTCCGCGCAATTCCAGGGCAGCGAAGGAGCATGGCTTTCTAAAAAAAGATATGGTAACAGAGGAGAAAGTAGCGCAGCTAAAGAAGCTAAATGAAATAGCTTCCGACAGGGGGCAAAGCCTCGCGCAGATGGCATTGGCCTGGTTGTTAAAAGATAAACGCGTCACCTCAGTGCTGGTTGGTGCAAGCAGCGCTACTCAATTGTTAGACTCCTTAAAATGTTTACGGAATAAATCTTTCGACAAAGTAGAGCTCAATGCCATCGACAATATCCTGGCTACCTGAATCGACGCCGCACAGTGATAGGCTCGGCGGCTGGCAGCCCATTATAAACCATTAAAAATACACACATGAAACTAAAGCAGTTTGCACTACTCCTTTGCTGTTCCGTAGTTTTTTTAGCGATGAAGAGTAAAGCGCCCATTCCGGCGGAAGCCTCGCTTAATGGCGCGTGGAGCGCCAGCCATGAGGGGCAGCAGTTTTCTTTGCTCTTGCAGGATGGCTATTGCATGTTTACGCATTACGATCTTGCTGGTAAAAAATTTATGATGACATCGGGCGGGCCTTATACGGTGGACAACGGAAAAATTAATGTAATGGTTCAGTTCAACAGCGCTGATAAATCGGACGTTGGCAAAGAACATGCGTACGCGTTTCAATTGTCCGGCGATGATTTGAGCACCACCGTGGATGGTTTTGAAATAAAATGGAAGCGTGTGGATGAAGGCGATAAAAATCTGGCAGGCAACTGGCGCATTATCAAGCGCAGGCAGGGCGACCAGATGAACGATATCCCGCTGCGTGCGCGGCGCACGTTGAAACTACTGACCGGCACCAGGTTTCAATGGGCGGCCATCAATATTGAAACCGGCGAATTTTCCGGCACTGGTGGTGGAACTTATAGTTTTAAAGATGGAAAATATACCGAAAACATTGAGTTCTTTTCGCGCGATGGATCACGCGTGGGCATGTCTTTAACCTTCGACGGGCAACTTGAAAACGGGAATTGGATTCATTCCGGCAAAAGCTCGAAAGGCGATCCGATTTATGAAATCTGGGGGCGCATGAAGTAATGCACTTATTGCTGATAAAATAAAAGGGTCTCACTTGTGCGGGACCCTTTTAGTTTTATAAGTTGGCTAAATGCTTTTTAAGCGAATCCATCTGCCGCATTCTATTTCAGCTCTTGTATTTTAATGCTTCTGAAAAATACGCGATTGCCGTGATCCTGCAGCAAAATATGGCCTTTCGGCGCCATCCCGAAATTGGGCCACTTGGCATATTTACTGATGGCCACCAAATCCTTAAACGCTTTCGAGCCGCGCACGTATTCGGTTACCTTCCAGCCGTTGAGCCAGTGTTCTACGCGATTGTCGGGATAAACTTTCACGATGCCCCGGTTCCAGTCGCCGATTTTAACGCGGGCACGCGGGTTTTTATCTGAGGTGATCAGGTCGTAAAGCGAAGCCAGTGTGCGGTTGCCATCTCTTCCCATCTTGGCATCCGGGTGTTTTTCGTCATCGAGGATCTGGTATTCCAAGCCGATTGCGGAGCCTTTATTCTGCTCGCTTTCCGTTACAAAATATTTAACGCCGCTGTTAGCTCCTTCCGTAAGTTTAAAATCAAACTGTAATATAAAAGCGCTATATTCTTTTTCAGTAACAATGTCGCCGCCGTTTGTCGATTCGCCACCATCGGCGGGTAGCACACTTAGTTCCCCGTCTTTAATAGCCCAACCTTTTTCGGGAAAGGTTTTTTTGTAGGCGCCGCGCCAACCCTGGCTGGTTTTGCCGTCGAATAGAAGTTTCACGCCGATTTTCTTTTCGGCTTCTGAAAGATTATTGGGAATAGTGTTAATAACAAATACGCCTTGCAAAGGCGCGGGTTTCAAATTTTGCGTTTTGATCCTGATATTGCGCCAACTGATCTGCCGGCCTTCATCTGCTTTTTTACCAATCGAATGAACCTGCAAGGCAATAAATCCTTTGGCGGTTTCATTGTCTATCAAATGAGCGGCCGGAATATCATTGACCCAGGTTCTGATCGAGTTACCAATGCATTCAATACGCGCCTTATTCCATGCACCCTGGCGGAAAGCTTTTTGTCCTTCGGGATTTAAGTTCAACGCATATAGCCAGCCTTTTCTCGCTTCGTCATAAACGCCACCGGTCCACGCGCGCGGCGAGGGGTCTATTTCAAACTGATAACCGTGCACCCGGCCTTTCATATAATCGGGTGTGCTCAGGCTTCTAAACTGAACGCCCGAATTCATCGTGCTGTCTACTTTAAATTCAAATTCTAATACGAAATCACCATAATCTTTTTCTGTCACCAAAAAAGAATTGGGCTCACCCAGCTTGGTGGTGCCCACAATGGCGCCATCTGCCACATGATACTTTGCTTTCCCGTTGAGCTGTTTCCAGCCTGTAAGATCTTTGCCATTAAACAAGGGCTGCCATTGGGCCCAACCCATCGTGTGCAGCAAAACCATCACACTCAGAACATAAATTTTTTTCATCGTCTGTAATTGATAATATGTGTATATTTATTTTTTCACTGTAGGTGTAAAGTTTTACACGCAAGGCATCGTCTTCTAAGCTATCTTATACAACGTTGCAGGGCCAGAATGACGTCAAATATAAACTTAAAAGCATAATTTTTTACTAATTCAGTTTTATAAAAGTATAACAAATGAATAATCGTCGGGATTTTTTAAAGAATTCAGTTATGATCGGAGCCGGGGCTTTCCTGCCGTTGGAAATGCTTGCTTCTGTAAAAAGCAAAATATCTCCTAACGACAAGATAGGTGTGGGCGTAATCGGTTGCAAAGGCATGGGCTGGAGCGATCTTACCGCTCTTTTAAAAGTTCCGGAAGTGACCTGTGTAGCGCTTTGTGATATTGATGAAAATATTATTAATCAACGAAAAGCTGATCTTGAAAAATTAAACATCCGGCCAAAAATTTACGGCGACTACCGGAAGCTGCTTGCAGATAAAAATGTGGATGTGGTAGTAGTGGGCACGCCCGATCATTGGCATTGCCTTCAAATGATTGATGCCTGTGCGGCAGGAAAAGATGTGTATTGTGAAAAACCTATTTCTAATTCTATTTATGAAGCACAGCTGATGGAGAAGGCGGTGAGCCGCTATAACCGTATGGTTCAGGTAGGCCAGTGGCAGCGCAGCCAGCAGCATTTCAGGGATGCGATTGCGTTTGTTCATTCCGGCAAGTTGGGTAAAGTGTCTTCAACAAAAGCATGGATGTATCGCGGCGGCACGACTCCGTTGCCTGTGGTGCCTAACACGCCTGTCCCTGCCGGTGTCAATTATGATATGTGGCTCGGGCCCGCCAAAAAGCGCCCGTTCAATAAAAATCGCTTTCATTATGAGTTTCGCTGGTTTTGGGATTATGCGGGAGGGTTGATGACAGACTGGGGAGTGCATCTGATCGACATGGTGTTGATGGGCATGAAAGCAGGCATGCCGAAATCAGTAATGGCAACCGGCGGTAAATATGTATTTCCTGAAGATGCGCGCGAAACACCGGATATACAAACAGCGCTTTATGATTTTGGAAATTTCCAAATGAGTTGGGAGCATAATATGGCCACCGGTGTTGGATTGTATGGCATGCAGCACGGCATTGCTTTCATCGGCGAAAACGGAACGCTGCTGCTCAACAGGCAGGGCTGGGAAGTGAAGGGAGAAAAGAATAAGATGGAATCGATTCCCTGGGCCAAATCGGTAGATCGTGGACTGGATCTGCATGCTGTTAATTTTATTGATGTGGTTAAGTCGCGTAAAAAGGAAGATCTGCATTGCCCCATTGATGCCGGAGCAAAAGTGGCGATCGCCAGCCATTTTGGAAATGTTGCGCTACGCGCAGGTGAGAAAATTTACTGGAATGAGGCAAAGAATGAGTTTAACGTTGAGAAAGCGACGCAGCTGGTAAAACCGGTTTATCAAAACGGATGGAAACTACCGGCTGTATAAACTGATAGCTATGAGCAGTAAATTTGTATTAATCTATTTTCTTTTGGCTATGATGATGGCTTCCTGCGGATCAGGAACCAAGGCCATTGTGACGCCCCGGCATGACTTTGCACTCAAACTCAAGGAGCAGGCGCGTTTTGAAAATCTTTCCATCACTTTGAAAGAAGTGGCAGAAAGCCGGTGTCCCTTAAATGCCAATTGCGTAAGAGCGGGCGAAGCTGTTGCTGTGTTGAATGTGGTAGCGGGCGGCACCAGCGAACGCAATATTCAGCTTTGTACCGGCCCCGACTGCAGCAGGCGGGGGCTGAGCGAAACCTACCCATTGTCAGTCAACGACCATAAATATTTGTTTAAACTCGACAGCATTACACCCGATCCCACGAAAACCGTTGAAAGGGCGGAAACCCGCGTTTATTTTAGCATTACAGCTCAGTAATTATGAAAGATGCAATGCATATCATTCTTTTTGATGGTGTATGCAATCTCTGTAATAGCGCCGTTCAGTTTGTTATTAAACGCGATAAAAAAGGAATTTTCAAATTTGCGTCGCTGCAATCTCAGGCGGGTAAGGAATTGCTATCGCGAATAGGCCTGCGCGATCATCCGTTGCGCAGTTTTGTTTATATACAGGGCGATAAGGTTTATACGCGGTCCGATGCTGCCTTGCGAGTAGCGCAGCATCTTTCTTTTCCTACCCGTTTGCTGGCGGCTTTTTTGATCGTTCCGCGGTTCATCAGGAATTTTTGTTACGACGCGATCGCCAGAAACCGCTACCGTATATTTGGTAAAAGGGCGGAGTGCATGATGCCAACCCCTGAATTGAAACAAAAATTTCTCTAAGATATCCAACCCCCATTGCCCATTAACTACTGCCTACTCACCATTCATCGTTCACCATCGACCATTCACCATTGACCATTGACCATTCACTATTCACCATTCACTACTGTCTATTCCCCATTCATGCTCGTCACCCACCATACATTGCCAAAGGGGTCTTCAATACCGCCACTGCGGCCGTAGTCCTGATCGGCTAATTCGTTGATTATTTTAGCGCCGTTTTCTAAAGCGATCCGCACCGTTTCGTCGGCATCATCAACATAAATAAAAAGATTGGCATTGGCCACACTGTAAAACTCATTCATGTCGGCAAACATGATATTACAGCCGTTGATGCGCACTTCAGCGTGCATAATAATTTGATTGTCGTTGTCGCGGAAGCTTTTAAATACTTCTTCAGCGCCAAACACTTTCCGCGTAAAATCTATAAACCCCATAGCATTTTTTAAAATGAGATAGGGCATCACTGGTTGATGGCCTTTAGCAATTTTCATTCGTTTATTTTTTATGGTTCGACTGGAACTTATCAGGTATAAAATTTTCACTGTCCTGTGTGATAAACTGAAAATTTTATAACGAGCGTTTCATCGGTAGAATATTTTTAATGAAGGTTAAAAATAAGCTATCTGCCGAAGTATTGCAATAATAAAAAATCGATCTGCAGCCAGAAGGGTAGCAGCAGCGCCGCCGCCCAAATCAATGACAATAAAAGCCGCTGGGCAACAGAGAGGTCCATGATGAGGCGGCGTTGCAACGCATTGTTAACTTCATGCGCAATCTGTCCTTCTTTTTCATCATATTCAAAAGGCGGACCCGGGGCTACTTGTTGAAAGCCGTTGATATGCCGGATCACCACAGCCCTGATGCGCCAGTATTCTTCGTTCGTCAGTTCTTCGAAAGGTTTATCAAGATCCAGCGATTGCTCGTCCAGTTCTTTTTCAAGTTTGCTGAAGCGCCTGGTTTTAAAAAAGCGATAGAGCAATAAAAGAGGAAAGATAAGCAGCACATAAAATTGAACAGCAATGGCAAATGCCGCAATGGCAGCGATCGACAGGAAGAAAAAAATGTTAGTATAGCGCTCATCTTCATTTAAAAAAATGCGTGTTATCAATTGTCCTCCGTCGAGCGGATAAACCGGGAGCAGGTTTAAAAGGTTGGCCCAAATGAGCAATTGAGCGATTAGGTGAAGCGGAATGTCTCCTACAAAGCTGTGCGCATTGCCGATAAAATGCAGGAGTATGCCGAGTAAAAGCCCGGGCAAAGGCCCCGCCAAAAGAATTACAGCGCTTTCCTGCTGGCTGATTTCTTTCTTTTTTCCCTGCACAAAAGCGCCGATAAAAGGAAGAAACAATACGCCGAGGTCTGCGTAGCGGTACCATTTCATTGCCAGGAAATGCCCTGCTTCATGCAACACGATAATGCCGAACAGTACCAATAAAAGATCCCATCTCCGCAGCATGAGGTAGCCGAGGCCGAGATAAATAGCGATGCTATATAATCCGTTTAACACCACCGTGCGGCGCTCAACTGGTTCCGGATCGTATCGGGGAGGATAGGTTAGATATTGCGTCGGTGCATTTGCGGTGTCAGCCGTTGGCATCAAAAAAAGATTTTATTTTCTGATAAAGCGCTTCGGGCATTCTGGCCCTTTGTTTATTTTTTGTGTCGATGAAGGCCAGTGTTACCTTTCCAAACGCCAACAATTCGTTTTTTTCATTATATACTTCCTGGTGAAAAGAAATCTTGTGATCCTGCGGAAGTTGTTTCAACATGGTTTTTATCGTCAGTAATTGATCGTACAATGCCGGCCGCAAATATTTGCAATTGACTTCCGCCACGGGCATCATGATGCCGCTTTTTTCCATATCAGCATAGGTGAGGCCCAGGTCGCGAATGCTCTCGGCGCGTGCCACTTCAAAATATTGAAAATAATGGCTGTGGTACACCACACCCATTTGGTCTGTTTCCGCGTAGCGAACTCTTATTTTTGTTTCGGCATGAAACATTTATTTACCTAGCTTTTTATCCAAACTGTATTTGCCCGGACCCATCAAAAAAATGACAATAAATATTGTTAAAAACATACCGGCACTTTCGCCTTCTCCATAGAGTTCGCCGCCGTGCGCAAAAAATAAAGCAACGGTCATGGCCATGATTAATGGCAGACTGGCCAGCCTGGTGAGCAATCCCAGTATGATTAGTGCTGCGCAAAATACTTCGGCGAAAACGGTAAGTCCGAGCGAAGCTTTTGTACCGATATGAAACGGGTCGGCAAACCCTTTGATTACGATGTTATTAAAATTGGATATTTTTTTCAGACCGTGGTTCATCAACATGGAAGAGCCCGCTACAACGCGCAGTAATAATAAGGCCATACTTACCGACGGTTCGGCATATTTTGAGGTCATTAATTTCATTCGTAAATTTTTTTATGGTTTTATGCGTCGAATGCCCGCCTGAACCTTCGGGCAGGCCCGCCTGAACTTTCGGGCAGGGAACTTATCAGGTATAAAATTTTCATTCCCCAGTCTGATAAAAATGAAAATTTTACAATGAACGTTTCATTCGTAATTTTTTTTGTTTTATGCGTCTAAAAAAGCTAAATAGCGTGGCGCAGGATATCCTCGGCACGCCCTGCTTTTAAAAAAGATTGCTTTCAGCATTATTTCAAACAAACTTAACGAAATAATGATAACCGTTGGCTGCTTTTTAGGGGTTAAACATAACAAATGAATTATCCTATATTCGTCGTAAAATTTTTCGAGATATGTATGATGCGCTGGCGAAGTACCTGTTTGAAAAGAAGCAATTGGGATTGCCTCAAATTGGTGTGTTTACAATAAAAGAAAAAAAAGCCAGTCCGGACCTGACGGAAGGCACCATCACGCCGCCGGGTTGGGAAGTGGATTTCGCGCAGGAAAGCGAAGCTCCGGATAGCGCTACAGAAAATAAAGGTTTATACGAGTGGCTGGCAACCCACCTGGGTATAACCGCCGAGGCGGCCGAAGAACGCTTTCTGAATTTCGCAGCAACCTCGTCCGGCCAGCTTGAGCAGGGGGGAACTGTGGTTTGGAAAAGCGTGGGGAGCCTGAAAAAAGCCGAAGGTCAGATTCAATTTGTTCCCGAATCAGAAAACCTGTCGCCGTTTACAATGGTAGCTGCCAAAAAGATCATCAGGCAGGATACGAGCCATGCCACCATAGTGGGAGACCGGGAAACTACCACCTCGCAGATGCGCGAACAATTGGCGCTTCCTCCCGAAAAAGGAAAGCGTAACACGGTGATGTGGGTTTTGTTCGCGGTAGCAGCTATTGCGGCTATTGTGTATTTTACTCAAAATGGATGCAACACAAAAAATGCGGGTAACCGGCAAAAAGTAGAAAGCCAAAAGTCTGGCGAAACTTATAAAATAAAATAGGCGCGTCTAATCTTCGATGTGTTCGATTAGTTTTTTCTCGCCTGCAATCCATACCACATCGCCTTCTTCAAAAACCCAGTTCGACTCGGGGTTTAAGAAGCGCTGGCCATTGCGCTCAATACCCACAACCAGTCCATGGGCTTTGTCGCGGATATCGCTTTCGCGAATGGTTTTATAAAGGAAGGGCGAATCGGCGGTAATGACGAGCTGTTCCAGCTTCATTTCGATCTGCCGGTTATTTTTAAGCAGCTTTTTATCCGGGCGCAGCAACACGTTCATCCTTCGTTCCTGGCTATCTGTGCAAATAATAAAAAGTTTGTCGCCGGGATAAATCCGGTCCTGGCGTTCAGGCGGAATAATGGTGATAACGCCTCTTTTGATCATCACAACGTTCACACCCACGCGCTCCCGCCATTGCAATTCCTCCAATGTTTTGCCAATTACATTTACCGCTTCCGCCGACACTTCAAAAGTGGTCAGGTGCGCATCCCAGGGCGCCAGGGTTTGGTCTCGCCGCTGGGCATCGAGCTCTGCCAGTATCCGCTGCTGTTCTATTTCGCGATTGTTAAGATTTTTTACAAACCTGTCCTCCACTTTATCATAGGTTTTTTGAAGCCTTTTGCGGAATATTAAAATCACGACCAGCAACACAATTCCAACATACAATGCGATATCCAGGGAGTAAACATTTTGAAGGAAAAGAATGATAAAAAATAAGGCGAGCGCCATTTTGATAATACGCATGATCCAGATGGGGCCATGATATTTTTGCTGCGTATAGAGCCGCGCGAAAGGCTCTGTTTTTTCGTTGCGGATGATAAGCGCCCATAAAAACGGAACCATTGCCATCAATCCCAATATAGCGGAAGTGACGCGGCCAAAATTATAACCTAAACCTTCCAGCCAGGGCGAAATATAAGTGTTGGTGATGGCAATGATCGCTATCACGATTGCCGAAAATACAACGGTATTAATAAGGAAGAATTTTAACACATGATTCCAATCGCTGACAGCCCGCAGCGCCGTAGCTTCAACACTGTAGCGATTGAGGCGGGTTTCCCATTTCGCCGAAAGGCGTTTATTGATCCAATTATATATCCGGGTGCTGGAAATGGTAAGCCAGGGAGCAATAAAAATGGTCAGTGCCGAAACGGTGATAATGATCGGGTAGAGTTCTTCGCTCACTACCTTTTGCTTCACGCCCATAGAGGCGATGATGAATGAAAACTCGCCGATGAGCGCCAGGCTCATGCCTGTTTGAATGGAAGTGCGCAGGCCGTTTCCGGAAATAAAAGCGCCCAAAGTGATTACAAAACTTTTTCCTATCACAACGGCAGCCGTAATTAATAAAATGGGAAGCCAGTGGTCTTTGATAACGTTCAGGTCGATCAGCATGCCCACCGAGACAAAGAAAATGGCGCCGAACAAATCCCTCACCGGTATCACCAGATGTTCGATTCGCTCTGCTTTGGTGGTTTCCGCTAAAAGCGAGCCCATGATAAAAGCGCCCAAAGCTGCCGAAAACCCTGCCTGCGAAGAAAGATATACCATCAGGAAGCACATCGCCACGGCAACGATCAACAAAATTTCATCGGTCAGGAAATTTTTGGCGCGCTTTAACAAGGTAGGGATAAGTAAAATGCCGCCGACGAACCAAACGATTAAAAAGAAAACGAGTTTGAGAATCGACATGCCCAGTTCGCCTGCGTCGAAAGAATTGCTGGCCACGAAAGTTCCCAGCAATACCAATAATACAACCGCAATCAAATCTTCAACTACTAAAATGCCGTAAACCAGCTGTGCAAAATTTCTTTGTTTCAGGCCGAGGTCGCTAAAGCTTTTAACAATCACCGAGGAAGAAGAGATTGTTAAGCAGGCGCCCAGAAAAATGCAGTCCATAAAAGGCCAATTGAGCAATTTGCCCAGCATGTAACCGACGACCGCCATGCCCACAGCTTCAAAGCCGGCGGCCGTTGTGGCGGAGCCGCCCATTTTTGCCAGCTTTTTAAAACTGAACTCGAGCCCCAGGCTGAATAGCAGAAAGATAACGCCGATTTCGCCCCAGATTTGCACGTCGGTAATCTCATAAACTTTCGGCGGAAATATTTTGAAATTGGGGCTTATCAGGATGCCCGCCACGAGGTAGCCCAATATTAGCGGAAGTTGAAGACGTTTGAAAATAACTGTGATAACAGAAGCGACGCCCAAAATAAGAGCCAGGTCTGTAATTAAATGTGGTAGATGGTTCATATTTTATCAAAACACTCGGCTTTAATGCTACTTTTGCCTGCCTTTGACGGGCTACGGCGCTTTGCATTATTTACAACCGCTTCGATAGCGCTCTTGGTTTTAGCGGAAATGTAGTATTTTTTTTTGATTTCAAAAGCATTGAAATTGGGGATCAGGCAACCATAATCCGCGCTCCGCCAATCGTGGTTTTTGAAGTGTTAGAAAGTAAAAAAATGGGAGATAAATCTTAAGAAATGGTCAATAACATACATAGCAAACCCCATTATGAATTGTTGGACGGGCTGCGTGGTATTGCGGCCATTGCCGTTGTGATTTTTCATTGCGGCGAAATCATTATTCCCGATTTTACCAAATTGATGATTGCGCATGGCTTTTTGGCGGTCGACTTCTTCTTTTGCCTTTCGGGCTTTGTTGTTGCTTATGCTTACGATAGCCGTATGCCGGCGCTGGGCGTAAAAAAGTTTTTGATCAATCGCCTGATCAGGCTGCAACCGCTGGTGGTGCTCGGCACGCTGCTGGGATTGGCCGGCCTTTTTTTAGACCCCTTTGCAAGTTCCGATCCTTTGCAGGAATTTGGCTGGGGAAAAATTATAATGGCCACCATGTGTTCGTTGTTATTATTGCCCGCGCCTATCCTGGGGCGGTTTGGAAATGTTTTTCCGCTGAATGCGCCTGCGTGGTCGCTTTCTATGGAATATTTTATTAATTTATTATATGCGTTTGTTTTAGTGCGTATTTCCAAAAAGATGCTGCTCGTGTTTTTAGCGGCTTCCCTGTTGTTTATTAGTATGGTTGCTTATTTGCATGGCGGCGTTATTGGCGGGTGGGGCGCTGCCAGCTATGGCGACGGTTACGCAAGGGTATTGTTTTCTTTTCTAGCGGGCGTGGCGGTGTTCAGGTTTCGGCTGACTATTCAAAACAAAATAGGTTTTCTTTTATATGCACTGGCATTGGCTGGCGTCTTCCTGTTTCCGCATACCGAGAACGACTGGTGGGTGGAATTGGCGTTCGTAGTTTTCGTGTTTCCCCTGTTGATTGCGCTCGGCGCGGGTACACAGGTTACCGGATGGGTGCGACAACTATGCGTGGCATTGGGTGCCATCTCTTATCCTTTATATATGACACATTATTGGATGATGTGGTTTTTGATCAGTTATTCGGCCACCAAACCGGGGTTGCAAAACATATATCTTTTCGCAGCAGGCATTGTTATTGGCGCGCTGGCATTGGCGTGGGCGGTCTTAAAATTTTACGATGAGCCGATACGCAAATGGTTGAAGAACAAATTTTTAGGGATAAATAAATAAATACTAAAATAAAAATCAGCAATTCCCCGTATCTTTGCGCTCCGTTTTTTAAAAGCGGATATTTCCTGAAGAGGCCCGAAAAGGATTCGCCCTGTGGTGAAACGCCTCAAAGGTGTAACAATTAAATATTTATTTACCATGCCTAAGGTAAAAACAAACTCAAGCGCAAAGAAGCGTTTTAAAGTAACAGCTACTGGCAAGATCACGCATCAAAAAAGTTTCAAACGTCACATCCTGACCAAAAAATCAACAAAGCGCAAACGCCATATGCGTATTGATGGCGTTGTTGCAAAACCCAATATGGATTTTGTAAGACGCTTACTTCGTTTGAAATAATTTAATCATCAATTTTAAAATTATTTTAGAATAAGAACCTCAAACTCCGACTTCTAAAATCAAAAATAATTAGATATGCCACGTTCAGTAAATGCAGTTGCTTCTAAAGCCCGCAGAAAAAAAATATTAAAACAAGCCAAAGGTTTTTACGGTAAACGTAAAAACGTATATACCGTTGCAAAAAACGTTGTTGAAAAAGGGATGACTTACATGTATGTAGGTCGTAAATTAAAGAAAAGAGAATATCGCACTTTGTGGATTGCACGTATCAACGCTGCCGTTCGTGAAGAAGGTTTAACTTATTCTCAGTTCATCAACAAGCTGCAAACCAAAGGCATCGAACTTGATAGAAAGGTTTTGGCTGATTTAGCGATGAATAACCCCGAATCTTTTAAAGCTTTGGTAGCTTCGGTAAAGTAAAAATTTCTCACATCATTATAGTGTAGGCGACGCGAAAGTGTCGCCTTTTTTATTATATTAAAGCCATCTGTTTTCGTTTGAGATCGACGACAGTTTAACTACAGGCGCTACGCGCCATAAAAAATTTTTTGATTTTTCTTTTTTGATTAATCGATAATCCTTTCTTTTGTAGCGCTTTGTAACTTTTTGAAAAACACGATACTAATAGTTTAACCTCCGTCTCACCAAATTTCTTTATCTATAAAATTGATGCTTATGTTAACAACTGCAAAATCAGTCGCTAGACCTATTTGTCTTGGAACCTTCTTTATAATTTCTATTGCCGTGCATGCTCAGTTAAAAATTGGAGCAAACCCGGTAACAATAAGTGCTAATACAAATATGGAAGTGGAGGCCGCCGACGGGACGAAGACCGTGATAAAAAAGGACAATGGCAACGTAGGAATCGGAACCACTGCGGGAGCAGCAGATAATCGATTGCATGTAAAAGCAACTTCCGATCCAATCAAGCTGGAGGGCTTAGGCGCCATCTCTACCGCGGCAACCAAGGCAGGCACGCTGGTTGCTGATGTCAACGGGGTGGTCAAGCTCGAAACCGGCAACGTCAAAAGTGCCGTTTCTATAGACGGTAGTTCGGTAACCATTGCAGCGAATGGACGGGCAGTTTTGACGGGCAACTCCTCCATGCATTACGATCATCTCAGCGAGTTTTCCAATGGCTTTTTTACTCCAAAAAATGATGGCCTTTACGATATTAAAGCAATTGTCATTTTCCCACAGCGTTCGACCAACGATGTAGTGGACGGATACTTGGGCTTTGTAGAGATAATTCCTGCAAATACGTTAGTTTCAGGACAGAAACCTATGATCACGTCTGCTAAAGTTCCCATTCCCGAATCGGGCGGCTATACTGCGAGCGTCCGTACGCTTTGTGCGGCTACTTACAAGCTTAAGGCGGGGGAATCGCTCGGTTTTCACGCGCGAACATATGGAGGAGGTGCGCACGATGATTATGCCTACTCCATTCAGGTTACCCGTCTCGATTAGTCGCAAAAAGAAGATTTTCCTTTGGGTATCTCTCGGTGGCAGGGCCCGGCTTGCCGCCATGAAATACAATGTAACGGCGTCGTTAATTATTATTTATAACACATGAAATATCAAGTTTCACTATTAGCTGTGCTGGCTCATTTGACTCTTTTGTCCCAAGGACAAACCTCGGGCAACCACGTATTCAGTGGTTCGGAGGCTGCCAATTTTGGAACGGTAAGCCTTTCAACTCCTGGCGGCCAAACCTGGAGCACCGACCGTTCGGCTTCGCCGGGTTATTTCAGTGCGCTGGGCGCAGCTACTTATACCAACGCGGCTGACGGTACCGCTTATATCGACGGTTATGTAAAATATTATGGCAATAATGCTGCCGCCGCCTCTTTTACTTTCCCGACGGGGCAAAACAGCGATTTAAGAACGCTGACGATTACGGCTCCCGCATCAACAGGTATTTATGCAACGGCTTGGATCGTAGGCGATCCTTCGGGCAACCTCGACCCGACTTCAACTGGAGCGAGTGGTGGCACGCATGAGGTAAGTAGTTCGTTCGAACCGATTGTAGGCGTTAGTCCTTATGGCCAGTGGGATTGGCAGGACCTGAGCGGTGACGCCTCGGGTAAAACCATTACGGTGAGTATTCCTGATATGACTGATTTTGGTTTACAAAACAACTTAAGACTGGTAGGCTGGGATGGTAGCCACTGGGTCGATCTCAGCGGTTCGGCAACCGCATCTGGCAATACCGAAAACAGTACGCTGAGCGGCACGATACAAAGTAATATCAGCGCGATCGGCATCGGATCGGTAAGCCAGCCGCTGCCGGCAGTGTTTGGACCCATCAGCGCTATCTACAGCAACGGATTGCTACGTGTAAACTGGCAAACACTCAGTGAATCGAACAGCAAAGCATTCTCGGTAGAAGGCTCGGTTGACGGTATTGTTTGGAAGCAGCTGGGACTTATAGACTCCAAGGCAGAAGACGGCGCATCAGCAACGACACTCAACTATCAGTTTGAAGCAGCTGTATCAGGTGCGGCGATTGCCGGTATGGGTTTGCTTTCTCTTTTATTATTCGTTCCCGGCGGCATCAGGCATTCTCAAAGAAAATGGTTGATGCTGGCTATGATCGGTTTGAGCTTCACAGCTGCCTGTACCAAAAAAATGAGTGACGTGGAAGCGGGAGCCGACCTGGCCCAGAGCGCCAAATATGTTCGCATCGTTCAGTTTGATAAAGACGGCGCCAAGCGCGTCTCCAAAGTGGTGAAAGTGGTAAGCCAGTAAATAAACACTAAATAAATTAAAGTAGTAGTGTCTCCAGGTGAGGCACTTTTTTTTATCCATCAAATTCGATGTTTCGACATCAAATAAAGATAGTTGGAGAAATTGTTTATCGAATAAATGGCCCTGTTCTTCGAAAAAGGTGCCTGTTTCATCGATTGTTTTTAATACAGCAGAAAATCAATTGTTTCTTTGCATCGCTTTTGCAATTTTTTGCGCCGCCTTAAGCCGTTGCCTCAACCAGGAAAAGCCAATAATCATTACAGTCTAAATTAATTTCAATGTTAAGATTAAAAAAATCATTAAGGTTATTTGCGTGTTTAACTTTCACTAGCTTTTTTATTTCAAATAGCGAGGCACAGATAAAAGTTGGTTCCAATCCAACTACCGTTAGCGCTAACACCAATTTCGAGGTAGAAGCTACCAATGGGTCCAAAACTGTTGTAAAGCAGGATAACGGAAATGTGGGGATCGGGACTACGGGTGGCGCGGCAGATAATAAGTTGCATGTCAAGGCGACTTCAGACCCGCTAAAATTAGAGGGCTTAGTGCCTGTATCACCCACTGAAAGCAAAGCGGGAACGCTGGTAGCCGATGCTAATGGTGTAGTTAAATTAGAAACAGCAAATGTAAAAAGCGCTGTTTCCGTAAACGGTACAAATTTTACATTGCCTAATTCCGTATGGACAAATTTATCTGGTACGGATATCAAACATTACGATAATCTTAGCGAGTATTCCGGCGGCGTGTTCACTCCCAAAAAAGATGGCCTTTACGATATAAAAGCGATCGTTGGTTTTCCGCAATCCGATGTGGCCGGAGATGATGGGTTTCTTGGATTCGTGGCTGTGCACCCATCAGTTGCTTTATCCTCGGGCCAAGGCCAAATTTGGACAAGCGCAAAAGTCTCTATCCCGGAAGCGGGTATTGGTCCTGCGGTTATTTATGTGTTATGTTCGGCGACTTATAAACTTAAGGCTAACGAACCTTTAAGGATTCGTGCAGCCATAAATGGTGGTCCCAATGGGCGTAGTAATTATACCTATAACGTACAAATAACGCGTTTGGATTAGTTTATGGGCTATAGGTTTTTCAACTGAAAATTCTGTCAAAGTTCTATAGCCAGATTATTCTTGTCGAGAAAATTGCCCTGACCCGTCGAAAAATGCGCCGGCTTCATCGATTATATGTTGACGGTCATTCGTATAAATCTTCTCTTTGCGGAAGTTTTTTAAAAATAATTCTAAACACAAAGATGATTCCTATGTCAAGAATATCTAAACTGCTAATGACAACTGCTTGTAGCTTTTCTATGTTTTTTGTTACCAACACTTATGCGCAGGTAAAAGTTGGTTCAAACCCAACCACTATTAGTTCAAATACTAACTTGGAAGTAGAGGCTACCAACGGCTCAAAAACTGTTGTGAAGAAAGATAACGGCAATGTTGGTATTGGTACCAGTGCAGCACCGACGAATAAATTGCATGTCGCTTCAACCGGAACCGATAACCCTGTTCGATTTGAAAATATGCAAACCTCGACGACGATTTCAGACCGTAATGTTGTCGCTGATGCAAGCGGCGTGTTGAAATACAGCAACGCTTCTCTTACGGGTGCGATTTCGGTAAGATTGTCTCAAACCGAGAATATGAGCAGAGGAGGCTCGGGAGGCTGGAGTCATTTTACCAACGATGCTGTAATGACCAACACAATCCCAGGGGCTTCTTACAATTCAGGAACGGATGTGCTGACGATTCCAGCGGGCACCTACCTCGTTACCTACACCATCGACGGTGGAATAACTTCGCCTCTCAATGGATCGACAAGCGTTTACGTCAGCAGCTTTTTCAACGATTTCGCCAATCAGTCGGGTAACACGCGCATCCACATGAATGTTGCGCATAATAACACCACCCAATCCAATTTTGGATTAGGAACAACGTTCCTGGTAACGTATACGAGCACAAGAAGTGTCAACTTCGGCGTTGGATGGGGCGTTGGAGGCACTGTGCCCGCAAATACAAGTATGTATTTTGGTAAGGGCACGGGGATTAGCTATATCCGTATCGGCAACTAATGATGTTCCAACATCATTGGTCGCAGATATACTTGCTTCCCGCGATACACCATTTATCAACTTCTATTCCTTTCAAATATGTTAAAATATATAGCGTTTTTTATATTATCAACTGGCTTTGTACAATGGAGTTTTGCCCAAACAGGCAACCACGTATTCAGTGGTTCGGAGGCTGCCAATTTTGGAACGGTAAGCCTTTCAACTCCCGGCGGCCAAACCTGGAGCACCGACCGTTCGGCTTCGCCGGGTTATTTCAGTGCGCTGGGCGCAGCCACTTATACCAACGCGGCTGACGGTACTGCTTATATCGACGGTTATGTAAAATATTATGGCAATAATGCCGCCGCAGCCTCTTTTACTTTCCCGACGGGGCAAAACAGCGATTTAAGAACGCTGACGATCACGGCTCCAGCATCAACAGGTATTTATGCAACGGCTTGGATCGTAGGCGATCCTTCGGGCAACCTCGACCCGACTTCAACAGGAGCGAGTGGCGGAGCCCACAGCATTGGTAATTTATCAAGCCCGATTGTAGGCGTTAGTCCTTATGGCCAATGGGATTGGCAGGACCTGAGCGGTGACGCCTCGGGTAAAACCATTACAGTGAGTATTCCTGATATGACTGATTTTGGTTTACAAAACAACTTAAGACTGGTAGGCTGGGATGGTAGCCACTGGGTCGATCTCAGTGGTTCGGCAACCGCATCTGGCAATACCGAAAACAGTACGCTGAGCGGCACGATGCAAAGTAATATCAGCGCGATCGGCATCGGATCGGTAAGCCAGCCGCTTCCGGCAGTGTTTGGAACCATCAGCGCTATCTACAGCAACGGCTTGCTACGCGTAGACTGGCAAACACTCAGCGAATCGAACAGCAAAGAGTTTGCAGTAGAAGGCTCGGTTGACGGTATTGTTTGGAAGCAGCTGGGACTCATAGACTCCAAGGCAGAAGACGGCGCATCAGCAACGACACTCAACTATCAGTTTGAAGCGGCTGTATCAGGTGCGGTGATTGCCGGTATGGGTTTGCTTTCTCTTTTATTATTCGTTCCCGGCAGCATCAGGCGTTCTCAAAAAAAATGGTTGATGCTGGCGATGATCGGTTTGAGCTTCACGGCTGCCTGTACCAAAAAGATGAGTGATGTGGAAGCGGGAGCCGACCTGGCCCAAAGCGCCAAATATGTTCGGATCGTTCAGTTTGATAAAGACGGCGCCAAGCGCGTCTCCAAAGTGGTGAAAGTGGTGCATGAGTAACGCTTCGTCCGGGTTTTAATATTCCTTTGTTAAAACGGGTTATTGCAGCAGCAGTAACCCGTTTTGCTTTTGGCCCGGAGCTTGTAAATATTGTTGAAAATGCAGTATTATTCCTAATTTAGCGTGCAATTTTAAATCAATAAGTACCGGAGCAGCCGGCGTTATGGCAAATGAATAATTCATACTTAGGATTGGTTGAGCAAACCTTTAACTTTCCGCAGGAAGGTATTGAAGTAAAAAAAGGTGATCTCATTTTTAATGGAATAGATTATAAGGCTTTGGTAAAAAAATACGGCACGCCGTTAAAAGTTAGCTATCTGCCTAAAATCGGGATCAATATCAATAAGGCCAAACAGTACTTTGCCAACGCGATGAAAAAATATAAGTATGAAGGCAAATATTTTTATACGTATTGCACCAAAAGCTCTCACTTTTCTTTTGTGGTTGGAGAAGCGCTCAAGCACAATATCCATTTAGAAACTTCTTTTGCTTACGACATCGATATTATCAACCAGTTGTATAAGCGGCGAAAAATCACGAAAGACATCAATATTGTTTGTAACGGGTTTAAACAGAAAAATTATACCTCGCGCATTGCAAAGCTGATCAATAGCGGTTTTAAAAATGTCATTCCGGTATTGGACAATAAGGATGAACTGAACCTTTATAAACGGAGTGTAAAAAGCAAAGACCCTTTTAAAATAGGTATCCGTATTGCCGCAGAAGAAGAGCCAACTTTCCCTTTTTACACATCGCGGTTAGGGATTCGGGCAAAAGATGTGTTGGAGTTTTATGTGGACGAGATTGAAGGGAATGAGGATAAGTTTCAATTGAAGATGCTGCACATCTTTCTAAACAAAGGTATCAAAGACGATATCTATTATTGGAGTGAATTGCGCAAGAGTATCAACCTCTATTGTCAGCTAAAAAAAATCTGTCCGGAATTAGACTCACTCAATATTGGCGGCGGCTTTCCGATTAAGCACAGCCTGGCGTTTGAATATGATTATCAGTTCATGATCAATGAAATTGTGAGCAATATCAAATCGGCCTGCAAAAAGGCAAAAGTACCTGTGCCGAATATTTATACCGAGTTTGGCAGCTACACAGTTGGCGAAAGTATGGCGCATATTTATAGCGTGATTGGGGAAAAGCGCCAAAATGATCGGGAAACCTGGTATATGATCGACTCTTCTTTCATCACCACGTTGCCCGATACCTGGGGGATTGGCGAACGGTTTTTGATGTTGCCCATCAACAAATGGGATAACGAATACCAGCGCGTAGTGCTGGGCGGCATCACCTGCGACGGCCACGATTATTACGACAGCGAAGAGCATATCAATGAGGTGTTTCTACCCAAAATCAAAAACGATTACGGCGTCGGAAACTCACGCGTGATGCCCGTTGACGCTCTTGAACTCGAAAAAAAGGAAAGCGAACAGGATGTAGAGCCTTTATATGTTGGCTTTTTCCATACCGGCGCTTACCAGGATCAGATCAGCGGCTACGGCGGCATTAAACATTGCCTGATCCCTTCGCCTAAACACGTCATTATCGAATACGACAAGAACGGTAACCTGGAAGAATGGGTCTACGCCAAGGAACAATCGGCGCAAAGTATGTTGAAGATTTTGGGGTATTTGAGATAGATTTTTTGTAACCCGACGGCAGTAATACTATCGGCGAAATTGCGTCGCACTCTTTATCGTTCCGATTATATCTGGACGGCACTCTTTCCGATTAAAAAAAATGGCAGCCAGGCTGTAAACAAAAAATATACGTATGAAAAGTTACAGGATTACAATAGCTATCGTTGCTTTTTTGTGTATGCATGCCTGTGGCTATAAAAATGCGCCGTTAACCAGTACGATGCATACCGAAGGATTGCACCACAAATGGAAAGTGACTTTGGCGGATGGAATTACTGATGTTGATGCCCTTTATATCGACCTGAGAAGCGTTTATAAATCAGGCGCTGCAGGCAAGTGTCATTATTTTTCTTTTACACCAAAATTTGGGCATCACAGCAGCATCAAAATCGACAATATAACTACCCATCTTGCTTCATGTACAGATAAGGCGGCGGACGATCATCTGCTGGCCGGCTTAAAAAAAGTATACACTTTTTCACTGGCAGCAGATCAGCTGACGCTCTACGATATCAAAGGCGCCGTATTATTCAAAGCGCGCAAAGCGGCTGATGATGAAAAGAGCTCCATCGCCCGGAAGTGGTGGATAAAAACGATGATCAACGCCGACAATGAACAGCTTACCATAAAAAAAGCCTTCCTCGATTTCACCAATACCGGTCAGGGCGCAGCCTTTGTGGGTTGCAACCAGTTTTCGTTCCCGGTGAACGCTGACGACACATTTCTTATTCATTTCGGAGCAGCGGCCGGAACGGAAAAATTTTGTACAGGCGCCATGCAAAACGACGACGTTTTCAAAAAAGTGCTGCCGCTTGTCGCCAAATATCAGGTTATCGGCAATCGCCTAAAATTGTTCGATAAAGACAATGAACTGTTGCTGGAAGCAACCAGCCAGCTTTAAAAACTCCCACCTGGAAAAAGGACCTGCTGTTTGACATGCGGCGTTTCGTCGTATGATATTTTTTTCTTATCTTTCGGCCTATCACAAAGACACTGACCCAGAAAAGTCATTTCCGGAAACATCGCTAACAGTCTTTTATTATTACCATAATAACTGGCGCTAACTGTAGTTTGCTTCATCTCATCGGAACGGGTCTATTATTAAAAACAAAAACAGAACAGCATGCTTAACTTATTTTCGAAGTTTAGTTTACAACAAAACGTCCCTGCCGATGACTACTTCAACGGGGCTTCCTCTACCGTAGCCAACCAGTTTTATGATCTTGGAAAATGGCTGGGTTTGACAGGTCCGGCATTGCATATAGTGGGCGGCCTGTTGTTGCTGATTATCGGCTATATCATCGCAAAATTTGTAGGCAGGCTGGTGAAAAATATTTTGGCGAAAGCCGGAGTTGACAGAAAAACGGAAGCTGGTTTCTCGCTTTCGAAGTTCGCTGGAAAACTGGTCTATTACCTGTTGATGATCATCGTGCTAATGGCGACATTGAGCCTGATGGGCGTTAGCGGCGATGTTTTGGCCCCGCTCAACCAAATGACGGCTAAGTTTTTTGGGGCCATACCCAATATCCTGGCCGCTGGCATCATCGCTTATGTGGGGTACTTCCTGGCGAAAATTGTGGCCGACCTCATCAGCGCCTCCGGTGATAAAATACGAGCGTTGCTGCCCAGCATTTCAAACATTAAAGACAAAAACGAATTTGACACGAACGTTACCGAAATAAGCAAAGATCTAAAGCAGGTGGATACTCGCGGTTTCGATATTGTGAACATCCTGAAAAATATTGCCTTCATCGTGGTTTTTGTGCCCATTCTGATTATTGCATTAGAGAAGCTGAACATGCAGGTGATCACCGACCCCGCCACTAATATGCTTGATACATTTATAAACGCCATTCCGAGCATTGCTTATGCGTCGATTATTTTACTGGCCGCAGCCATTGGCGGCAGGTTTATATCATCATTGTTGGGCGATTTGCTCCGCAGTTTTCAGGTGAACACGCTGGTGCATAAGTTAAAACTTGACAATGTGTTGGGAAAATTCGATTTGGTTAAAGTCATAACCAATTTGGCCTATGCTTTTATTATCTACGTGGGTATTGTGGAAGCGTCCAAACAATTGGGCCTGATGGAAGTGGTGGATATTCTGGATAAAGTGCTGGCGGTAGCTGGCAAGATTGTGTTCGGTTTACTTATCCTGGCGTTAGGCAATTTTGTGGCCAACTTTGCCACCAACCTTTTTCTCAATAATAAACAGGCGAATAAATTTACCGCAGCCATTGTGAGGGGCGCGATCATTGTGATTTTCCTGGCCATGGGGCTTCACGCGATGGGTATTGCCAATAATATAATTGAACTGGCCTTTGGATTGAGCTTGGGAGCGATAGCGGTTGCTTTCGCGCTATCCTTCGGTTTAGGTGGCCGAGAGGCTGCCGGCGAAGAAGTGAAAAGTTTCTTTTCCAGGCTAAAGAACAAAGACCAATAGCCGGGTTACCGGCCTGGTTTATCAAACCGCCATACAGGAACAGGCACGAGCCTCATCGATGTATAATCTTTGAGGCTTTTTTTATCGAATAGGTTTATGCAAAGAGCTGTCAACGCAAAAGCAGGTTGATGATTTAGGGATATTGAAGTGATTCTTATGAACCGGGCTGCGATACAGGTAGCATCAACATTGCGTCGCACTGTTCATCGTTCCGATTATATATGAACAAAATACGTAGATACTCTTTAAAAAAAGGGAAAGTCATAACGCATGTTGCGTATGGTAAGTTTTATCCGTTATCCTTTAAAATTAGTTTTATGAAAAATAAAAAACTGGAATATTCTATATTAGGATTAGCCATTATTGCTATTTTAAATTCTTGTAGTAAAGAGGATAGATATGTGCTAAATGGAGGCGATATTGTGGGAGAATGGATTGTAAAATCTAAGGCCTCTAATATCAGAGACGGCTATTTGAGGTTTCTTGAAAATGATTCCGTATATCTGATGAGCGGTTGTGATAATTTTTCGGGAACGTATCAAATTAATGAAAATACGATAATATTTAGTACAGAAGAGGGGCTAACTACACTTCCGGCGTGCTATGGTATCGCTTATGATGCTCGAAAATTGCAGGATTTAACTGTCAACTATGGCGTCTCGGGAAATACCCTTTTTATAAAAAGCAGAGATGAGCATTTGTTGATAAAGGCTGAAAAGAAATAATAAACAAACCTTTTATCATATACCGTTTATTTGTTTAAAACAGAGCAGGAATAGATAAAAATGTAGCGGACTAAACACTTCAAAAGTTTATCATAATACTGGTGTCAAAACTAGCAAGCTGCTGCCATCCGGGCATATATCACAAAACAAAGGAGCGTCGCAAAATCGCTGATAGAACTACTATTGCTGGTTACAAAAAAATCAAATTACTAATTATGCTTATTTCCTTACCTTTGCAGCCTTAAATTAGAGGCTTAAGTTACCTGATTTTAATCACATTGATAACCATTAACTTAAGTATTTAAAAGTTTATAATTCAACTAAGAATAATCATGGCAGATTTAAAATTTCAAAGAAACTTTGGTATTGCCGCTCACATTGACGCTGGTAAAACCACCACAACCGAACGTATTTTGCGTTACACGGGTATGATTCACCGAATTGGTGAGGTACACGATGGCGCTGCTACCACCGACTGGATGGAGCAGGAAAAAGAGCGTGGTATTACCATTACCTCTGCTGCGGTAAGCTGTAAATGGCAGTTCCCGACTGATAAGGGAAAAGTTGTTGCCGGTTCTACCAAAGAATATTCTTTCAATATTATCGATACGCCCGGTCACGTGGATTTTACCGTTGAGGTAGAGCGTTCTATGCGTGTTTTGGATGGTCTGATCGCGTTGTTCTCGGCGGTTGATGGTGTAGAGCCTCAATCAGAAACAGTTTGGCGCCAGGCCAACCGTTACAAAGTTCCGCGTATCGGTTTTGTAAATAAAATGGATCGTCAGGGTGCAGACTTTCTGAACGTGGTGAAACAGGTTCGCGAAATGCTGGGCTCTAAAGCCGTGCCGCTTCAGTTGCCTATTGGTGCAGAAGATGATTTTAAAGGTGTCGTTGACCTGATCAAAATGAAAGGAATTATCTGGCACATGGAAACAGAAGGAATGACTTTCGATGAAATCGATATTCCTGCTGATATGGTGGACGAAGCGAACGAATGGAGAGCACAATTAGTTGAAGCAGTTGCTGAATACGACGACCAGTTGATGGAAAAATTCTTCGACGATCCTGATACCATTTCTGAAGAAGAAATTCATACAGCGATTCGTAAAGCTACGATTGACCTGAGCATCGTTCCTATGATGTGCGGTTCTTCTTTCAAAAATAAAGGGGTACAAACTGCTTTAGACGCTGTTTGCCGTTACCTGCCTTCGCCAGTTGATGTTGAAGCAATTGAAGGAACAGATCCGGAAGATTCAGAAAAGAAATTAGTGCGCAAGCCTGATGCGAAAGAACCTTTTGCAGCGCTGGCGTTTAAAATTATGACCGATCCATTCGTAGGACGCCTGGCGTTTTTCCGTTGCTACAGCGGACATTTAGATGCCGGTTCTTATGTACTGAATGTGCGTAGCGGTAAAAAAGAGCGTATCAGCCGTATCATGAAAATGTTTGCGAACAAACAAAATCCGGTTGACTTTATCGAAGCAGGAGATATTGGCGCAGCGGTAGGTTTTAAAGAAATTAAAACCGGTGATACGCTTTGCGACGAAAACCATCCGATCACCCTGGAGAACATGTTCATTCCCGAGCCGGTGATCTCGGTAGCGGTTGAGCCTAAAACACAGGCTGACGTTGACAAAATGGGTATGGCAATCGCAAAATTAGTTGAAGAAGATCCAACACTTCGTGTAAAAACAGATGAAGATACCGGCCAGACGATCCTTAGCGGTATGGGTGAGCTTCACCTTGAAATTATCATCGACCGTATGCGTCGTGAATTTAAAGTAGAAGTGAACCAGGGTGCACCGCAGGTGGCTTACAAAGAGGCGTTTAATACAACGATCGAACACCGCGAAACTTTGAAAAAGCAAACCGGTGGTCGTGGTAAATTTGCCGATGTGCAGTTTAGCTTAGGCCCTGTGGATGAAGAATGGCAAAAAGAAAACCCTGATAAGTCATTCCAATTTGTAAACAATATCGTAGGTGGAGCGATTCCAAGAGAATTTATCCCTGCGATTCAGAAAGGTTTTGAGTCTGCCATGACAAGTGGTGTTTTGGCAAACTATCCGGTAGATAACCTGAAAATCCGCATATTCGACGGAAGCTTCCACCCTGTGGATTCTGATGCGATGTCATTCGAACTTTGTGCAAAACAAGGTTTCCGTGAGGCGGGAAGAAAAGCGAAGCCGATTTTGTTAGAACCGATCATGAAAGTGGAAGTATTAACTCCCGAGCAATACATGGGTGATGTTACTGGTGACTTAAACCGTCGTCGTGGATTGATGGAAGGTATGGATACTCGGGCCGGCGTTCAGGTTATTAAAGCTAAAGTTCCATTGAGTGAAATGTTTGGTTATGTTACTCAATTGCGTTCTTTGTCTTCTGGCCGTGCATCTTCTACGATGGAGTTCGCCCACTACGCCCCAGCGCCTAATAATATCGCTGAGGAAGTGATCGCAAAATCAAAAGGTAAAGTGACGGCGTAAGAAGAGAAAAGTGAAAAGAGAATGGTGAGTAGTGAAAAGTGAATGGTGAATAGTCACTTAAAATAATAAAGCCCCGGTTCGTTGAGCCGGGGTTTTTTGTTGCTTTTTGTAGTAAAGAAATTATTTCCCGATTTCGTAAACACAACGCCTGTCGGGCGTCATACTTTCGCGCTTCATTTAAAAGCCAGACAAGAATGCGGAACGATAAGATTTTTGTAACAACGATTTTTATATTTTTTACCAGCCTTTTAAAAGCGCAAACCGGAGTGATAGATGGTACAGTCAAAACCTCCGACGGAAAGCCGCTGGCTGCGGTAACGATCACTATCGACGGGTCGGGACAAGGGGCCATAACAGACGATGCCGGAAGGTTTGTTGTTTATAACGTCCCTGCCGGAATGCCGACCATAGCGGCAAGTTCCACTGGGTTTACAACGCAGCAAAAGCAGGTGTCGCTTACGGCCGGACAGGCGCTTACCATAAATTTTGTATTAATAGAGCAAAATCAACAACTGGAAGAAGTTGTGGTCTCTGCGGGAAGAACGCGCGAAACAATCGATCAGATTCCATCTTCGGTGACGGTGGTGGGGTTGAAAGCAATTCAGGACAATTTGAATATTACTACCAACCTGGCCACCATACTCGAAAATCGGGTGCCCGGCCTGGCGCCCAGCTCGGGTTTGAGCAGCAACTTCGGACAAACACTTCGCGGCCGCAGCCTGCTGATCATGGTAGATGGAGTGCCTCAATCCACCCCTTTACGCAACGGAGCGATGGACCTGCGCGCTTTAGACCCGGCTGTTATTGAAAGGATTGAAGTGGTAAAAGGAGCAACCGCCATTTATGGAAACGGCGCTGCGGGCGGTTTGATCAATTATTTCACCCGGACTGAAAAAACCGGAAAGCTGATCAATAGCCACACCTCACTGGGCGCGACCGGATCGCTGGTTAAGAAAGCGAACAGCATAGGAGCGCGGGTAAGCCAAATGTTTTTTGGGGATAAAGGAAAATGGAATTATGTGGCAAGTGGCGTTTACGAGCAAACCGGTGAGTTAAAAGATGCTAAAGGCGATATACTGCCTCCGATCTATGGCTTGGGCGAAACGGACTCCTACAATGCTTTTGCCAAGCTGGGTTATGATATCAATGATAACCACAAAGTGCAGGCTACTTATAATTTTTATTCCAGCCGTCAAACCACCAATTATATTACCGTAAACGGAGACTACGCCGCCGGAAAAAAGACCAGTGCGCAGCAGGGCCAGGCGAGCGGTGTGCCGCAGGGCGTGAAGGGTAATCATAATTTAAACCTCGTTTTTTCAGGTGAAACCGGCGTGGCAAATACGCACTACGACGCTGATTTTTATTATCAAAGTGTTGACAACGTATTTTTTTATTCCGAGTCATTTGTGGACGGCGGCATCTCCCGTATTTTATCAAAAAAGCATGGCGCAAGGCTGGTATTCAATACGCCCTTTAGCGCTGCAAACCTGGATGCAGCCCTGACCTACGGCGTCGACGCCCAAAGGGATATTACGTCGCAACCGCTCGTGGACGGGCGTATTTGGGTACCCGAAATGAATATGAAAAACATGGCCCCTTTTTTACAAACGCGTTTTACGCTGTTTGATAAATTGATTCTGAAAGGAGGGCTGAGATATGAGCATGTGAACATCGGTGTTGAGGATTACCAAACCTTGCCTTCAAAAAATATTACGACAGGTGCCGTTACAGAATCGATGCATGTCACCGGGGGTGAGTTAAACTATAACCCGTTAATGTTTAATGCGGGATTAAGATATAATATGTCCGATTATTTCTCGCCTTATATCAGTTTCTCACAAGGCTTCAGCGTTTCTGATGTCGGCGTGGTACTTCGCTCGGCAAGAGTAGACAGCATTTCAAAAATCAATACAGAGGCCGTTATTGTAAACAGTTACGAAACGGGTTTTGTCAGCAAGTTTAAAAATTTCAGATTTGAAGCCACTGGTTATATCAGCAAGTCGAGCCTGGGCGCTAATAGCGTTTTTAAAGATGGTGCATTTGTGGTTGTGCGGGCGCCCGAACGTATTTATGGCGTGGAGCTTACGGCCGATTATCAAATCAGAAGCAATTTGAAAGCAAGCGTGAATTATAGCTATGTAGAAGGAAAATTAGACGCAGACGACGATGGGAATTATGATGGACCGGCTGATGAATATTTGCCCGGTCCGCGCATTGCGCCGCCGATGCTTACCGGTAATATCGAATACGGAGTGTTGCCTGGCAAATTAAATTTGCTTTTACAATATACCGGCATTATGAAAAGGGATCGCTTTGAGAGAAACAGCAATGGGTCTTACGATTATTCCAAAGGCCCTATCAATCCTTATGGTTTGTGGAGCTCGTCGGTGCATTACCAACTATCTTCAGCCACGTCCATTAATCTTGGTATTGAAAATATGCTCAACAAAGATTATTTCACCGTGCGTTCTCAATGGACTGCATTGAATGATAATTATATTAAAGGAAAAGGCGCTGCCTTCCGGCTTACGCTCAATGTAAGATTATAAGTGCTTCAATTTTGAAAGAATGAATTTACAGTCCCTGGCAAAGCGCCGGGGATTTTTTTATAACCCCGCAATTAGCATTCTTTAAATTTTGATCGTGACTAAATTGCTGAAAGGGGTTATTGTGAAATTTTCATATTAATCACAGAGATGAAAATTTTATGTGTGATAAATTATAATAGTGATGAAATTAATGATCCAATCTAACCTCGTACTTCACGTAACAAAAAGCGGTAAGCGGCAATGCGATCAATGCCAACAAGCCCCAGCCTGATATAAAATGGTAAGCCAAAGTGGTGAACAGCGCCAGGTAGAAAGGATAGGCCAGGAGTAGAAAGCCGAGCATTACGGAATCATAATGATCGGATTTTTCAAAGAACATTTTTGTAACCAGCCTTGCCAGGCCATAAACCGGAGCGTTTAGCAACGCACCTGCAAAAGCCAGCGGCCCCAATAATATTTTTTTAGTGATGGAGGTTTGCCCAAATCGCTCGCGTAATAATTCTTCATCACCACGGGGAATTTCGTAAACCAGCTGTTGGAGCTGATTATTGAGCACTTCATTGAAATGGGCATAATTATTTCCGTCCGATTGCGCGGCCGAGAAAATGGAGACTGGAATGGGTGCGCCCAAATGAACCCGGACTTTTTTCCCATAACGCCTGAAGGAACTATAATTAATGCCCGCTGGCAAAACTTTGAGCGGTATGTTTTCTTTCCAGGCTTGGAAAGCAAGCCTGGCTGTGCCTTTCTTCAAAGGCCGCAAATGCCATTCATTCACACAAAAGCCTTCGCTAAAAATCAGCACGGCTTCTTTTTGTTGAAAAAGTTCCAGGCAGGCATCAAAAGTGTCGTAGTTAACATTTAGGTTTTGGGCTCCTTCGCGTATGCGATAAACGGGGAGCATTTTGAGGCGCCGCAGTAGGCGAAAAATATGCTTGTTTTTAAAAGCATCGCCCCGCGCCAGCGACGTGATGGGCACATCAAAAAGTATATCAAAAATAATCGCGTCTAAAAACGAATTGGGATGATTGCTCGCAATCAGTAAAGGCCCTTCCATTTTTAGCAACTCCCTTTTGTCAACCCGAATGGAGTAGCAAAACAAATGGATCGCAGCGCGCACATATATTTTAAGCAACTTGTAAAGCAAGGCTTTATGAATTACCGGCAATATATTGAATAATAAAGAATGTTGCGGTTTTCTTAATTTTTGTAAAAATTACAATATATCATGACAGTGCATGACGGTTGGGCATTTTCATTGTTCTATTTTCGGTTTCTAAAGATTGGCTTACTGTTTTGAAAATTTATATTTCATGAACGCTTTACTGGGAGTTATTTTTCATTTTGTTGGCGGTTTTGCTTCGGGAAGTTTTTACATTCCCTATAAAAAAGTAAAAGGCTGGGCGTGGGAATCCTACTGGCTTGTCGGCGGTTTGTTTTCATGGTTGATCGTACCTCCGATTGCGGCATGGTTCACTATTCCCAATTTTACTGAAATTATCAGTCAGGCAAGCGGCACGACTCTGGGTTTTGCGTTTGTATTTGGCCTTCTTTGGGGTATCGGCGGATTAACATACGGCCTCGGCGTGCGCTATCTCGGCGTTTCGCTGGGTAGCAGCATCATCCTCGGGCTATGTATGGTTTTCGGTGCGCTGATTCCGGCGATTTATTACCAGTTTTCTCCGGCTGAAGGCAAGGACACGATCGGCATGTTGACAGGGTCGAGTTGGGGCATCACCGTGATGGGCGGCTTGCTGGTTTGCGTTATCGGCATTATCATTTGCGGCCGGGCCGGCATGATGAAAGAAAAAGAACTCGCCGGCAGCGACGTTCAAAATACCGATCCGCACGCGGTGGGCAATGCAGATACGGAAGCCCACCTATCGGGCAAAGACGAGTATAAATTTGGTCTCGGGCTCGCCGTGGCCATCGTTTCAGGAATTCTTAGCGCCTGCTTCAATTTTGGTATCGAAGCGGCCAAGCCTATGGCCGACACGGCAAACGAACTTTGGAAAGCAGCTCATCCCGGACAGGGAGAATTTCTATATCAAAACAACGTATCGTATATTATAATTTTATGGGGCGGCCTTACTACCAATCTGATCTGGTGTTTAATGCTGAATGCCCGCAATAAAACCTACTCCGATTATACCAATAAGAAGACGCCGATTTTGAGCAATATTATTTTTTGCGCGCTGGCGGGAACGACCTGGTTTTTACAGTTTTTCTTCTACGGCATGGGCGAAAGTAAAATGGGCAATGGCCCTAGTTCCTGGATCCTTCACATGGCCTTTATCATTTTAATTGCCAATGTTTGGGGTTTGATTTTAAAAGAATGGAAAGGCGTCAGCAGGAAAACCATGTTCACCGTGATAGCAGGCATTGTGGTGATCTTATTATCAGTGTTATTGGTAGGTTGGGGCAACTCAATGAAATAAATTTCAGGAACGATCTTGCAGCAAAGAACCAAAACCTGTTGTTGCAACATCATCCGTAAAACATAAAAAGCTCTAAAACCGGGAGAAATAAACAACAATTATGGCAACAGAGACAAAAAATTTCAAGCACGTAAGTTATTTATGGGATGACAAAAAAGCTGCCGAGCTCGAGGGCGATGAAGTGGCCCTGCTCATTTACCGTTCTAATTTGCTGGGTGCAGATCTGCGCTTAACCAACTATGGTGGCGGGAATACTTCCTGCAAAGCGATGGCTCAAGATCCGCTTACGGGCGAAGCGACTGAAATTATGTGGGTAAAGGGTAGCGGCGGCGATCTCGGCACGCTAACCAAGGGCGGACTGGCTGCGCTATATGTCGATAAATTAAGAAGCCTGAAAAATGTGTATCGCGGCGTGGCACATGAAGACGAAATGGTAGAGCTATTTAATCACTGCATTTACGATCTTAATTCAAAAGCTCCCTCAATCGATACACCGCTGCATGGGTTTTTGCCATTTAAGCACATCGACCATTTGCATCCCGACGCCGCCATTGCTATTGCGGCTGCGAAAGATGGTGAAAAAATTACGCAGGAACTTTTTGGTGGAACAATCGGATGGGTGCCCTGGCAAAAGCCCGGTTTTGAGTTGGGCCTGATGCTTAAAAAATGCCTGGACGAAAACCCCGGCATTCGCGGTATTATGTTAGGGTCGCACGGCTTATTCACCTGGGGCGACACTGCTTATGAAAGCTATATCAATACGCTGGAAGTAATTGAAAAATGCGCCGAATTTATCGAACAAAATACCGGCAAAAAAGGGCCTGTTTTTGGCGGCGAAAAACTGCAGTCGCTTGCTAAAGAAGAGCGTTTGAAAAAAGCGGCCGCTTTAGCGCCCGTTCTGCGCGGCTTTTGTTCATCAAATATAAAAATGATCGGCCATTTTACAGATGATGACCGTGTATTGCAATATATTAATTCCAACGATCTGGAAAGATTAGCGCCTTTGGGTACTTCATGTCCCGATCATTTCCTGCGAACCAAAATCAGTCCGCTGGTATTAAATCTTTCTGTCGATGAGAATGTAGACGATGTGGCTGCGATTAAAGAAAGGATCGCTCCTTTGTTTACCGACTATCGCAAGATGTATGAAACCTATTACGAAACCTGCAAACATCCCAATAGTCCTGCGATCCGCGATTCCAATCCGGTAATTATCATTTATCCGGGTGTGGGCATGTTCGCTTTTGCAAAAGATAAACAAACCGCTCGTGTTGCAGCGGAGTTCTATACCAACGCGATCAATGTAATGCGTGGATCAGAAGCTATTTCTGAGTACACTTCATTACCTCGGCAAGAGGCTTTTAACATCGAATACTGGTTGCTGGAAGAAGCGAAATTGCAGCGGATGCCTAAGCCCAAACCATTGAGTGGCCGCGTGGCATTGATTACCGGCAGCGGCGGCGGAATCGGTAAGGCCATCGCAAAGAAGTTTGTACAGGAAGGCGCTTGCGTCATTATAAATGATATCAACGATGAGCGCATCGAAGCTACCACCAAAGAATTTCAGAAAGCTTTTGGTAAAGACTCAACGGCGGCCGTCAACCTGAATGTAACCGACGCGGCGTCTATTGCTGCTGCGTTAGAGCAAACAGCGCTGGCATTTGGCGGGGTTGATATTATCGTCAACAACGCAGGAATCAGCATTTCGAAAAGTATTACCGAACACTCGATTGAAGAGTGGGACCGGCTTTATGATATCCTGGTAAAAGGACAATTTATGGTGTCGAAGGAAGCTGTTAAGATGATGCGCAAGCAGGATATGGGCGGTGACATTATCAATATCGTTTCGAAAAATTCGATCGTGGCAGGGCCCAACAACGCAGGATATGGCTCAGCAAAAGCAGCGCAGGCGCATCTTTCAAGATTATTGTCAGCCGAGTTGGGCGGTGATAAGATCAGGGTTAACACAGTAAATCCGGACGCTGTTATATCGGATTCAAATATCTGGGCAGGCGGCTGGGCTGAAGGCCGCGCAAAAGCTTATGGCATTACGGTGGAAGAGTTACCGGCCTATTATGCCAAGCGAACTTTGATGAACGAGATTATTTTACCCGATGACATCGCCAATGCTTGTTTTGTATTTGTGAGCGGCTTGCTCAACAAATCAACAGGAAATATATTAAACGTGGATGGCGGCGTAGCGCAGGCGTTTGTACGATAGTAGTTATTAAAATGAATGAATGCAGCTCCATCCCGCTTCTTTTTGCAGATGGTTGGGTGGGCTTACGAGTCTTCATATAGCAAAGCAACAAGGGTAGGTGGTTTTCCAATCACCGACCCGTTTTTTAAATTCACGCGGTTTGGCGGAACAATGAAAGAAGCCGCCTGAAAGATTGAATCAGGCCGGGTCGTAAATTGGATAAAGTCCAGAGCCTGGTGGATTAAAAATTATTAAACTAAATTGTATTAAATACTGACCGATGATTTTACATAAATCTCAAATAGATGCTCATAACGAAAAGTATGTAGCCAAACATAAAAAAGCGTTTGATTTTTTGTCTGGTGAAATCGCCGGCACGGAAGCCATTATCACAAAGCTAATCGATTTTCAGGTGGCGATCCCCTCCTGGGCTTTAGGTAGCGGCGGCACCCGGTTTGGCCGCTTTAGCGGCGGTGGCGAACCTTCAACACTCGAACAAAAAATAGAAGATATTGGGTTGTTGCATCAGCTCAACCGCAGCAGTGGCGCGGTTTCTTTACATATTCCCTGGGATATTCCAAAGAATACCCAGGCTATTAAAAGCCTTGCCGCAGACTTCGGCCTGAAGTTCGATGCTATGAACTCTAACACTTTTCAGGACCAAAAAGATCAAAAGCTGAGCTATAAATTCGGCTCGATGCAGCATGTGGATAAATCCGTGCGGCAACAGGCGGTTGATCATAATATCGAAGTGATTAATTATGGTGTGGAATTAGGATCTGATTCGCTTACGGTTTGGTTATCGGATGGTTCCTGCTTTCCGGGCCAGCTCAATTTCAGGAATGCTTTCAACAACACGCTTGAGAGTTTGCAGGCCGTTTATGCCGCACTGCCTGAAGATTGGAAAGTATTTGTGGAGTATAAAGCGTTCGAACCTAACTTCTATTCAACGACAGTAGGCGATTGGGGCCAATCTTTGTTGTATGCAAATAAATTGGGCGACAAAGCTTTTACCCTTGTTGATCTGGGCCATCATTTGCCCAATGCTAATATAGAGCAGATCGTAGCGCTGCTGCTAAACGAGAAAAAACTTGGTGGTTTTCATTTTAACGATAGCAAATACGGAGATGACGATCTCACAGTGGGAAGCATTAAACCTTACCAATTGTTTTTAATTTTTAAAGAACTTGTAGAAGGGATGGATGCGCGCGGCATGAATCATGCTACCGACCTGGGCTGGATGATCGATGCGAGTCATAATGTAAAAGACCCGCTCGAAGACTTGTTGCAAAGCGTGGAAGCTATTTTACTGGCGTATGCACAGGCACTGTTGGTAGACAGTAAGGCGCTGGCTGAAGCACAGCAGAACAACGATGTTGCCGGCGCACAGGAAATCTTGCAGGCAGCCTATCGCACGGATTTACGTCCTTTGGTAGCCGAAGCGAGATTGCGTTCGGGCGCGGCTTTGCAGCCGTTGCGGCTTTTCAGAGAAGAGAAAATCAGGCAGCAGCTGATCACTAAACGAGGTGAAAAAGCAGTAGCTACAGGATTATAATCACAACACCATTATTGACTGTATAACCTTTTGAACGCTATCTTATTTTGAATAGCAAGATGAAATCTAAATTGTTTTGGTTCCGGTAATTGCGATATTCGATGTGGGGAAAACCAATAAAAAGTTTTTCCTTTTTAACGAAGATTATAAAATCGTTGAAGAAAAGTCGATCACTTTTGAGGAGATCGCCGACGAAGATGAGTTTGCCTGCGAAGATATCGGTGCGCTCCAACGCTGGGTGCTCAACACGCTTCGAAAATATATTGAAAGCAATACTTACGATATAAAGGCGGTTAATTTTTCTGCTTATGGCGCCAGCTTTGTCCATTTGGATGCAGCAGATAATGTGGTAGCGCCATTATATAATTATTTAAAGCCCTATCCGCAGGATATTGAAGACCAGTTTTACAACACCTACGGAACAAAAGAAGAAGTAGCTTTGAGCACGGCGTCGCCGGCCCTGGGCAATCTGAATTCGGGTTTGCAGTTGTATGCGTTGAAATATCATAAGCCCCGCATTTTTAGCAAAACGGCGCAATCTGTTCATTTCCCTCAATATTTAAGCGCGCTGGTGAGCGGGCAGAAATTTTCGGATATTACCAGTATCGGTTGCCACACTGCTTTATGGGATTTTAACCGCAACCAATATCACGAATGGGTTATAAAAGAAGGCATTGATAAAAAACTGCCGCCCGTTGCCGCATCTTCAAAAGCGCTTGATATTCATTATCGCGGGAAACAGATCAAATGTGGTATTGGATTACACGACAGCTCTGCCGCTTTTATTCCTTATATCAAAAATATTGAAGATCCTTTTCTGCTGATATCTACAGGAACATGGTGTATCAGCATGAACGCTTTTAACGAAACGCCGCTGACTAAAGAAGAGCTTGATCAGGACTGCCTGTGCTACATGACTTACGAAGGCGGGCCCGTGAAATCATCCCGTTTATTTGCGGGATATGCACATGAGCAGATTATTAAAAGATTGTCTGAGTACTTCGTGGAAGTGCCTAATTATTTTGAAAAAATCGCTTACGATAAAAGTCTGTTGAAAGACGAGCCGGCCTTAAAAGAACTTACGGATTTTGATGTAACGAATTATATCAGCTACGAAGCGGCGTATATCAATTTTATAAGGCAAGTGATATTGGCGCAAAAGCGCTCAACGGATCTGGTGTTTAATGATAAGGTAAAGAAGATATTCGTCGATGGCGGTTTTGCAAAAAACGAAACGTATATGCAGTTGTTAGCGGAAGCCTATCCTCAAACCGAAGTATATGCGGCTTCTGTTTCGCAGGCTACCGCGATGGGTGCTGCGATGGCGATTCATAAAGAATGGAATCATCTCGATTTGCCCGACAATATCGTTAGCACGAGGAGGTATTGAGGTCAATTTTCTAAAGCGGCTAAAAAATATTTGTTCGTCAATAATTCCTGTCTTATCTTGTGCGGGATCATGTTTAAAAACATAACACATATCAACCCTTCTTTTGGCGTAGTTTCCACTACGACAACCACCATTATCACAACCCGTTAAGGGTTGTACTTTGTTATATCACCACCTTGGGCTTCGGCCGTTTTCTCTAAATTTAATTTGAATCATTATAATTATTAAACCATGCAGGTTTTAAAATTCGGCGGCACTTCCGTTGCAAACGCTGAAAATATACTAAAGGTAATTGCCATTGTTAAAAAGGCCGCCGCGGAGGAAAAAACAGTAGTCGTCGTATCTGCGTTAGGCGGCATCACCGATATATTATTACAGGCGGCCAGCGAAGCAGCCAAAGGAAATGAAGCGTATAAATCTTTGATCGAAACCGTTGAAAAAAGGCATTTTGAAGTGGTGAAAGGATTGATTCCGGTGGCGCACCAAAGCCAGTTGCTCAGCCTTGCTAAATCATCAATCAATGAAATTGAAGATATCTGCAACGGTATTTTTACGCTCGGCGAAATTACACCGCGCACCAAAGACCGGCTGGCAGGTTTTGGCGAATGGCTTTCCTCACAAATTATCGCAGAAAAATTAAAGTTTGAGGGCGTGGATGTGCAATGGAAGGATGCGCGCGAACTGATTCAAACTAATAGTAAATACACGCGCGCTCAGGTGGATTTTAACGCCACGCAACATCGAATCGAAAATTATTTTAACGCTGCTCCGCAACAACTGTTTCTTATTCCAGGTTTTATTGCAAGCAATGCAGAAGGTATTCCTACTACAATCGGTCGCGGCGGCTCCGATTACACAGCAGCTATCCTCGCATCATCTCTCAACGCTTCCAGACTTGAAATATGGACCGATGTAAGCGGTATGATGACCGCCGATCCGCGCCTGACGGCCAATGCAAAAGTGATTGAAAAAATTTCTTACGGCGAAGCAATGGAATTGTCTCATTTTGGGGCGAAAGTCATTTATCCGCCCACGCTTCAGCCCGTTATGAATAAAAATATTCCGGTTTGGATAAAAAACACTTTTGCGCCTGAAGATGCCGGAACACTGGTAGTGTCGAACGGGCCTTCGGAAAATGCAACCGATCAGAATATCATTAAAGGAATTTCCAGTATCAATAATTTAGCCTTGCTGAGTCTTGAGGGTAGTGGTATGGTGGGTATTCCCGGCTTTTCAAAAAGGCTTTTCGAAGCATTGAGTAATGAGCAAATCAATGTCATTTTAATCACGCAAAGTTCTTCCGAACATTCCATTTGTGTGGCGGTTGATGCTTCGCAAGCCGATGCTGCGAAGCAGGCTATCGATAGTACATTTGCCGGCGAACTAGTGCTTCAAAAGGTGGAGCCGCTCAAAGTAGAAACCGGCCTTTCTATTGTTGCACTGGTGGGCGAGCAAATGAGAAGCCACCCCGGTGTAAGCGGAAGAATGTTTAGCGCCCTCGGAAGAAATGGCGTGAATGTGAGAGCTATTGCGCAAGGGTCTTCGGAGAAGAATATCAGCGCGGTGATTGCTACCGCAGACGTGCAGAAGGCGATCAATGTGCTGCATGAAGATTTTTTTGAAACTACTTTCAAGCAGGTGCATTTGTTCATTACCGGCGTCGGCAACGTAGGCGCTAAATTATTGCAGCAGATCGAGAAGCAATTTGTTTCGCTGCAACAGCATCTCAAAATAAAAATCAATGTGGTGGGTTTGAGTAATAGCCGCCGGATGGTTTTTAATGAAAAAGGAATCGACCTGGGCGATTGGAAAAGCGCACTTCAGGATGGAGATGAGGCCAACCTGTCGTTATTTGTTGATACAGCGATCAGCAAGAATATGCGCAACTCGATTTTCGTGGATATTACAGCCAACGCCGCCGTGGCGGGCGTGTACGAGAAATTGTTGCAGAAAAGCATATCCGTTGTGGCGTGCAATAAGATAGCTGCATCTGCTGATTTTGCGCATTACAAAAAGCTAAAACATCTTGCCAGCGAATTTAATTGTCGTTTTTTATTTGAAACCAATGTTGGCGCGGGTTTGCCGGTGATTGGCACACTGAACGACCTGGTGCATAGTGGCGATGAAGTAAGAAAAATCGAAGCGGTTTTAAGCGGCACTTTGAATTTCGTGTTTAACCATTATGATGGGAGCAGTTCGTTTTCCGATATTGTTAGGCAGGCCCAACAGGAAGGGTTTACCGAGCCCGACCCGCGCCTGGATTTGAGCGGCACCGATGTAATGCGAAAAATTCTGATCCTGGCCCGCGAGGCGGGATATGAAATGCAAATGGAAGATATTCAAAACAATGGTTTCCTGCCAGCTGAATGTATGGAAGGAGATGTGGAAGCTTTCTATGCCTGCATGCAACGTCATGAAGCGCATTTCAAAAATCTGCTGGATAAAGCCAATGCTAAAAACTGCAAACTAAAATTTGTAGCCACTTTCGATAATGGAAAAGCGGCGGTTGGATTACAGCATATCGAACCATCAAATGACCTGTATCATTTATACGGGAAAGATAACGTAGTGTTGTTTTACACCGCGCGCTATCCCGAGCAGCCGCTGGTAATTAAAGGTGCAGGCGCAGGGGCGGATGTTACGGCGAGCGGCGTGTTTGCTGACATTGTACGCGCTGCAAACGCATCTTAGTTAAGCAATAGTATTTGTCGAAAGACGATTGTAAAAAAAGTCAACATGAGCATTAAAATAAAATCTCCGGGCACCGTCGCCAATTTGGTTTGTGGCTTTGATATTTTGGGCCTGGCCCTGAAAGAGCCCTACGATATTATGGAGTTTGAGGTGATCGACGAGCCGGGCGTTGTGATTGTCAACAAAGACTCATTCGGCCTGCCTACTGATCCTGAAAAAAACGTTGCCGGCGTCGTGCTTTTGGCAGCGATTGAAAAAGCGGGATTTCAGAAAGGGATAAAAGTGACGATCGAAAAACAGATCAAGCCGGGTAGTGGTCTCGGTTCGAGCGCTGCGAGCGCTGCCGGCGCCGCTGTAGGCGCCGCCCGGTTGATGGGCGATATTTTTTCAACCGACGACATGGTTCAATTGGCCATGATTGGAGAAAAGTTGGCAACGGGCGTGAAACATGCCGATAATATTACGCCGTGCATTTTAGGCGGCGTTACGTTGATCAGGTCTATTTATCCGCTCGATATCATTCCTATCGCAAGCCCGGATCTGTATGTTACCGTTGTGCATCCGCAGATCGAAGTGCGTACGGCCGATGCAAGGCAAATCCTGCGCAAGCAGGTATATCTTAAAGATGCGATCAAGCAATGGGGCAATATCGCTGGCCTTGTAGCAGGGCTGGTGAGCAACGACAACGCATTAATCAGCCGCTCCCTTGAAGACGTGATCATAGAACCCGTACGCAGCATTTTGATCCCCAATTTTGATGACGTGAAAACCCAGTGTAAAGCCGCTGGCGCTTTGGGCGGCGGCATTTCAGGTTCCGGGCCTTCCATCTTTATGCTTAGTGAAAATGAATCGATCGCTACGGATGTGGGTCAGATTATGAAAAAAATATATGATGATATTGATATTGAAAACAATGTTTATGTTACTACGATCAATAAAACCGGCGTTGAGGTGATGCATTAAAATGAACCATTCATCCTCTTCTATGGCTTTCCTTTCTTCTATTCAAACCTTAAAGGCTCATGAATTATTATAGTCTCAACAAAAAATCTCCCATTGTTTCATTTAAAGAAGCAACTATTTTAGGACAGGCGCCGGATGGCGGATTATACTTTCCTGAAACGTTGCCGCTAGTCGACCAAAAATGGATCGCCGATATGGCATCTATATCGGATGTCGATATTGCATTTGAAGTGATGAAACCATATGTCGGCGGGTCATTAAACAATGATGAATTGTATGCCATCGTGGAGCGAACGATCAACTTCCCGATACCATTACAACAGATCAATGAAGATATTTTTTCCCTGGAGCTTTTTCATGGTCCCACGCTGGCTTTTAAGGATGTCGGGGCGCGGTTCATGAGCCGTTGCCTGGGCCATTTTTTAAAAGATGAAGACCGGTCGGTTACAGTGTTGGTCGCTACTTCAGGCGATACCGGTGGAGCGGTGGCAAGCGGGTTTTATGGAGTGGATAAAGTCAATGTAGTGATTCTTTACCCTAAAGGCCGTGTGAGCGCCGTCCAGGAAAAGCAGCTTACCACACTGGGAAAAAATATTACCGCGCTGCAGGTCGAAGGCAGCTTTGACGATTGCCAGCGAATGGTGAAAGAGGCTTTCAAAGATCAGGACATCAATAGTAAAAAATTCCTGACTTCTGCAAATTCGATCAATGTCGCTCGATGGCTGCCACAACAGATCTATTATTTCTTAGCCTATAAACAATGGCAGTACAAAACTATGCCGCCGGTAGTTTCGGTGCCAAGCGGCAATTTTGGGAATATTTGCGCGGGCATTTTAGCTAAAGTGACCGGCCTTCCCCTCGGCCCTTTTGTCGCAGCTTGTAATGTCAATGATATCGTCTCCGAGTATCTCGAAACGCAACGTTTAAATCCCAAAGAAACGGTCGCCACGCTGTCAAATGCAATGGACGTAGGTAATCCCAGCAACTTTATAAGGATTATTGAATTGTTTCAACATCAGTTTTCAGATCTTAAACAAAACCTTTCGGCCCAAACCATTACCGACGACCAAACCATTGAAACGATTAAAAGGGTAAAAAAGGCAGATGGTTATACACTGGATCCTCACGGAGCCGTGGCTTACCTGGCGTTAGAGCAAATACTCGCGCAGCAACCGCAGCATAAAGGCTTTCTGCTTGAGACAGCGCACCCCGTAAAATTTCCGGATGCTGTAGAGCAGGCGACAGGCGAAAAAGTAAGTATTCCTGCGGCTTTGAGCGATATGATGAAAAGAGAAAATGAATCAATTGCCATCAGGCCGGACTTTGAAGATCTTAAATCGTTTTTGCTGAACATGCCATAAATACAATCATCCCGGCCCGTGAATGGTTGTATATTCGTAGCAACAGAATCAGTTTGCCAATGGCTGCTTTTTTTAGGATAACCATTTTTTTTCTAAGCCTATTTGCCGTTCAATCGATACACAGCCAGCAGGTGAGTTTTGAGTATTTGACGGCAAAAAACGGTTTGCCTCAAAGCACCGTCCGCGGCATCGTGAAAGATAAGTTTGGTTTTATGTGGTTTGGAACCTGGAACGGCCTTTGTCGGTACGATGGATATTCGTTTAAAATTTACCGCACGGTTTTTGGCGACAGCACTTCGCTGGCCAGCAATCGCATTCATTATTTATACAAGGATCCCGACGGTACCATCTGGGCTTCGGTTTTCAATAAAACCATTTGCCGCTATAATTATGAAACGGATGATTTCACCAGATTTAAGCTCACCGATCTTCCTTTGCCCTTGCAGGATTCCGTCAACCGCCTGCGCAGCCTCGATGTATTTACGCGGAATGCACATTTTTTGCAGCAACTTATCGGTCCTTTTCAACTGTCGCAGACCCTCGAGCATGTTGTTTTTCAAACGAGAAGCGGGGGCGAAGGCGGCCTCAACGATAACAATGTAAACTGTATGTTGCTGGATGATGCCGGCATTTTATGGTTGGGCACAGGTGCAGGCGGTATCAATATGACGGATCTCAATGCGAATAAATTTCATCATGTGGCTGCGCGGTCCAAAGCGCCAAGCAAGCAGCATGAAGCGGTGCGCTCTATGTGGGTGAGGGATGGTAGGGTTTGGTGCGGCACCGAAGATGATGGAGTGTTGATTGTGGAGCCAGCTAGCCAAAATCAGTTTAAACTTTCAGAACAATGGCGCGGAGAAAATATAAAAATGATTTTTGGCGACGACAGGGGCGACATCTGGATCGGCAAACGCTCGGGGCTCGACCGGTATAATCCTCGAACAGGCCAGATTGTTCATTTGTTCGATCGCGTGAAACAACCGGCTTACAGTCGCTTTTACACGGCCGCAACAGATCCCGTAACCAAACAGATCTGGTTTGCCTATTACAATGGATTATTGCGTTATGATCCGGTGCTACAGCAATTTGAAAAGCAAGATATTCCTGCTTATGGAACCTCTGGCGCCGGTAGTATTTTTTTTGATTCCCGGAATGATCTCTGGATCGGTACCGAATATTCCGGCTTAATTCATTTAAAACGAAACCCGAAAAATAATCAATGGGTGGACACCGTTTTTTATACCGGCTTGGGCAGCAATCCGCTTTCTCCCGACGAGCGCATTTATTCAATTGCTGAAGATGTATATGGAGATATTTGGGTAGGCGCGGCAAATGCGCTTTGTTGTGTGCATCACAAAACGGGTAAGATTAAAACCTACACCATAAAAGACGGGCTGGCAGATCAATATATAACCAAGGTGATGGCTGATCAAAAGGGCTTTGTATGGTTTGCTCATAAAAACGGCCTTTCCAAATTGCAAATAAAAACCGGGCAGGTACAAAACTATTCCGTAAAAAAACCGGGGCAGGAGTATGAGTTTATGGACGGTTCGGGCTTTCAGAATAAGGCTGATGGGCAAATGTATTTTGGAACCACATCGGGATACATTCATTTCAACCCCGATGAAATAACAGATAATCCCTTTTTGCCTAAAGTAACCTTTACCGCTTTGCAAATTCTGAATAAGCCCGTAAATGTAAAGGACTCGGTAAATGGACGGTCCGTTTTGTCGGCGCCCATTCACATGACGCGCAGCATCACGCTGACGCACGAAGATCAAAGTTTCTCGGTTGAGTTTTCAGCGTTGCATTATTCCAACCCGGCTAAGAACCAGTATGCTTACATGCTTGAAGGACAGGATAACGATTGGGTTTTTACAAGCGCGTCGCGGCGACTGGCGAGCTATTCAAATTTAGCTGCGGGGAAATACCTGCTGAAAGTCAAAGCGTCCAATAGCGACGGTGTCTGGAATCCCCAACCCGCCACGCTGGAAATTATCGTGTTGCCACCCTGGTGGGAAACCTGGTGGGCTTATGGTATTTACTTTTTAATCGGCGCTTTAGTTTTGCTGGCCATCTACCGGATTGTGCAGGTGCGCCAGCAATATCACCGGCAAATCTTAACCGAACGCCTGAAAGCTGAGAAAGCCCGGGAACTGGATCAGGTAAAATCCAGTTTCTTTACCAATGTCTCACACGAATTCAGAACGCCTTTAACGCTGATCGTGGACCCTTTGCGATCGCTGCTTTCAAGAGAGGATGCGACACCTGGCGAATTGGCGCATTATAATGTCATGTACAGAAACGCCCAGCGGCTGCTGACTTTAATCAACCAGTTTCTCGATTTTAGAAAGATAGAAGCGGGCAGCATGCAATTAAATGCGCGTTATCAGGATTGGGTTGTTTTTATAAAAAATATTGCTGCCGGTTTCGATTTTAAAGCGGAGGATCAGGAAATTGAATTTGAAGTTGCAAGCAAGCCGGATAAAATAATGATGGGATTTGATACCGATGTGGCGGGAAAAATTCTTTATAATCTCATTTCAAACGCCTTTAAATTCACACCCCGAGGCGGACATATAAAAGTGAGCATTGCTGCAGCCAACGAAAAACCGGAAAGCGTCGAAATCCGTGTTTCGGATGATGGCATTGGTATTGCGCCCGACAAGGTTGAAAAAATTTTCGATCCTTTTTTTCAGGCCGATGCCGGGCATCAGCAAACAGGGACCGGTGTGGGGCTTTCTCTCACGAAAGAATTGGTAGAACTGCATAAAGGGAAGATAAAAGTAGAGAGCGAGCCGGGTAAGGGCACAACTTTCATTTTGCAGCTTGCTCATATTTCTGTCGTTGGCGAAAATTTGAACCCAACTCATCAGGGTTACGAGGTTGAGAAACCAACGCTACAATCTCCGGTTCTAACGCAGGTTGCCGACGCAGAAATGCCGATTGTTTTGTTGGTAGAAGACAATGAAGATATCAGGAATTATATAAAGCAAAATCTTGCTGCAACGTATAAAATTGTCGAAGGGAAGAACGGCGAAGAGGGACTGCAAAAAGCTCATGAAGAAATTCCCGACCTGGTTATCAGCGATATTATGATGCCGGGGATGAACGGCCTGGAGTTATGTGCGCGTTTGAAAACAGATGAAAAAACCAGCCACATACCGGTGATATTACTTACCGCCCGCCAATCCGATCAATATGAAACCGAGGGTTATGAAACCGGCGCCGACGCCTATATCGTAAAACCTTTTAGTATGCCGCTTTTGCAAACGAGGGTTCGCAACCTGATTGACAACCGGCTTAAATTAAGGACGCTCTTTGGACAATCTCCCGAATCTTTCGCCAATCCCGTTGGGCTCAATGCTGCCGACAAAGCTTTCCTGTCCAAAGCAACCGGTCTTATCGAGGCGCATATGTCAGAAGCAGAAGTGAACGTCGAATGGCTGGCTGCGCAGCTATTTATGAGCCGCACGCAGCTATACCGAAAAGTAAAGGGGATCGCGAATCAGTCCGTGCATGAATTTGTCACAGGCATTCGGCTCAACAAAGCGGCCGAGCTCTTGTTGCAGGGGGAGCAGTCTATCTCCGAGATTGCTTTTTCGGTGGGCTACGCCGACGCCACAAGTTTCAGCCGTATGTTTCAAAAGCACTATGGCACCACTCCCAAAAAATATAGCATGCAGCAAAAGGGCTAAGCGGGCTTGTTTTTTTAATCTTTTGATTTAGAATAATTTATTCCTTTCTGAGCTATCAAATCTGCATCAAAATGCCGATTTTCTGGCATGTTCTGCCTGTGTTTTTGATGATGCGCGGGGTAGTTTCGGGTTATAATAATCACATCAAAAACGACTGTCACTTTTTATTGCTGCCTGTCGATTGCGGCGTCTCCCGAGTGATGGATATGTGCTGAAAAAATGAAAATACTTGTAGGCTTTTTCTTACTGGCCGGATTTTTAAAAGTGGCCGATGCTCAAACATTTCGATTCGATTTCGGAAAAGGAGCAGTTCCTGGCGGCTACCTAAAGGTGACGCCCGAAACCATCTACACCGAGGCGCGGGGCTATGGTATTGATTTGGGTACTTCCGCAATGAATAATAACGAGGTGGGCGCGCAGGCCCTAACCGACGGATTTTTGACAAGCGACCAGCCTTTCTATTTCTCTGTCAAACTCCCCGAAGGCAATTATGATGTGAAAATTTGGACAGGCGACGATCATGGGCCTTCCGATTTGGCTGTCAGGGCCGAAAACAGAAGGATGTTTGTTAACCGCTTGCAAACTGCCGCCGGCGCACATCAACTCATACAATTTACCGTAAATATCAGGGATAGCCTCATTGCCGGTTCCCGCAAAAAAGTGCGCCTGAAAGCAAGAGAACACGGTTACCTCCACTGGGATCATAAACTGACGCTTGAATTCAACAGTAAAAATCCTAAGATCAACGCTATTGAAATTACGCCTAACCGCACGGCGGTCTCCGTTTTTCTTGCGGGCAATTCTACCGTTGTCGACGGAGCCAGCGAGCCCTTCTCTGCCTGGGGCCAGATGTTTCCCTGGTTTTTTCAACCCGAAAAAGTAGCTGTAGTTAACCTGGCCGAATCGGGCGAAACCCTCAGCGGATTTATAGCAGCAAGGCGTTTTGCAAAGATGCTGAGTCTTATGAAGCCCGGTGATTACGCTTTTGTCGAGTTTGGTCACAACGATCAAAAACAAAAAGGTAAAGGCATCGGCGCCTTCACCAGTTACAAAAAAAATCTCAACTATTTTATTGATGAAGTAAAAAAGAAAGGCGGCATTCCGGTTTTGGTGACCTCTGTTCAGCGGCGGCGTTTTCTAAACGGAAAAATTGTTGAAACGCTGGGCGACTATCCGGAAGCCGTGCGGCAAACCGCGAGAGAAAGAGGTGTGGCGCTAATAGATCTCAATGCTTTAAGTAAACAGTTATTTGAAGCAATGGGCGAGGAAAAGTCGATGCTTGCTTTTGTTCATTTTCCTGCGGGAAGTTTTGCTGCGCGTCCCGAGGCGTTGGCCGACAACACGCATTTCAGGCCTTACGGCGCTTTCGAAGTGGCCAGGCTGATGGTGAAAGGCGTAAAAGACGCCGACTTAAAACTGGCGCAATATTTAAAAAAGGATTTGCCATCGTTAGACCCGGGGCACCCCGGGATTTATGAAAACTTTTACTGGCCTGCGAGCCCCGGAGCCGATGCGGCGCAACCGGACGGCAATTGATTGAACACTTCTAAAACATAACGATATGTATGCACAAAATTTGAACATCGACCGGTACGTCAACCCTTCGTCCAAAACATTTTTATACCTGCAGGTAAAAAAAATCATCAGGCAGGCCATACTCACCGGAAAATTGGAAAAAGGCGTGAAGCTGCCCTCTGCGCGCGATATCGGTAAAGGCAGCGTCGTTTCGCTGGCCACCGCAGAACGGGCTTATCGCGATTTAAGAAAAGAAGGTATGATCGTGAAAAGAAAAGGAGACGGCTATTTTGTTTCTGATGCATTGCAGGGCCTGAGCGCGCGATAAACACCGGAAAATTTTAACGCAATTGCCGTTTTTTGTGCTTTGAAGAAAGGGTAAATACATTTACCTTGCCGTGAAGATGCACGATTTAGAACCTTATTACAATTGGCAACACATTTACGTGAGCGAAGAAGATGAGCGGTCTCCCTTTTTCGGAACCGAACATTCGCAGTTTGAATATACCGATACAGTTTATAATTATTATATCCATCCACAGTGGGATTATTTTGGCAGCAAAACGCTCTATCTCAAAATATTGATGGCCGATTATGAGGAAGGGTATGCGATTATTGAAATGATCGGCGAATGGAACGATGCGGTGGAAAATGATATTATGACTTTAAAGCGCGATGTGCTGGAAACCTTTATGCAGGAAGGTATCTATAAGTTTATTTTGATCGCCGAAAACGTGCTCAACTTTCATAGCAGCGATAAAGAATATTATGAAGAGCTGCATGAAGAGCTTTCTGATGAAGACGGATGGATTGTTTGTTTGAATATGCCGGAGCAAACACAGTATGAATTCAGGCAGGCCAAACTCGGTCAGTTTATCGAATTGATGGACATTCAAAACTGGCGTGTTTACAAGCCCTATCATTTGTTTAAAAAAGTTGATGATATCTTATCCGCGCGGCTTGGTTTTTCTGAAGAATAATTGAATTTGTCTGCGGTGAAGCAATAATAAGATGATGCAACCCAGGAATGTTCCCATGGCCATATAAAACAATGCGCCGCCATCGCCCAAAACCTCGATGCCCAGGCTGGTGAGATGAAAAAAAATGGCGCCGGCAAGTATGCCGCTTGCCAGTAGCGCGCCGAACCCCGTGGTGCGCGGAATGAGGATCAGCAAGCCCGCCACCAATTCCAGCGTGCCGATCACATATCTTCCGTTAGGCTCCATGCCGATTGTTTCAAAAATGTAGCGCGTTTCTTCGGTGCCTCTGAATTTATGCATCACCACTGTGCTGATTAAAACAAAAGCGACCGCCAGCCGCAGTATCCAAACCAAAATTTTCATTGTATTGTGTGATTAAAATAAAAATTTTAAAATGAACGTTTCATGTTGCTATTTTATGGTTTTTAAATAGGCCTTGTATTTTTTTCGAAGCGAGAAATATGCCTTCACCGTCATGTAAGGTACCTGCTGATGCTTGTGCAGGTAAGACGCTACCTGATACAGCCCGTGCCAGTGTGTAATAATAATTTTCCAGACAGATATCAGCGAAAGTGACGGATCGAAAATATGGGTCGGATCAGCGCCGCTTCCATTTAGTTCAACAATGGCAAAATTTTTACCTCTGGCAAAATCCTCCCAGTTGTCAAATTTGATGTCCAGTCTTCCATAATAGAAACCTGGGATGGCGCCACAAACTTTGTTCATGGTTTGTTCCAATTCGGGTGAAATTTTAAAACTGTAATCATAAAATTTTGCACCGCGGGCGTGATTACCATAGCTCAGTAAAGCCACGCGTTCGCCATCGGCGGGGATTTGGTTTAAGGTATCGGGCGATAGTTTTTCAATGCTTTCCTTTTGCATGGCATACCGTATGTCGCTAAACGCAAGTTGCCGCACCGGGTCGCGCCCATTGCCGGTTACATGCGGAAGCTCTTTGTAAACAATGCCGCTCACCACGCCTTTTGACCTGTTGGGCTGGCGAATAAAAAAAACGCCCGCCTCATGCTCGTAAGGAATAAATGCCTGTATCAGGTAGGGTGCCTTTTGCCGGGCATGATAATCGACGATATCACTTTCCGTATTTATTTTTTTTACGCCAGTGCCTTTTTCGCCAATATCCGGTTTTGCAAAAAAAGGAAATTCGAATGACGCCTGTTGCAGCAATTCGATCAGGCCGGCGGCGGTAGTTTGCAGCGGGTTGATTAAAATGGTTTGGGGCGTATATGCTGGTGGCAGTATTTCATGAATCCGGCTTTTACGTTCCAAAAAAATACCACTGTATTCGATGCCCGGATTGGCGGCCGATAAGAACAGCAGCGACCTGGCTTTGATGCTATAATACACCCACACCGGGAATAAAGGAAAGTAGATCAGGAATGAAGGCCAGTATTCTTTATTTAATAATTTATGCAGGAAAATTTTGAAGCGCATGGGCGGGCCTTTAAATAGAAAGAGAGGTTTTTGTTTGGTGTATCAAATCAAAATAATGAAAAACATCGCCCGGGCCGTGCAGCGAAATATGACTGATGCTCACCGTTTGCATCTGATGTTGCGGCCGGTGCATGCGCAGGTCAATCTCCGGGTCTCCTTTTCCACCTTCGGTATGAAAATGCAGTATTTCAGCAGTATCGGGGGCGTGGTTGGCGGCCAGCCATTGTTCAAACCAATTTTTTCTCAACGCCCTATATTCGGGTTTGTATAATGTGCTGGAAGACCAAATATGATTTTGATCGCTGTTTTTTATATCCCTGCTTTTTATCCGCCCATCCCACCGGCATTGATAGAGGTTCGATTTTTTTTCAAGAATGATTAGTGTAAAGGGTTCCACTTCTTGTAAATCGATTTGCTCAAACTGTTGCGTTGGTAAGGTTCCTGCATTTAAAATATCAAGCAAAATCAAACCGCGGCTGCGCCGGTAGGGAGGCGACGGTTGATGCGCGTTTGCGGCGCCGTTGAGCAAAATGCAAATATTTTGATTTTCATGAACGCCAATCCAAGAGCCTCCTGCCCGCTCGTCTTTCGGAAACAAAATGCGGCCATGCGAAAAGGAATACCACTGCGGATGGCTGGCAGCCGGCCGGTTTAATGATTCATCCCTGTTGGAAGTAAGATATACGCCCTTGTTGTGTTTGATATAAGTTACTGTGCACATGTCCGTTGATGGGTAAGGGTGCTGGGCGCTACGCCGAAACTGGGGTCGCCGACCGAAATATCCAAAGTGCTCAGGCCCACTTTGATGAACGCCATATGATGAATGGAATGCTCGATTTGGTATAACAGTTCGCGGGCGTAGTTAGACCCTGTGCTCAGGCCATGGCAGCATACATCAACATTCGCGTTTGATTCTATTTGTAGCAAATCTTTACAAATAAAATCAATTTGCGTGGCGGCAAAAACCGAGTCTGTTTCGATCTGATTGTCCCGCAGCCTCGCATCATAATCTACCGCCTTATGAGATTTGATTGCGTACAAAAGGCATTGATACATTTCAATGATATGACGCGCATGTTTACCAATACTGGCGTCAAACAGTAGCGGGATGCTTTTGCCATAAAGATCCTTGTCCAAATGTTTAATCGCAAGTTTTAACTTTTCCAGTGCTGCAACGGCAGCCTGCGCGATAGATTGAATTTGATAATTCATATATTAATCAATTAACAAAAAAATGGTTTAGAGCTATACTAACGTTTTTTAAAGGGATGCGGATGTTATTAAGGGGCTAAAATTCATATTGTAATAATAATGATTTGTGACTGTTTACAAAATTTTAGAACAACTCGGTATAATGGAAAGATAAAAAGCAAAAACAACGCCGGATGCAATCGTTTGCGTTAAATTGTAGCTGTGATTTAGTCAATTGCGTCATTTTTTTGTCATAGAATTAATATTTCTGTGCTACTTTTGTCCCATTCACAATTTTAGAATAAGCTTATATGAATTGGTCCCAGTTTTTTACTTCGAGTGTTGGAAAGAAACTAACGATGGCGCTCTCCGGAATTTTTCTTGTCGCTTTTTTGGTAGTGCATGCCAGTGTAAACGCAACCATTTGGGCTAACGACGGCGGCGTGATGTTTAATAAAGCTGCCCATTTTTTGGGTAGCACTATTGTGCCGAGGGTGTTGGAAATTGGGCTTTTCGCCTTTTTCTTATTGCATATTATCCAGGGCATCGTGCTCGAAATACAAAACCGCAGCAAGCGCAGCCAGGGCTACGCTGTTAAAATGGGGAATAAGGGAAGCAAATGGTATAGCCGTGCAATGGGCATCCTGGGTTCCATCATCCTCATCTTTCTGGTAATACATCTCATTGATTTCTGGATTCCCTCCCGTTTTGGAGGATTAGAGCAGGTTTTTATCGACCCTGCTACCAATGAAATTGTAGCTGCGGGCACTCCCGGTGCAAAAGAATATCACAATTTATATGGCGAAATGCATTATAAGTTTACGAGCTTCCCGTGGATTAGCGTCATTTATATTCTTGGCGTGATCGCTCTTTTCTGGCATTTGGTACACGGATTTCAAAGTGCGTTTAGAACTTTTGGTGTGACCAATCATAAATACATTCACATGTTAACAGCGATAGGTTGGATCTTCGCTATAATCGTTTGTGGTGCTTTTATAATGATGCCCATAAGCTTTTTGGCGGGATGGATTTCGTAGTTCAGCGCTTGAAGGCTTAATAACTTGACAGGTTGAAAAGGGAATGCCTGTTACGCGTTCGCGGTAAAAAAAATCCCTGTTCAGATAATAAACATCAAATAGATTTATGCTTGATTCAAAAATACCCGCAGGTAAACTCGAAGATAAATGGAACGATTACAAAGGACATTGCAAGCTGGTAAATCCGGCTAACAAAAGAAAGCTGGAAGTGATTGTAGTCGGAACGGGCCTGGCGGGCGCTTCCGCAGCAGCTTCGCTTGGAGAACTAGGATACCGCGTTAAAGTTTTTTGCTTTCAGGATTCTCCCCGCCGCGCACATTCCATCGCAGCGCAGGGAGGTATAAACGCTGCCAAAAACTATCAGAATGACGGTGATTCTGTATTTCGCCTTTTCTATGACACGATAAAAGGAGGCGATTATCGTTCTCGCGAGAGCAATGTGCATCGCCTCGCAGAAGTAAGTGTAAATATCATCGACCAATGTGTGGCGCAAGGTGTGCCTTTCGCGCGCGAATATGGCGGATTGCTTAATAACCGCTCCTTTGGTGGCACCCAGGTGAAAAGAACTTTTTATGCTGCAGGGCAAACGGGGCAGCAGCTGCTGATTGGCGCCTATCAGGCGTTGGAAAGGCAGGTGGCGCTGGGCAATGTTCAGCAATATACGCGCCATGAAATGTTGGATATCGTGAAGGTTGATGGCAAAGCGCGGGGCATCATCGCCCGAAACCTGACGACCGGCCAGCTCGAAAGATATTTTGGCCACGCTGTAGTTTTGGCAACCGGAGGATATGGCAACGTGTTCTATCTTTCCACCAATGCTATGGGCAGCAACGTTACCGCTGCCTGGAAAGCGCATAAAATAGGGGCTCATTTTGCCAATCCGTGCTTTACTCAAATTCACCCTACCTGTATTCCGGTTTCGGGAGATCATCAGTCAAAACTGACGCTGATGTCCGAATCTTTAAGAAATGACGGGAGAATCTGGGTGCCTAAAAAGCAAAACGATACCCGCAAAGCCAATGATATTCCAGAGGAAGAAAGAGACTATTATCTCGAAAGAAGATATCCGGCGTTTGGTAATCTGGTGCCGCGCGATGTGGCAAGCCGCGCCGCGAAAGAGCGTTGTGACGCCGGTTATGGCGTAGGCACAACGAAGCAGGCGGTTTATCTCGATTTTAAATACAACCTCATTAATAAATACGGAAGGGCAGAAGCGAACCGGCAGGGTATTCAAAACCCCGACATGGAAACGCTGATACGCCTGGGTAAAGAAGTGGTGAAGGAAGAATACGGTAACCTTTTCGACATGTACGAAAAAATCACCGGTGAAAACCCTTATGAAGTGCCGATGCGGATTTACCCGGCGGTGCACTACACCATGGGCGGCATTTGGGTAGATTACGAATTAATGACTTCGGTTAAAGGCCTCTATTGCCTGGGCGAAGCTAATTTTAGCGACCACGGCGCCAACAGGCTCGGCGCTTCCGCATTGATGCAGGGGCTGGCCGATGGCTATTTTGTAATTCCTTATACGATCGGTAACTATTTGGCAGATGAAATTTCTGTAAAACCGATTCCCACTACCGATAAGGCATTTGTTGAAGCAGAGGCAGCGGTAAATGCACGCCTTACGCAACTTATGAGCATTAAGGGAACCCAATCTGTCGAAAGTTTTCATAAGCGTTTGGGCAAAATCATGTGGGAAAAATGTGGCATGGCGCGTAATGAGCAGGGACTAAAAGAAGCCATTGCCGAAATACAAGAATTGAAGAAAGAATTTTGGAAAAACGTTCGCATTCCCGGCGGTATTCATGAAATGAATCCGGAACTGGACAAAGCGGGCCGTGTGGCAGATTTTATAGAATTGGGGGAACTGATGTGTAAAGATGCATTGGAGCGTAAAGAAAGCTGCGGCGGGCATTTTAGGGAAGAAAGCCAAACCGAGGAAGGAGAAGCATTAAGAAATGACGGGGAGTTTATGTATGTGGCTGCCTGGAAATATAACGGCGACAGCGACTGGGAGCTTGAAAAAGAAGTATTGGATTATGAGGTGATCAAACCAACGCAAAGAAATTATAAATAGCAATCAATGAAGGTAGCCGGATTCTCATTTGTTCGAAATGGGGTAAAATACGGTTACCCGTTTAAACAGTCTATTTTATCTGTCCTGCCTTTGGTTGATATATTTGTGATTAATTTGGGCAACAGTGAAGATGAGACGAACAAGGTGGTCGATAGTCTGCCGCCCGAAAAAATTAAGAAGATTTACAGCGTTTGGGACGAGTCTTTGAAAACGGGGGGGAAGGTTTTAGCAGTCGAAACGAATAAGGCTTTAGACGCAACGCCGGAGGATGCAGACTGGCTCTTTTATATACAGGGTGACGAAGTGATTCATGAGAACGATTACGATGAAATTCGCTCTCAAATGCTGAGATACAAAGATGACGTAGAAATTGACGGGCTTTTATTTCGGTATTTTCACTTTTATGGAAGCTACAACTGGTTGGGCGATGGACGGAGCTGGTATCCCTTTGAAATTAGAGTGATCAAAAACAACAAAGCGATCCGATCTTACAAAGACGCTCAGGGGTTTCGGTGGGAGCATGATAAAAAGCTTAAGGTAAAATTGATCAACTCTCATATTTATCATTACGGCTGGGTTCGCAATCCGGTTGTCATGAGCCGCAAGCAAAAGGCTTTTGGAAGTTTGTATAGCGGCAAAAAGGCGGAAGTAGGCGTAGAAGAAAGCTTTGATTATAGTGGAATAGATTCGCTGGCGCATTTTGATGGTACACACCCGAAGGTTATGCAACAGTTGGTCGCTGCGGAAACCTGGAACGTTGGACGTAATATAGCGGAGAAAAAATTTAAGAATTTAAAACATAAGCTTTATTATTTTTTGGACAAGAAATTTGGCTGGAGGCCTTTTTCTTACAAAAATTATAAACTGATTCGTTAGTATAATATGGAACATTACAATATGAACCTCACTTTGAAAGTGTGGAAACAAAAAGACGGAAAAAGTAAAGGTGCTTTTGAAACATATCATGTAAAAGATATCTCTTCGGAAATGTCTTTCCTGGAAATGTTTGACGTACTTAATGAACAGCTGATTCATGAGGGAAAAGAACCTATTGCTTTTGACCATGATTGCCGCGAAGGTATTTGTGGTATGTGTTCTATGTATATCAATGGGCGGCCCCACGGGCCCTGGCAGGGAACCACCACTTGTCAGTTGCATATGCGTGCTTTTAAAGATGGTGATACCATTGTGGTAGAGCCCTGGCGTGCTAATGCATTCCCGGTGGTGAAAGATTTGATCGTAGATCGTACTTCGTTCGACAGAATCATTCAGGCAGGTGGGTATGTGTCGGTTAATACAGGTGTTACTATCGATGCCAACACACATATGATAGGCAAAGAAACGGCAGATAAAGCTTTTGCAGCAGCTACCTGTATCGGATGTGGTGCCTGCGTAGCTGCCTGTAAAAACGCCTCGGCCTTGTTGTTCCTTTCTGCAAAAACCTCTCACCTGGCACTATTGCCACAAGGACAGCCGGAAAGAGATAAGCGTGCTTTGGCAATGGTAGCTCAAATGGATAAAGAAGGCTTTGGTAGTTGCACCAACACGGGCGCCTGCGAGGCTGTTTGTCCAAAGGAAATTGAAATTACCAATATTGCGCGTTTGAATCGTGATTTTGCAGCTGCTGGTTTGGCCAACGACGCGAAAGGGTAGTTGACACGCTGTAACAAAGAAACTTATACTATAAATGCATCAGGGCCATCTATCACCAGATGGCCTTTTATAAAAATCTAAACTATGAAAAAAGACCATGCCTGCCTGTTCCTGCTATTTTTTGTGTTAATAGCAACTTCCTGTCAGCAGGCCGCTCCTAAGAAGATAATTGAGGTTGCTGTACTGAATACAAATCTGGTGACCGGTTTTTTTCGCCCCGGCTTTTTTACCGAGTTGATGGAGTTAAAAGAGAAAAACAGCATCCCTGTTTACCGGGATGGCAAAACAGAGATGAACGGAACCGCTGTTGAGTATGTAAAAGCAACGACCGTTGATCGGATTACCGAATCCCTGGCAAAAGTTACGGCGCTGAAGGAAAGCGAGGAAACCCGGCCACTCATTAGGGCCTCCAAAGACTTATTAGAATTTGGAAAGAACATTTTTGAGACCGACTATGCGAACGTGGCCAAATTGATTGATGAAGAAAAGCCCCGGGCGGAAATAGACGCTGCTATCAGCAAAATATTCGAAACACATGATGAAACGATGGCTCTAAAGACAAAAGCGCTGGATGCCGTAGCCGTGCCTTACGCTAAAAAGCACGGAATCGAATTGCGTATTTTTTAAGCTAAATCCGGCTGGGAGCGGCGGACTACTGAAAATAATGAGGTATTTCTTTTTGTGGTGCCTTCCGGATGCCGCGGCTTTTCCGGTCGCCGGCCGATTGGCGGGTGCCGATAGTTTTGCTCCTGCCACTAAATTTTTTATAGGCCTCCGCCATTTTCGTATCATACTTGTTTTTCCAATAAAGTGGGCCATTATACTTTCGGGCGAAATCGGTCCAACGTTTATCGCGCAGTTCATCATCCAAAAAAGTGTTTTTGATATAATTTATAAACGCCAGCAAATGCTCTCTTTCTCCCTGGTACATTGCTGTAATAAATTCCTGTAAAGAATTGTAGCCGGCCAGCGTGTAGTTAAAACCCATAATCTGGAATTTTCCCCACGACGCCGACATCAAAGCAGCATTCCTGTTGAGCGGCACTGCTTCCTGCAGCCGTTTATGTTGCGACGCCACCGTGCCATAACCGCCCGGCACACGATTAGAAATACCGGGATTGGTTTTGTCGAAAATGCCGCCTGTTCTTTTAGAAAAAATATGGCGCTCAAATAGAATTTTCGGTTCACCGGTCGATAAAAAGCCGTCGCCGCGGCTTTCGACTTCAGCAACCGCTTTAATGGCGGCCACTTCGCAGCCGATCTGAAGGGCCGCATCTTCAAAATCTTTTTGTGTTAGTAGGGGTTTAGGCATAATATGCTTTTGTGGTGTTTAAAGTATGTAAAATAGAATTTTAAAGCAAGCCCGCCAATCGCTCATTCGCGTGATTTTTAGTGTCTTTTTCATCCGTTATTTTTTATGTTTTTATGGGTCGAATGCCCGCCTGAACTTTCGGGCAGGCCCGCCTGAACTTTCGGGCAGGGAACTTATCAGGTATAAAATTTTCATTCCCCTGGCGATAAAAATGAAAATTTTATAAAGAATGTTTCGCGGGTTTTCCTCCCAAGCTTCGAGTATCTAATGAAATTTTTTTGACGTAAATTTGCAGCCCTATGCAATTATCGAAAAATTTTGAACCGGCTCCTGCGGAGCAATTTTGGACCAATCGTTGGAAGGAAAAAAAATATTTTGAAAGTAAACCAGATGAAAGGCCTGCTTACACAGTGGTCATTCCGCCTCCTAACGTGACGGGTGTATTGCATATGGGGCATACCCTCAACGAAACGGTGCAGGATATTTTGGTGCGGCGCGCGCGCATGTCGGGCTTTAATGCCTGCTGGGTGCCCGGAAGCGATCATGCTTCAATCGCCACCGAAGCGAAAGTGGTTCAGATGCTTCGCGAAAAGGGGATTGATAAAAACACCCTGACGCGTGAAGCTTTCCTGGAGTATGCATTTGAATGGAAAGAAAAATATGGAGGGATCATTTACAACCAAATCGAAAGGCTGGGTTGCAGCGTCGATTGGAACCGCGTGACGTTTACGATGGACGATCACTACTACAACGCTGTGATAAAAGTGTTTGTGGATCTTTATAAAAAAGGGTTGATCTATCGCGGCGCCCGCATGATTAACTGGGATCCGGTAGCGAAAACCGCTCTGAGCGATGAAGAAGTGGAGTATCGCGAAGTACAAAGCAAACTGTATTATGTCGACTACAAGCTCGATGGGTTGGACGGGGCTATCACGATAGCGACCACGCGGCCGGAAACCATTTTGGGCGATACTGCTATCTGCGTTAATCCCAACGACAAACGTTATGAACATCTTAAAGGCGCTTACGCATTTGTTCCGCTCGTCAATCGTCGGGTTCCTGTAATCTTCGACGATTATGTAGATATGGATTTTGGAACCGGGGCACTAAAAATTACGCCGGCCCATGATATCAACGATTACAATATTGGATTAAAACACAATCTGGAGGTTATTGATACCTTAAATGATGATGGTACGCTGAGCGAGGCGGCGCAGTTGTATGTGGGAGAAGACAGGTTTGACGTAAGGAAAAAAATTGCCGCGGACCTTGAAGCGGCGGGCAATTTGGTTAAGACGGAAGACATCACGAATAAGAATGGTTTTTCACAAAGAAGCAACGCTGTTGTAGAGCCGAAAATCTCTACACAATGGTTTCTGAAAATGCAGGAACTGGCCGAGCCGGCTTTAAAAGCGGTTGTAGATGGCGACATAAAAATTCATCCCGGCGACCGCTTTTTAGCAACCTATAAACACTGGCTCGAAAATGTAAAGGATTGGTGTATCAGCCGCCAGCTTTGGTGGGGACAGCAAATCCCCGCCTGGTATGCCCCTGATGGAACCTGTGTGGTGGGAGCCACCAAAGAAGGAGCGTTTGGTGAGCTGTTAAAAATAAAAGGTGACCATGCACCATTCACTATTGACGACCTTACCCAGGATAACGATGTGCTCGATACCTGGTTTTCGTCCTGGCTGTGGCCCACGCAGGTTTTTAAAGGTATTACCGATCCCGGCAATGAAGAATTGAAGTATTATTATCCTACTTCGGTATTGGTTACCGGGCAGGATATTATTTTCTTTTGGGTAGCCCGCATGGTTATGGCCGGGCTGGCTTACGAAAAAGAGATTCCGTTTAAAGATGTTTACTTCACGGGTATGGTTCGCGACAAGCTCGGACGTAAAATGTCTAAATCGCTGGGCAACTCCCCCGATCTATTGGAATTGATTGACAAATATGGCGCAGACGCCGTTCGTTTTGGAATTATGATTGCGGCGCCCGCGGGCAACGATTTATTATTTGATGAAGCTTCGTTGGAGCAGGGCCGGAATTTCAATAACAAAATCTGGAACGCACTGAAGCTGGTGAAAATGTGGGAGCAAAATCCCAATGGCGTTGAGGATGAGAAAGCGTCGGACGATTTTGCAGCCCGATGGATGCGCAATAGAATTGAAACCGTGAAAGCCGAAGTGGATCAACTTTTCAAAGAATTTAAACTCAGCGAAGCGCTTAAAATTATTTACTCTTTAATTTGGGATGACTTCTGTAGCTGGTATCTCGAATGGCAAAAGCCGGAATTTGGTGGTGCGACGAATAAAAGCAAACTCGTGCACACCATTGAATTTTTAGAGGAGTTGTTGCATATGCTCCATCCTTATATGCCTTTTATCACGGAAGAAATTTATCATCAGCTCCGCGAGCAAAAAGATGATCTTTCGATCAAGCAGTTTGCGGCGGCTGGCGGTATAGATAGCGCAGTTGCACAACAGGGGACCATATTGAAAAATGTCATCAGCGCGGTACGCGATGCACGTGTGAAAAACGGTATTAAAAATAAAGAAGCCATTTCTTTATATGTGCAGGCCGAGAATGAGGCGGTGTATCAACCTTTGCTGGATATTCTGAAACGCCAGATCAATGCGGATAAAATTGCATTTACCGATACGGCAGTAGATAAGTGTATCAATGTTTTAGTTCAAAAAGATAAGTTGTATATTCAAACGGAGACCGAGTTAGATACCAGTTCTCAAAAAGAGCAGCTGGAAAAAGACATCGCTTATCTGGAAGGTTTTCTCGCTTCTGTTGAGAAAAAATTAGGCAATGAGCGTTTTGTGCAGAATGCCAAACCTGAAATTGTGGAGATCGAAAGAAAAAAGAAAGCCGATGCAGAAGAGAAAATCCGCGCCTTAAAGGAATCTATAGCTGCGTTGTAAAGGCGATATGACTAAAATGGTGTGGTTTATCTCAATTCTGCGTTAAGTGGGGGAATTTCGTTAATTGTCGGTGTGGATCACCTGGTCGGGTCCTCAAATCCAAATACCGATGGAGGCTTTAAAGCTTGATATTATTGTGAATAATTGCGAAATGGGTAAGGTTGAAGAGCTCAGATCTTAATGATTTTCTTCTATTAGGGATGTAAAGGGGTTAGAAGTAAAAGCCGATCTATAAAACACGGTTTAATCGAAATGAAAGTAAAGTATTAATGAAAAGAGTTTTTGTTAGTCTACTTGTATCTTTTACGGTGTTCCCAATTTATTTTTTAATAAGAGATTTTATCCTTCTGGATATTTTGCAGGACCACAGCTCTTTTAGTGGCAACTTTTCAGAATATGTGGCGCTTGACCCGTTATTACGATTTTTAATAACCCCATTAGTATTACTCATTTTTCTATTGCTCCCTTATAATTTTATTTTGCTTTATTTATCTCGGAAAGGTAAACTTCCTCGACTATTCAGTAAATACCTTTTGTTTTTGGGTGTAGAAATTTTGGTTTTAATAATAACGGCTACTTTTTTCATTAATGCCTGGATTCCCAATACAGAAATTTCAATATCGTACTTTTTTATGTTTCTTATTTTCGCTATTTGCTGCGTTACGCCATTACACTACTTAGTGGATAAAAAAGAACAAAAAGATGCCTACCGTCAGCAAAATGGAACTCTAAAGAATGATTGATAGTTATCGCTTTTTACTGATATGAGTCCAAAAAGGTAAATCATGCCCATAAAATATTTGATTTTATTTGTGTGGATATGGATACAGTTTCCACCCGTGGTTGGTATAGCGCAAAGCACCAGTGGTATATACGTGTTGCATAAGGACGGAGTGGATTTCTATGTGAATGTTAAAGGAGATAGATTCGCAATGTTTGCCTTGCAGGAGAACCCTAAACCTGGAAGTAAGGCGTCCTTTGTACTTAGTGATTACGGAAGCGGACAATATGAGGAGTCCGCTAATGAGGTATCTTTCTCGTTTAAGAATATTGCTGAAAACTGGCTTAATTCAAAAGACAGCCTCAATGTATCAATGAGTACGGATACATTGCAATCTGGCATCAGGCTTAATGTATCACTGAATTTTATGGCTTCAAACATGGGCAATAACTATTTAGATATTAGGAGCTCTGCCGGAATCCAATCGCATTCATTTGATAAAGGCGATAAAGTTTCACTCACCATCCCAGATAGTATTTTTGTCAATGAAATTAACCTAAGCTTAATGGGCTATGGCAAACGTAAGTTACCTTATAGCAGGATGTACAATGTATTCAGTTACGCTTATGTGGTTAATGATGAGGCGTTACAAGTTCATATTTTTAAGGATTTAGTATGGAATTTTAAAATTAGATCCAATAAGAATCTCTACCGGTTTGACAATAATGAATATATGGCAAAAGCAGACGACAAGATTATAGACTTCCTCTTAACGATGAAACAGACGAATTCGAATGCGGGGAAGATTTTGAGCAGTTGGCTCTAATTAATTTCCAGGGTGAAATTGCTGTGTAGTGTAGGCAGAGATTATTTCTTATTGGCGACAGGATATAGCAAAAAATTTCTTCGAATTGAAACCCCGTTATTTTGTGCCGCATGCCTTTGCATACAATCTCTTTACTTTTGAAATAAAAAATATGAAGCTGCACTATTTACTGGCGGTCATTTTGATTTGCTTTATCAAAGAAGATTTGGCCGCGCAGATACAATTTCAATCAACTCCAGAAACCTATCGCATTCGGTATGCTTCTTTTAATAATGGCAAACCGTCCAATAGGGGCAGCAATATCCTCGTTTACACCAATGCAAACCAAACCCTGCTCACCAACGAAAAGGATTATAGTGGCGCCGGCAGTTTCCCGCTGGAAATGACGCTGATCGATCGATCGAATCTGGCGCAGCAAATGATAACGCTGCTTAGTGAAGATGCTTCTATAGCCACGACGGATACCGCGTCCATCAAATCTCAGCATTTTCAATATTTAGATGATACCAAAACTATTTTAGGGTTTGCATGTAAGAAGGCGAAAACCATCGTCAATTCCAACACCATTGAATTTTGGTACACGCAGGCTTTGCCGGTAAAAGGTGCGCCTACCGCGCTCGGCCAGGATCTTGGCCTTGTATTGGAGATGGTTCGCAATGGTAATGCAGCGCTCGTGGCGCAGGAGGTTAAAAAGGTTTTCGATCCGCTGCCAGCCTATTTTAAAAGCATCCACCCCAAACAACTCGATCTGCTGAGCTATAAAGACGAGATCTGGCGAAGCCGCTTTCAAAGTATCCCGCTGTTTAAAGACCAGATCATTAATTTTTCAAAAGAAGATACGACGGCGCCGCCGGAGGTAATGCGCTTTGCAAACGGAACGATTGTGGTAAGAAAAATTAAATTTCCCGAATTAGACCGGGCTAAAAATATTTTTATCGAACTGAAAGAACAATCTAACGGGGACGCTTATGACCGAACAGGAACCGTCTTTTTAATTCCCACAGAAAAGCAACAATCTTTTTTAGATGGTTTGAAAAATGGTGTGAATCAGTTGCCTGTTTATGAAAATGGAAATGGTAAAAAATACCAGGGTGTGGTGAGTACCGCCAATTTTGATCCCGCCATCGAATTGATGCGTTTTTTTACGCCCTTCGGTATCAAAGGCTATAATCATATTGAATTAAAAGGAAAGGACTGGCACGAAGTGGTTCCCTACCGTCAGGATATTTCCGATTTTGCTTCGGTTTTAAGCGGAAATGAAATTTACATCGGCGTCTTTATCGGCAACTACGACAAAGGCGGACATAAAATCACTGCCGAAATCACGCTCCATCCGGGCGGCCGCGATGCGCCAAAAAAAGTAATCCCGCTTTTCAACACTTTAAATATAATGGAAATGGCCGGCCAGGAATATGCTACCATGTTTGATCAAAGCGCCGGCCTTGTAGTCAATTTTGAATTGAAAGAACCTGCAAAAAATGCAGTACTGCGTTACACTACGACGGGCCATGGCGGTTGGGGCAATGGCGACGAGTTTGTTCCAAAAGAAAACACCGTATTGCTCGACAACAAAGTGGTTTTTAAAATGGTGCCCTGGCGCGAAGACTGCGGCTCTTACCGCTTATTCAATCCGGCCTCCGGCAATTTTAGTTCGGGCTTGTCTTCTTCCGATTTAAGCCGGTCAAACTGGTGCCCCGGAACGGTAACCAATCCTTATATAATTCAATTGGGCGATCTTCCGGCCGGTAAACACACCATCCAGGTCAAAATTCCTCAGGGCGAGCGTGAAGGCAAGAGTTTTAGCGCCTGGAACGTGAGCGGCGCGATCCTGGCCGATTAGCCATCAGCGTGGTATCAGATTCGTTGGCAATATAAATTCAAAAAATAGTTTGCGGCTGTTTTGCGGCTGGGGGTTTAATAAATGCCCCACCCGAAACCCGAGCGTCAATGGATGCTGGTTCCACCATTTTGTATCTAAAAATATTTCCCCGCCCACGCTTTGCAGTTTAGTTCGCTGCGTGTTGTTTTTATTAAAAGTAACCGTGTGGTCATAAAAAGCATTTGCTCTTACGCGCTGCAAATAAAAGATATTAGCAAAGCCCCAATCGGGATACAATAAAGTGAAATGATAGTTAGCACGCGCCGTATAAGCGCCCGCTGAGTCCCGGCCTGCGAAGCCGCGCGCGTAAGCAATGCGATTGCCGAATACCCGTTGCCGGCTGCCGGAATATTGAATGGCGCCATTGAGCACAAGGCTTTGCCCCCGGAAGATGCCCGGTAAATAAAGGTTCAAACCTTTATAAAGTTGCCAGCTGTTGTAAAGTTGTAGTGCATGCCTGAACTGCAGGTTAGTGCTATATCCCAACCGCGGATAAATATCCTGCACGGTGCTTTGAATTTGTTGCGACCAGCTGAGGCCATGCGCCAGGTAACTGAATTTTAACGCCTGGAACTCGTCCGCGTTCGGCCCTTTATTAAAATCCGATCGGTAATAATAATTGCTTCCAAGAGTGAAAGCTTTGTAAGTGCGGCGGCTGGCCCAACTCAATGGAATCTGAACGCCGATATAGCTGTTCCATTCGTCCCAGTTTTTTATTTGCTTAGCTGCAAGGCTGCGCCTGTCGAAAGTATAAGCGGAGCCCAGCGTGATAAAAGGAAAAAGTCCGCCATAAGTCAAAGCGCCGCCGGCAGTGTGGGTGCGGTCGCTTTCATTGTATAGATAATAAATCTCCGTTTGTGTAGTATTTAAAATATTATTTCCATACAACGTAAAACTAAACTCAGGGTCGCTATAATTGGGCCGCCAGCTATGGAAATTGAAAGGTGCTGTCAGTTTTTTATAAGGTTTTGATTCGAAATTATTTTCGATCGTGCCTGCCAACCGGGGCGGGGGGGCGCCTGAAAAAAAACGGGCGGAAGATTCAGTAAATGCCGGCCACTCAACAGGCTGCCAGTCCAGTGTTGCAACATCGGCCTGGTAAGGTTGATAACCGTCTGCCGTGAAGGCGCTCCAGTTTAACTTCCCAAAATCGCTGTTGATAAAATAGCTGCCCACGCCTGTGGTGGCTACCGTGTAGATTTTCTTTGTGTTTATATCTACATAAAACAGTTCGTCTTTCAGGTTTCTTGAGGCAGTAAAATAAACCCGGTCATCTTTCAGGTCGATGGTGCCGATGATTGTTTTGGAAGGCGGCGTTATATTTTCAATGGTTCCGTTGCGAAGATTGATCGAGGCAATATGTGTGGTAGCGTCTTTTTTGCGCACCACGCTAATGACAGTACTGTCATTTTTTATTTTGGGTATGGAAAAATAGGCGACGCTATCATTTTGTATTTCTTTGATAATCGTACCATCGTCGGCATTTAATTGCACAAGGGTTGATACCTCTTTCAGAGAAACTTTATTGGCTACGACAAAAGCCCCGTCGGCAGAAATATCAGGAGAAAAATAGCGCGTCTTCTGCTGCAGCGATCGCTGCCTGCCTGTATTTATATCCAGGATTTTAATAACACTGTAACCCAACCACCGCCAGCGTGGATGGTTTTCGTAAGCCGCATATACGATTTTCCCATTGCGATAGCTATAATGTTCGTCAATGCTGAGATCCTTCACGCGCAAGATTTTTTCTTCGCCCGAACTGTTGATGTAAAAAGCTTCTCGTTGGTTATTAGAAGACTTTTGGTAAAGCAGGCTGCTGTCAGACAATTGAAAAGGAAAACGGTAATGGGTCAATATTTTTTTGTTGACAGGAACCAGCGGCTTTTGGCCTTTTACTGGAGCAAAGGTTGGCGTGCCGTATATTCCTTTATAATATTCAAATGCGTCATGGACAAAACCTGTGTACTTCTCGCCTGTATGTTTTTTTACCGCTTTTTGCCAGGGATAGAAAAGGCCTTTATAAGCGCTTGCATCCTTCGTGATATGGCGCCAGGCATCATATCCATATTTTTCAACGCCATAATTGACCATCAGGTAGCCGAGATCGTAGTGATTGGGGACATAGTCTTTCAGCGAGCCATTGCGGAGTTTCATCCAGCTGTAATTTTTGTCGGATGCCCAAAGCGCGGGAAAGGCTTTCAAAAAATAGGGCAATTTGCCGCGGCCATGTGGGGAAAAAGCCGTTTCGCTATAAACCGCATCGCCTTCAAAAAACCAATTGGGAATGGCGGCGTTCACGGCTAAGGCATAACCTTCCTGCCCGAAAAGTTTTTTCATAACACCACTCAATCCGTTGTTGAAGTTGTTAAACTGTTGCACGTGGCGATACTCGTGGATCGTCAGCTGATCCGGCCATGAAAGCCCGCTGGGGTCAAAGTTGTTGGGCGAGGGCGTTAAATAAAACTCACTTCGAAAGGGCCCCAAAGAAACATAACCGTTGGTGCTAACAGGCAGGTTTTGCAGCACCACGTCAATTTGATCCACCTTATTGCCCAGACTGAGCTGGCGGCTTTTGGCAGCCCGCTGTATCAAACCGGCAACCCTTCCTGCCACGGCATCCAATCCTTCGGGGAAAATGATGCGCGCGGTATCGGATCGGATCTGGCGCCATTTGGTAGCAAAAGGCGTTCCCCCAAATTGCTGGGCGCTAACCCACGGGCTTATAACAAGATAACAGACAAAAAATAATAAGGCGCCACATTTAGGCATTATAGAATACGCGTTGTAACTAATGATGAATCTTATAAAAATATAAAATTAACAGTTAGCTATACCTGAAATTTGCCAATGGAGCGCTAATAAATTATTTTTACAAATATTTTAGAACAACCTTCCTGAAGAAATTTCGAAAAATATTGCTAATTACTTTGGCGTCAATCATTTTGCTATTGACGACAACATGGGTGCTGATACAAATGCCTCCCGTGCAAAACTGGCTGATCGATAAAGTGACGGCGCGCCTTTCCAAAGATCTGAAAGCAGCTATAGAAATCGGCAGCGTTGATTTTTCCCTTTTTAATAAGATGAACCTGCAGCGGGTGTTGGTAAAAGACCAGCAAAAAGACACCATTCTGAGTGCGGGCGAAGTGACCGTGAATATCACCGACTGGTTTTTTCTTAAACAGAATGTGGAATTAAAATATATCGGGCTTAGAGACGCTTATATTCGCTTGCAAAGATCCGATTCTGTGTGGCGCCATCAGTTCTTGCTTGATTATTTTACCACACCCGATCAGCCTAAAAAGAAAAAAAAGAGTTCGATCAACCTGGCCCTGCGCGAAGTGGATCTTAAAAATATCCTCGTGCGCCAGCAAGATGGATGGGTGGGGCAGGACATGACGATTTCCCTGGCTTCGCTAAACACCGTTTCGCGCAACGTAGATTTTAGGAAACGGGTTATCGACATCAAATCTTTAAATATCAACCAACCCTATTTTGCTATTCGAAACTATGATGGCAACAAGCCGCCCGGCAGCGCGATCGCGGTTCCGAAACCGGTTGTAACCGACACCAGCGCTATCGACGTCAATGACAACAAATGGAAAATTCAGGTCGGCGCGATCCGCTTAAGAAACGGCACTTTTAAAAATGACAACGACTCTCGGCCGCTCGAACCGGAAGCGTTTGATGGAAAACATATCGAATTTGCAAAAATAAATGGCGATTTTATCGACGTGAAATGGGAGATGGACACGGTCTCTGCCTCTATCAAGCTAAGCACAAAAGAGCGAAGCGGCTTTCATGTAAAACATTTGATCGCCGATGCCCGGTTTACGCCGAAGGAGATGACCTTTGAGAACCTGGACATACAGACCAATGACAGTCACCTGTCGAACTACTTTAGCATGCGCTTTGATAAATTCAGCGACATGAGTGATTTTGAAGAAAAGGTGCGCATGGAAGGCCGTTTTCAGGAATCGGAAATCAATAGCGATGATATCGCCTATTTTGCGCCGGATTTAAAAACATGGAAGAAGCGCATTAGAATATCGGGCAATGTCAAAGGCCCCGTATCATCGTTAATTGGGAAAAACCTGGATATCCGCGCCGGCGCCGACACTTATTTTCAGGGCGATGCTTCCATCACGGGCCTCCCCGAAATACAAAGCACTTATCTCGATATCAAAGCCAATGAATTTAAAACAGTGTATGCGGATGCCATCGCGTTCATTCCACCTTTGAAAAATATTACTTCGCCAGATTTGAGCCAGTTAGGGTTCGTGAATTTCAGCGGCAATTTCGCTGGCTTTATTAATGACTTCGTGACTTATGGAACGATACATACGGCGCTGGGAACCGTAAAAGCCGACGTGAACTTAAAACTACAGAATCCTAAATACCCGATCTATTCAGGAACGGTAGCTACCGAAGGGCTAAATCTCGGCCCGCTGCTTCGCGACGACAATCTTGGATTTATTAGTTTAAACGCTACTTTAAAAGGCGCCGGTTTTCAAACTAATAGCGGCACGATTGCGCTCGACGCGAGGATAAAATACCTGGATTATAAAAAGTACCGCTATCAAAACATAACGCTGGACGGAGAGCTCAATAAAAAGATTTTTGACGGCTCTGTTATTATCAACGACCCTAACGCTATTCTAAATATTAACGGCCTCGCCAATTTTACCAAGGAAGTGCCTGAGTTTAATTTTTTGGCGCATATCGACACGGTCAATTTATTAAATACAAAGCTGGTTGAAGAGAACCTGGCTTTTAGCGGCAACATAACGGCGCAGTTTTCCGGCAATACCATTGACGACTTTTTGGGGTATGCTAATATTTCGCAAGCCTCGCTGACCCGCAACAACCTGCCGCTCTCTTTTGACTCGCTTTCGATCACTTCCTCGGTTGTGGATAGCGCAAAACATTTGAGCGTCGCGTCCAACGAATTTAATATCGACGTTGACGGGATTTTTAACATCCGCGACCTCCCCAATTCCGTTACCGCGTTTCTCAACAGGTATTATCCCGCGTATATTAAACAACCGCAGTCGGAAGTGCCCAGGCAGTCCTTTACTTTTGATATCAGGACAAACGAGTTTGATCAGTTTGCAGCCCTTATCGACAGCAGTTTGCAGGGGTTTGATAATAGTCGTATCTCCGGCGGTATCAACATGGACCGGAATACGCTTTTTCTCGATGTCAACGTTCCTTACTTTAAATACAGGCAGTTCAGTTTTTCAAACACCGATATCGACGCGGAAGGAACGTATGATAGTCTTACACTGTACGGGAGCGTTTCGAACATCGGCCTGACGGACAGCATGCAAATACAGTTGGCCACCTTTAATGTGCATGCGAATAATGATATTTCCGAAGTAAGCATTTTTACCGGAGCCGGTGGCGATCAGGCCATAGACCAGGCGCGGCTCAACGCGATCGTGCGCACTTACAGCAACGGCGTGGGTATCAGCTTTAGCCCGTCTAGTTTTGTGATCAATGGCAAAACCTGGAATATTGAAGACAAGGGAGAACTTGAATTCCGGAAAAATACGCCCACCCACGGACTGCTGGTTTTGAGGGAAAGTAACCAGGAAATCCGCATTGAAACTATGCCTTCTGATGTGGGCAGCTGGAACGATGCGGGCATTACACTTAAGAATATCAACCTTGGAGATATCAGTCCCTTCCTGCTGCCGCGCAACCGCCTCGAAGGGCTGGTAGATGCGCATGTGCTGATTGAAAATCCCGGCAAAACAATGAAGATTAATTCAACTGATTTTGTGGGCCGTGGCATTCGCCTCGATAACGATTCTATCGGTGACCTCAATGCTACTATTGTTTTCGATATGGCCACCCAGGAATTGATGGTTAACGGCAAAACTTTGGGCTCAGCTGATAAGAGCCTGGTTTACGATGTACATTTGTATCTTGAAAGCCAACAAACGCAGGCCAATAATATTATTTCTTTAACGCCAACTCATTTTGATTTAAAATATATCAACCGCTTTTTAAGCTCGCTGTTTTCGAATGTCAGCGGCGATATAACCGGCAATTTTGAAGTCAAGGGGCCTTTGAATGCACTTTCGGTTGTTGGGAAGGGCCGGCTGCATAATGCAGGGCTCATGGTAAACTTTACTCAATGTTATTATAAAATTGAAGACCGGGATATTCAGCTCAGCGAAAATGAAATCAATCTGGACGGTATCGTATTGGAAGATACCATCACCGGCAACCCCGTTTATTTGCGCGGCGGTATTTTGCATAATGCTTTTGAAGACATGTTCTTTGATATTACTGTGTCAACCCGAAAGCCGGGCACGCGCGATGCACGTAATAACAGGCCGGTGCAGGTGTTAAACACTACTTATGCGGATAACAAATTGTTTTACGGGAATGTAAAAGCGACCGGTTCGTTTGTTTTGGTGGGAGAGGAAGACAATAGTTATATGAAGATAGATGCGATCGCATCTGATGAAACAGAAAGTGATTTCACCATTGCGTCCGCCAACAGCTATGCGGGCAAAATGCCTGAATGGATGGTGGAAAGAAAGTACGGCGTAGAAGTAACGGATAGTTTGGCGAACGCGGCGGAAGCTTCCAATATGACCTACGAGCTCGACGTGACGGCCAATCCTAAGGTCCTGATGAAATTTGTGATGGATGATTTAACGGGCGATCAGATTTTCGGTCGCGGATCGGGCACGCTGAATATTAAATCGGGCACTACCGAACCTCTGGCGATCAAAGGCCGGTTCGACATTGACGAGGGAACTTATAATTACACTTTCAAGTCGTTCTTTCCCAAACCCTTTGAAATTATACGCGGAACGGAAAATTACATCTCGTGGACGGGCGACCCTTTAAAGGCAAATATTAATATCCAGGCCAGATACAGGGCCGAACGCGTAAGTTTCGCACCTTTAGCCGGCATCAATATTGATCGAAGCTATGCCAACACGCGCGAAAATGTGTATGTGTACGCCACACTCACAGGTGAGCTCTTTAAGCCAGAATTTAAGTTTGAACTTCAATTAGACCCTAATAGCCGTTATAACAATGATTTTAACGTAACCAATGCTTTGCAGCAAATTGAGCGCAGCCAGACAGAGGTGACGCGCCAGGTTACCTATCTGATTGTTTTCAACAGCTTTGCACCGCCGCAAACCGGCGTCTCTAATATTGGCATTGGCGCTGCGGTGAACGAGCTCACGTATAATACCATATCGAGCTTATCAGGCTTATTCTTCAACGAGGTGAGCAAGAAGCTGAACAGCGCATTGGCTTCGCTGCTCGGGCAAAACGTAAGAGTGAGTTTCAGCGGATCGGTGTATAACCGCGACGTATTTGGTTTTTCTCCCAATAATTTTAATATCAACCAGGCTAATGTCAGTGGGGCGCTGTTAGTACCTCTATTCAAAGACCGATTTGTTATTTCTGTTGGAAGTTCCCTGGAAGTGCCCCTGCAATCAACGCTGCAACAAACGGTGCAGTTTCTGCCCGATGTAACGGCTGAATGGCTGCTGAACCCCAGCGGCACGATCCGGCTTAATTTATTTTATAGAGAAAATCTGGATTATTTAACCACTTCAAGCACGGGTGCCGCGAAGCTTAAAAGAACGGGTGGCGGTATATCTTTTAAAAGAGAATTTAACAATTTGCGCGAAGTGTTTTCCAACGCCCGGAAGCGCGCCGAACGCGAGGCAAGGAAGAATGCGCTTCCTCCCGATTCTTTAAACCGGGTGCAGCCCGTTACCACCGATAAAAAAGACGATAGCCTGATTCCCAAAACAATTCAGGAAGTAGAGCCTTAGCGTTCTTGTCATTTAAGCTGCACGGATATAACAACCGGGAAATGGTCGGAGGGAAATTTTCCAAAGTAAGTATCCGTGAGTACACCCCATTTGCGAGCCTGCCACTCTTTGGTGAGAAAGATATGATCGATAATGGCGGTTGTCGTAAAGTCTTTTTTAAATCCATTAAAAGAACTGTTGTTTTCGTAGGGGAATTTGACATCCTTATAACTGTCTCTTAAGATGGTGGAGCCGGCCAACAGCTGATAGGGTTCTGATGCGCGATCGGCGTTAAAATCACCGGTCAGCACTGCTGGTGCGTTCTTCGCAATGGTTCCTATTTTTTTCAGCATCAGCTTACTGCTTTCAACGCGGGCTACTTTTCCCTGATGGTCGAAATGGACATTGAAAAAGTAAAACTTCTTTTTGGTTTGCTTGTCTTGCACATACACCCAGGAGCAGATGCGGTTGCAGCAGGTGGCATCCCAGCCCAGCCCGGGTTTATCGGGCGTTTCCGATAGCCAAAAATCTCCGGATGCCAACAAATGGAATTTATCTTTTTTATAAAAAATAGCGGAATGTTCGCCCTGGTCGCCGCCATCGTCGCGGCCTTTGCCGTAGCGGGCATAATCCGGCAAAGCTTTTATGATATCCGCTAATTGGTGCGGTTGCGCTTCCTGTGTTCCAAAAATATCAAAGTCATGAAAGCGTATCAGGCTGGCTACATAAGCTTTCCGGTCTTGCCATAAATTCCCGATATCATTCTTATTATCAAAACGGAGGTTGTAGGAAGCAAAGGAATAGGTTTGCGCCTGTGTAATTACTGTGAAGAAAACGGCAGCCAATACAAGGCAGCATTTAAGGGATTTTTGAGCAAAAATCATCTGACAAATTTTTAAAAAATGAATGGCAAAGCAAGAGCTGTTACTTTGATAATCGGGCCGAAGATAACAACTTAGTTAAAACGCGCGGGCCTTTTAAATGATATAATCGTTAAATCACCGCAACTTTTTTGCACCTGCCGCCGCTGCTTTTTCTTCATTTTCTCTTAAGCGGAATTGCACGATCCTCTTAATCAGGTCAAGAGGCAGCGGCTGGTCGAGCGGAAACTGAATGGTGCCCTTGCCGCCTTTATAAGCGCTCAATTCGGCAGCAAATTTTTCGTGATCGCGCGGAGCGGGATAAATGCTGGTGTGTTTTTTATAGCCCGAATAGTAGATAAAGTATTTCCCATTCAGCTTGAAGCCGCCGATGCCGTAGCTTAGCCCTTCTTCCGCCTTGGGCGCTGTTTTTTTAATAATGTTGCGAATTTTTGCCACCGCTGTTTGGGCTTCTTCAGGAATGGTGGCCAGGTAATCGGTAATGTTTTCGGGCTTCGGCATCATTATGATATTTAAATTGTCAGTTGCTAAAAATCGTGCCCCAGCTTTTCGCGCTTGGTTTTAAGATACCTTTCGTTATGCTCATTGGGAGTGATGATAATCGGCACATTTTCCACAATCTCCAGTCCGTAGCCAATCAGCCCCACTCGCTTTTTAGGGTTATTGCTCATCAACCGAAGTTTGGTGGCGTTCAGGTGCCGCAAAATTTGGGCGCCCACGCCATAATCACGTTCGTCCATTTGAAAACCGAGATGGAGATTGGCTTCCACGGTGTCCATGCCCTCTTCCTGAAGTTTGTAAGCTTTCAATTTATTCATCAGGCCAATGCCACGGCCTTCCTGGTTCATGTACAAAATGATGCCTTTTCCTTCCTGTTGAACCATCTGCATAGCGGTTTGGAGCTGATCGCCGCAGTCGCAACGCAAACTGCCGAGTATGTCGCCCGTAAAACAGGAAGAATGCACGCGGGTGAGCACAGGTTCGTCTCTCGACCATTCGCCTTTTACTAGCGCCAGGTGTTCGTTGTTGCTGTTTTTATCTTTAAATGCCACCAATTGGAAATCACCAAATTTAGTGGGCATATTTACCCTGACAATTTCTTCAATCAGCGAGTCGCGCTTCAGGCGATATTCGATCAGGTCCTGGATGGAAATGATTTTCAGGTCAAACTTCTCGGCTACTTTGAGCAGGTCGGGCAAGCGAGCCATACTGCCATCTTCATTCATTACTTCCACCAGCACACTGCCGTAAGGATAAGGAAATCCCGCCAGTCGCGCCAGATCGGTGGCCGCTTCTGTGTGGCCTACGCGGCGAAGCACGCCGCCTTTTTTTGAACGGAGCGGGAAAATATGGCCAGGGCGACCCAAATCGGCCGGATTAGTAAACGGGTTGTTCAATGCTTCAATAGTCTTTGACCGGTCGTGGGCCGAAATGCCGGTAGTGCAGCCATGCCCCAGTAGATCAACAGAAACGGTGAAAGCTGTTTCATGAAGCGCCGTGTTATTGGTCACCATCAGCTCGAGCCCAAGCTCATCACACCGGTCTTCAGGGAGCGGCGCGCAAATCAACCCCCGGCCATGCGTCGCCATAAAATTGATCATTTGCGGAGTGATCGCCCCCGCAGCGGCAATAAAATCGCCTTCATTCTCCCGATCTTCATCATCCACAGCTATTACAAGTTTTCCTTGTTTAATAGCTTCTATAGCGCTTTCTATCGAATCAAGCATGAAATACAAAATTTTCGCAAAGTTAAACAATTTAGCGCTGTCAACTCTTAAATGAGCCAACACTCGCTCCGCCGGCGGGCTTTCTTAACCGGTTTTATCAACATTCATAAACCATCATTATCGCTAATAATCAGAGTATAAAACAACTTAAATGTCGTTTTTGTTGCCGTTTTTTGCGGGCAGAAAGCCGATTATCGGGCCGGCGCATTTTTTTTAAATTGTTTTAGGGGATTTTATAGTGTATTCGTCTCTTTTTTAATAGGAACAACGGACGGAAACGAATTTGTAAACCAACAAATGCTTTGCCATAGAACATGAAATAGAAATACAGATGTTGATGGAGGCGGTAGCTGTTTTAAACGATACAAAGTCGTTTGAAAAGCTATACCATTTGTTCTATACCAAACTGCTGCGTTTTGCTGATGCCATTACAAATGATCAGCAGGTGGCAGAGGAAGCCGTGTCGGAGGTTTTTGTGAATATCTGGCGCAACAGGGCCAGGTTGCTCGAAATTCAAAATCTGAACAGCTATCTCTATATCGCAACTAAAAATATCGCGGTCCGCTACAGCATTCGGCATGGAAGGCGATCAGCGCGGGAAATGAACGAACTCGAAATAGCGCAGGCGAAATACGATCATACACCGGAAGATATTTTACTCAATAAGGAGATTATCAGCGAGTATGAGGCGGCGGTGGCGCAACTGCCGTTGAAATGCAGGAATATTTACAGGTTGGCCAAGCAGGATGGGTTGCGGTATAAAGAAATAGCCGCCATCCTGAATATTTCAGTGAAAACTATTGATGCGCAGCTGGCCATCGCCATTAAAAAAATCACCGAAACGGTTCGGTTCATGTATAAAGCCGGGTAAAAATTTAAATTAAAACAGATGTCCTTATCCAGATTATGGCAACTTGCGGCTAAGAAGCTCACCCAGGATATTACGCTGGAGGAGCTCGAAGAATATGAGCGGCTTTTGCAGCGGCATCCTCAGGTGGCGGCCCGGCTACAGCTACATCATGAATTTTTTTCAAACCGGCAGGAAGCGGCGGCTGATGCGCAATCAAAAGCGGCCTGGCAGCAACAGCTTAAAAAGCTGACTGCCGAATTCCCTGAAGATTTCAGGCCGATCGACACATCTTTTTCAGGCCAAAAGAAAATGCGCTGGCGAAAGTGGCTGGCCGCCGCCGCTGTGGCGACGGGCATTTTGCTTATCAGCTATTTTTTGTGGAACCCTGCCGAAAAAATTACAACCGCGTTGACCAACCCTGCGCCCGCAAAAGTAAAAACCGGTCCGCACGATATGGTATTGCCAGACGGATCAAAAGTAACGCTCAACGAAAACAGTAATATCTCGCTGAGCAAAGGTTTTGGGATTGACAACAGAGACCTGATACTCGAGGGCGAAGCTTTTTTTGACGTAGCACATAATAAACAATTGCCCTTTACTGTTCAGGCGCGCTCGGTGCGGATAAAAGTGCTAGGCACTGCTTTTAATATACGTGCTTACGCCGATGAAAACGAAGTAGAGGCTTCATTAATTAGAGGAAGCCTGGAAGTTACCGACAGCGCGCAAAAAGAACTGCGTTTATTGCTGAAGCCAAACGAAAAAATTACCATTCCTGTAATTCCTCAGCAAAGCCGCAGCAGTGGTTTCCGCGACTTTGATGCATTTCCCTATAAAATGGAAACGCTTGAAGCCGAACAAACCAGCGGCATCATTCCTGAAACTTCCTGGATGCAGCAAAAGCTCGTGTTTAACAGCGAGTCGTTTGCCAGCCTGGCCGAAAAGCTGGAAAAGTGGTATAAGGTATCTATCACCATCCAGGACTCGAGTCTTGCCAAGGAAAAATTTACCGGCGTGTTTGAAAATGAAACGATTGATGAAGCGCTTACTGCCTTGCAATTTACTTTTCCTTTTCGGGTTCAAAAAACCGACAAAGGGGCTTATCAGATAAAAAAATAATTACAGCAAAAGGAGGTGCGGGAACACCTCCGATTGCGGTAATAGCAGCGTGTAAACCACTATTACTCACTTTTAAAAACCAATGCAAGTTATGCAAAAAATTAAACCAGCAAAGGATTGCGCCCTGTTGTGGCCGGTCCGGAAAATTTTACTATTTATGAAGATGCTTATGATACTGCTTACGGTCGCTTGCCTGCAGGTGAGTGCAAGCGGGTTTTCGCAGGAAACGGTCAGTTTAAACCTGAGGGAGGCCAATATTAAAGAAGTGCTGGCGGCGGTGCAACAACAAACAGATTATCGGTTTATTTATCATGATAAAGGCAGGCTTGATAAAGAGTTTGTTACCATTCATGTGAAAAATGCGTCGGTGCGGCAAATTCTCGATGCCATTCTTGTCAATACCAATTACAGCTATTCCTTGCTAAACAACCGCCTGGTGGCTATTACGGAAACCGGCCCTAAAATCAGGCCGATTACGGGTAAAGTAACGGACGCTAAAGGCGATCCCATCGCTGGCGTTTCGGTTCAGGTCAAAAATTCGCAAACGGGTACTATTACAGACGCCAATGGGCAATTTTCGCTCGATATCCCCAGCGGCACTGTTTTGGTGATCTCCGCGGTAGGGTATGTGACCAAAGAAATTGCTTTGGACAATGAAAATAGCGTCAATGTTATGCTGGAGGCGATGGAAACCAAAATGGACGAAGTTGTGGTGGTGGCCTACGGCTCTGAGTCGCGCCAGACACAAACGTCGGCAGTGTCAAGTATTAAAGCGTCAGATATTGTAAACATACCCAGTGCGCAGTTATCGACCAGCCTCGCGGGCCGGCTGCCGGGCGCTCAAATCGTTCAGAACTCAGGATTTGTAGGAAGCAACGCCTCCATTTCGATCCGTGGTGCAGGCCAGGCCCCGTTGTATGTGATCGATAACGTGGTAAGTGATAAAGCGCAGTTTGATGTGCTCGATCCCAATGAAGTGGAATCGGTGAGTATTCTGAAGGATGCGGCCGCAGCGGCCATTTATGGTGCGCGCGCTGCCGGCGGTGTGGTCGTGGTGCAAACAAGATCTGGGAAAAAAGGAAAAGTGAAAGTGAATTATCGCGGTATTGTTTCCACAAGCCGGACGGTTGATCCCTTGCAGGACTGGACGCCCGAGCAAGAGCTGATCTACAGAAACAGTGTGGCGAAGCATAACAACCGCGCCAGCGCCAATCCCGATCCGAATTTTCAGGTACCCTTTAACGAAGAAGCGCTTGCCTACGCCAGAACCATCCAGCCGCAAAGCGTGAATGATATTCTTTGGAGAAACCCTTTCGCACAGCAACACAGCCTCGACGTTTCGGGCGGAAGCGACAATGTGCGCTACTTTTTTTCGGGAAATTACAGCAACAACAAGGGAAGTTATGACCATACCAGCTTTGATAAATATACATTGAGAGCCAAAGTTGATGCAGACGTTTCCAAAAATTTAAAAGTGGGAACAAACATCAGTTTTAATCGCAGGAATACCAATCGCTTTTTCTGGCCTTACGACAATGATGGAGGTGAAGGTTTTACGGTGGCTGATTTCTACCGCCCTACGTTTAATTTATCGCGCTTATATCCTTTCTATGCGAAAGCAGATGGAACGCCGACTACTGCCGACGATCCTGAAGGATATCCGACCATTCAACCCGGATGGGGCTTTAACCCTGCGCAGATCGTAAACTCAGTGAACTATCGCGATATCCTTTATAACACGTTCAATGCGGTGGTGAACGCTGAGCTCCAAATACCTCAGGTTAAAGGGCTTTCATTAAGGGTTTTAGGAAACTATCGACAGGATAATCTTTTCCAAAAAGATTTTATCGGCGAACATAATATCAGCTACCGTGTACAAACGGTGGGTTCTTCAGGTATTGACCTGCTAAAACTTGCGCCGTTAAAATTTGATGCCAACAACCGGGTGGTCAACAACTATGGCAAATCGTTCACTTCAATTGATGAAGAAACCTATCTCGATGAACGGTATCAAACCAACATGTTTATTGATTATACGCGTTCTTTTGGCCAGCACCGCCTGACTTCTTTTGTAGGGGTGGAGCAATACCAATTTAGCCGTAAATATATGAATGGAACGGCCGAAGATTTATTGACGCCGAATATCGATCAGATACTAGCTGCCAATCCGGCCAGGGAACGCCGCAATTTCAATGGTTCAGAGTTGAACCAGGCGCGCCTGTCTTATTTTGGCCGGGCTAAATACGACTATGCTTCTAAATACATCGCTGAGTTTTCATTCCGTCAGGACGGCTCTTATATATTCCCCGAAGGCAAACAGTTTGGATTTTTCCCTTCTGTGGCTGCCGGCTGGGTCGTTAGTAAAGAACAGTTTTTTAATGTTGATCCGATAAGCACCTTGAAAGTGCGTGCTTCTTACGGAACGACGGGATACGACGGTATCGACGGGCTCAGCACGAATATTGCGCCCTTCCAGTTTCAGAACAACTACAATGTGGTGAATAGTTTTACCGGCACCGGTAATGGCGGTTATGTTTTTGCAAACTCAAGTTTGACAGGGCTGGCGCCGCAAAATGTCGTTCCCAATCCTGATATCACATGGGCCATTAATAAAACAATTAATGGTGGTATAGATATGGGATTCTTTAACGACGCGCTTACGTTCTCGTTTGATTATTTTACCACCAAAAGATCGCGGATTCTCGTATCGAGAAGTGAAACCATTCCTGGTACTTTTGGCACCAGTCTGCCCCAGGTGAATATTGGAGAGCAGAAAGTGAGAGGTTGGGAAGCAACGATTAATTATGCACAGTCACGTGGCGATTTTTATTATTCCGTTGGTTTAAATGCGGGCTATGCAATCGATGAGTATGTAAGCTGGCCCCAGTCGGCCAATTTGCCTGCCTATCGCAATCTAATCGGTCAGCCCACGTCAGGATTGGTGTACGGCTATGTATCCAAAGGGCTGGTTAAAGATCAGGCTGTGATCGACGCACTTCCAGCCGGATTTACGCAGTTTGGCCGCGACGTTCAACTGGGATATGTTTTATTGGAAGATATTAATGGCGATGGATTTGCACCCGGTGCGGATGGTAAAGTGGATGTCAACGACCAAACGGTTATTTCAACGAATGCAGTGCCGCGTTTAAACTTTGGGGCGCCGATTGATTTGCGTTGGAGAAATTTCTCTTTAAATATTTTCTTGCAGGGTGTAGGGTCTTACGACAAATTTGTAAAAACGTTGAATACCGACGCTTCCGGTGGTGTGTTTCAGTTGGCCGACCGTCCTTATTTCGAACTTTGGACCGAAGCTTACGAGCCTGATTTGAATCCCGGCGGAAAATATCCCACGCCATCCAACTCCTGGACGGATCCTGATCGCTCAGGGTCGTCTTCTACTTTCTGGATCAGAAACGGCGCATATGTAAGGTTGAAAAACCTGAATATTGCTTATGCTGTTCCCAAAAGTATTATCAGCCGTGTGGGGCTTCAGGGCGTTCAGCTCAATTTAAACGCCACCAACCTGCTCACGCTTAGTTCGTTTAAAGAGCATGACCCCGAGCAGCGCTCGCTGGATTCTTATCCCATTTTTAAAACGTATTCTTTTGGGCTGAACATTTCACTTTAATTCAGCACATAAAAACACTCAAAAAATAAACACATGGAATTATATAAATATAAATGGATCGGATTGTTTGTGTTGATGGCTGTGAGTTTGGGCTGCAACAAAAACGTCCTGAATGTGAAAAATTTAAACGCCATCGAGCCAGGGCTTACCTGGAGCGATCCTGCGCTGGCCAACGCCTATCTTGCTAATCTGTATAAAAGGGTAATGCCTCCCGGCTGGCCTGCACGAAGCGGCGCCTTATATGGCGGACTGGGCGTTGACGATACGCGCGGCATTATCAATCAGAATTCTATACAGGCTTCAAGTCACCCCTGGTCTGGTGTTTTTGAAGATCAGTATGTTGATATCCGGCAAATGAATATTTTATTGAAGGAGATTGAAACCGGAACGCTGGATCAGGCGACCAAAGATAAGATTGTCGGGCAAACGCTGTTTTTGAGAGCCTACAGCTACTTCCTTTTAGTGCGCGTTTATGGCGGCGTGCCAATACTGCTCGAGCCGCAGGAATTGGGTCAGGACCTTCAGGTGGCCAGGGCTTCAACCGCGGAAGTTTTTACCGCTATTGAAGCCGACCTTACCAAAGCTGGCCAGTTGCTAAACGGACAGGTTTTTGCCGACGGCGATAAAGGCCGTATCGGATCTGCGGCGGTGGCTGCACTAAAGGGACGCGTGGCGCTTTATAAAGCAAGCCCCTTGTTTAATCCTTCCAATCCCTATGGCAATAGCTATTGGCAGGCCGCTTACGATGCGAACCTCGCCGCTAAGACTATGCTTGATGCCGACGGATTTGGCTTAAATCCGTCCTACTCCGGCATTTGGTCGGTTGGCAATGAGGGAAATAAGGAAGCTATTCTTACGGTGAAGTTTACCGCTCCAACACGCACTGATGGCCGAAGGGAACAGGGCGCCAGGCCCGGCTCGCAAACGGCCAACGACGCAGGCGCTGATAACCCGGTTTGGGCGCTGTTGCAGGCTTATCCAATGAAAGATGGATATGCCATCGGGCAGAGCCCGAATTATACCTACGATGAACAAACATTCTGGAAAAACCGTGATCCGCGTTTTGATGAATCGATCGTGTATAATGGCGCTGTTTATGAAAGCGGTGGGATTGCCGGCAGAAGGCAATATACCGACGATATGGTAGCCAACAACGATGATGCCTATAAATTAGATCCACAGGCGCGGGGAGGAACCGGCACGTACACGCGTAAAGGCATGCAGCCGGAGTTGAAAAGAGCCGAAGTGGCACAGAATTCAGTTGACTGGATCGAGATACGGTATGCTGAAGTTTTATTAAATCTTGCCGAAGCGGCCAACGAAGTGGGCAAAACGCCCGAAGCGATTGCCTTAGTGCAACAGATCAGGCAAAGAGCAGGGATTGACGCAGGAAGCGGCAATTATGGTATCACGGCCAGTAGCCGCGACGACGTGCGAAAACTTATCTACGCGGAACGCTTTGTAGAATTTGCTTTTGAAGGGCAGCGGTTTTGGGACCTGAAACGTTCGC